>JBJMOX010000060.1:0-33735 GCA_045803515.1 Gemmatimonadales bacterium
CCCGAGCTCAAGGGGCAGCTCGCCGAGCTCGAGGCGGAGAACGAGCGGCTGCGGAAGATGGTGCACGAGCTGGAAGCCGAGAACCTGCAGCGGCGGCAGAAGCGCTCTCGGCCCGAGCTGCTGCGGGGTGCCACCCGACGACTGGAAACGCCGCTGGGCACGCTGTACGTGACCATCACCGAGGACGACCGGGGACAGCCGTTCGAGGTGTTCATGAGCCTGGGTAAGGCCGGTGGCGCGTTGATGGCCGATGTCGAGGCGCTTGGCCGGCTCATCAGCCTGGCTCTCCGGTCGGGGATCCCGATGAAGGAGATCTACCGGCAGCTTCGCGGGATCAGCTCCGACCGAGTCATCGGTCTCGGGCCCAACAAGGTGCTCTCGGTACCGGACGCGGTCGGCATCGCCATCGAGCGGTGGATGCAGGAGAAGCAGGGCATCCAGCAGGAGCTGCTGCCCGGGGCGCCCAGCGCGCTCGAGCCCGCGCCGGTGGTACCGCAGCGGGCGGCCTACTCGGGTTCCGGCGGCGAACAGATGATGCTGGGAGGCATGCAGGATACCCTCTCCGGCGCCTGCCCCGACTGCGGCTCGCAGCTCGAGTTCGCCGAGGGGTGCATGAAGTGCCACGTGTGCGGCTTCAGCGAGTGCGGGTGATCGTGGTCATCCGCGGGTAGTCCGAATGTCATAACCGACTCGACGAACGCACGGGTGGTACCCAACGGGATGTCCGGCTCCGGCCGGCATCCCGTTGCCTTGTCCGGCGCCGCCCGCTCGGTACTTCGAACCGCCCCCGGTTACATTGGCTTCATGCTCACCCGTCGACGGGACCAGTGAAGCCACAGGACAAGTCCGCCCTGGACGAGGCGCGTCGGTGCGGGCCATAATGCAGGTGGATCGCCGGTTCACCTTTCCCCTGGGACTGCGAGAGGTACGACATGTCGGCTGACCAACCGGGCGGCACCCTCAAGCCCGTGACCCCCGCCCGAGTGGCGGAGGAGCTCAAGAAGCTCTCCTCCCAGCGCACCAGCGGAGAGCTCGAGGCGGACGAGTACGAGCACCGATTCTCCCGCATGATCACCGAGCTCCGCGAGCGCCGGATCGACGGCTCCCGGGCCGAGATCCTCGCCACCCTCAGCCCCCTGCTGGAGCAGGGCATCCTGGGCGCGGATGACTGGCGGCGGCTCACCCGGCAGTTGGGACTCGCGTGAAGCCTGCTTTGATCGGACCCGGCGGCGAGTGAAGTTACGCCCGCTGGGTTCGGAGGCCCCGCCGGTCACCGCGATCGGCTACGGCGGGATGCATCTCTCCATTCAGGACCGACCACCGGAGTCGCAGTCGCTGGCGGTGCTCCGCGCCGTGCTCGACGCCGGCGTCACCCTGCTGGACACGGCGGACGTGTACTGCCTGGACCAGCACGACATCGGGCACAACGAGCGGCTGATCGCCAGGGCGCTCCGGGAGTGGAATGGCGATCGCACACGCGTGCTGGTGGCCACCAAGGGTGGGGTGGTGCGGCCGGGTGGATCCTGGGAGAGCGACGCTCGACCCGCGCAGCTCCGCGCGGCATGCGATCGCTCCCTGCGGGCGCTCGAGGTCGACCGGATCGACCTCTACCAGCTCCACGCGCCCGACCCGCGGGTGCCGTTCGCCGAGAGTGTCGGCGCGCTGGCGGAGTTGCGCAAGGAGGGAAAGATCCGCTGGGTCGGCCTCTCGAACGTCACCATCGACCAGATCCGCACGGCCGAGTCGATTGTGCCGATCACCAGCGTGCAGAACCGGCTCAATCCGTTCTTCCGGGAGGCGCTCACGTCGGGGGTGGTGAGTCACTGCACCGGGCGGGGCATCGGATTTCTCGCCTACAGCCCGACCGGTGGTGGCCGGCTCAATCGCAGGCTCCCCACCCATCCCGTTCTACAGCAGATGGCCGCCCGGCACGGCGTCTCGACGCACGCACTGGTGCTGGCCTGGGTGCTGGCGCAGTCCCCCGCGTTGATCGCCATTCCCAGCGCGCGCACGGTGGAGCACGCGCTGGACAGCGTTCAGGCCGCCGACCTCACCCTCTCTCCCGCCGATCTCGCCGCCATCGACCAGGCAGAGTTCTCGACTAGTCGCTAGATCGCCGGCCGGGCGCTACTGCCAGCGCACCAGGCTCGCTCCCACTGTGAAGCCAGCGCCCACCGCCACGAACACCACCAGGTCGCCCCGCTTGATGCGACCGGTGCAGACCGCGTCTTCCAGGGCGAGAGGAAGCGTCGCCCCGGTGGTGTTTCCGTAGCGCGCGATCACCGAGGCCATGCGCTCCGCCGGCAGACCTATGCGTTCCGCCGTGGCATCGAGAATCCGTTGGTTGGCTTGGTGGGGGATGACGAGGGCGATGTCGCCGGGTGTGAGCTGGTGCCGGCTGAGCAGGATCTCGATACACTCGGCCATCTGGGAGATGGCGAATTTAAAGACCACCCGACCGTTCTGTCGCAGGAAGTGCTGCCGGGCGGCGACGGTCTCCGCGCTCGAGGGGTGGAGACTTCCTCCGGCGGGCATGAGCAGGTCGTTCCGGCCGCTCCCGTCGACCCGGTGGTAGAAGTCGAGCATTCCGAAGCCCGGCTCGGCCGCTTCCAGGAGCACGGCGCCCGCGCCATCGCCGAACAGGACGGCCGTCGTCCGGTCGAGCGGGTCGATGATCGCGCTCATCAGATCGGCCCCGACCACGATCACCCGGCGGTGCGCGCCGGCCACCACCATCTGCGCCGCAGTCGTGAGCGCGTAGAGAAACCCGGAGCACGCCGCCGAGAGGTCGAACCCCCAGGTGTTCCGCAGTCCGACCTGGTCCTGGATCAGGCAGGCGGTGGCGGGGAACATCATGTCGGGGGTGACGGTCGCCACGATGAGCGCGCCGATGTCCTCCGGTCCGAGGTCGCGCTGCGTCATCAGCCGGCGCACCGCCTCCGCCCCCATCGTCGAGGTGGTCTCGCCCGGCGCGCCGAGCCGCCGCTCGCGGATGCCTGTGCGGGTAATGATCCACTCGTCCGACGTGTCCAGCCGGCTCGCGAGCTCGGCGTTGGTCACCACGCGCGCCGGCACGTAACCGGCTACGCCGGTGATGGCAGCTCGCAGGGCCGCGGGCTCGGGGTCCGGAGGCATGCTCGAATCTCGCGCAGGTTGTGAAGGGTGCGCAAGGAACACCCCGGGGCTGAGTTATATTCCTGTGATGCCACCCTTTCCTCGCCGTCGGACTGCCACCGCCTCGGTCGGGGGTGTGCCCGTGGGCTCGGGACATCCGATCGTGGTGCAGTCGATGACCAACACCGACACGGCGGACGTGCCGGGCACCGTGCAGCAGGTGGCGGCGCTGGCCCGCGCGGGCAGCGAGCTGGTGCGGGTCACCGTGAACAACGAGGTCGCGGCGGCGGCCGTGCCCAGGATCGTCGAGGGACTCGACCGGCTCGGCCTGACCGTGCCGATCATCGGCGATTTCCACTACAACGGCCACCTGCTGCTGACCCGCCATCCCGCGTGCGCGGAGGCCCTGGCCAAGTACCGCATCAATCCGGGCAATGTCGGGGGCAAGCGGCACGACGAGAACTTCCGCGCCATCATCGAGGTGGCGATCGCCAACGACAAGCCGGTGCGGATCGGCGTCAACTGGGGCTCGCTGGACCAGCAGCTCCTGACCGAGATGATGGACGCGAACGCCCGGCTCGCCGAGCCGCGAGACACCCGCGACGTCACCATGGACGCGATGGTCGAGAGCGCGCTTCAGTCCGCCGCCCTCGCCGAGGAGACCGGACTGCCCCACGATCGCATCGTGCTGAGCGCCAAGGTCTCCGGGGTGCAGGATCTGGTGGACGTCTATCGCGTGCTCGCCGCCCGCTGCGACTATCCGCTGCACCTCGGCCTCACCGAGGCCGGGCTCGGGTCCAAGGGGATCATCGCGAGCACGGCGGGCCTCAGCATCCTGCTGGAGGAAGGGATCGGGGACACCATCCGAGTCTCGCTCACGCCGGCCCCGGGCGGCGACCGCACCGAGGAGGTCCAGGTCGCCCAGCAGGTCCTCCAGTCGCTGGGCCTTCGGAGCTTCAGCCCGCAGGTCACCAGCTGTCCCGGCTGTGGCCGCACCACCAGCACTTTTTTCCAGCAGATGGCGCAGGAGATCCAGGATTATCTTCGCGCCAAGATGCCGGTATGGCGCGAGGAGCGGCCCGGCGTGGAGGAGATGAAGGTCGCCGTCATGGGATGCGTGGTGAATGGTCCGGGCGAGTCCAAGCACGCCAACATCGGCATCTCGCTCCCCGGCACGTTCGAGGAGCCGAAAGCGCCGGTCTATGTCGACGGCCGGCTCCTGCTCACGCTGAAAGGCGACGCGATCGTCCCCGAGTTCCTCGAGCTGCTGGAGGACTACGTGGCCAACCGCTACGGCGCGCCGATGACCGCTCCCCGGATCGGGTGACGTGTCCCACACGGCCCTCGTCGCCGGCCTCGACAGCACGCTCCGCGAGCAACCGCTGCTCGCCATTCCGCTGCTCTTCGGGGCGGGCCTCGCGACCAGTCTCACCCCCTGCGTCTATCCGATGATCCCGATCACGGCAGGGGTCCTGGGCGGCCTGGGCACCAGCCAGGCGACGCGAGCCCGCGCGGTGGTCCTCACGCTGGCCTACGCCGCAGGGCTCGCGCTGGTCTACTCGCTGCTCGGCCTTCTTGCCGGGCTGACGGGGACGCTGTTCGGAACGGTGAGCTCCAGCCCGTGGGCCTCCTTTCTCACCGCGAACCTCCTGCTGGTGTTCGGATTGGCCCTGCTGGACGTCTTTAACGTGAGTGCGCCGGGCCGCTGGGCAGCGTGGGCGGGCCGGCTGGCCGGAGACTCCCCGGGTGCCGCCTTCGCGATGGGCGCCGCGTCGGGACTGGTGGCTGCTCCGTGCGGTGCGCCGGCCTTCGCCGCGGTGCTCACCTTCGTGGCCGGCAGCGGCAGCGCGGCTCTCGGATTTCTTTATCTGCTGGCGTTCTCGTTGGGCATGACGGCGCTGCTGATCGCGGTGGGACTCTCCAGCGGACTGCTGGCGGCCTTACCCCGGGCGGGCCAATGGATGCTGTGGGTCAAACGAGCGGGCGGCGTGCTCCTGATCGGCATGGCCGAGTACTATCTGGTGCGAATGGGGAGCGTGCTATGAGAACCTGGTGCGTAGTGCTCGCTCTCATCGCGGCGCTTGCCGAATCAGCCGTGCCTGCCGTGGCGCAGGACGCGGGGATCGCCGTCGGCTCCAGAGCGCCAGTCGTGTCGGTCCACGATTTGGACGGCAAGCCAGTCGATCTGGGGCAGTATCTCGGACGGAAGCCCGTGCTGCTCGAGTTCTGGGCCACTTGGTGTGAGCGCTGCGAGGAGCTGCTTCCCCGGGTCAAGGCCGCCCACCAGGAGTTCGGCAGCCGGGTCGAGTTCCTCGGCGTGAACGTCACGGTCAACCAGACTCCGGAGCGGGTCCGTCGATACCTGGAAGAACATAAGCCTCCCTACCGCACACTCTACGACGACCAGGGCACCAGCATCCGCGCCTACGGGGTACCGACCACCTCGTACGTGGTCGTGGTGGACGCGGGCGGGAAGGTGGCCTACACCGGCGTAGGCGGTACCCAGGACATCGCCGGCGTCCTCCACCGGCTCGTCGCGCACTGACTAACCTTTCGGACAGAGGGTCGCTTCTCATGCATGCACGCGTTCTCCCGCTGGTCTCCGCCTTCGTGCTCGCAGGCGTTCCCGCACTCCGGGCTCAGGATCCCGGCTACGGGAAGCCAACCGCCACCGTGATCTCCGGCCCGGAGATTGGACGCCGCGCGCCCGATTTCACGCTGCCCTGGGCCAGCAAGGACGGAGTAGGGCCCGCGGACGACAGCTACCAACTCTGGCGAGACCGGGGAAAGACGGTGGTGGTCGCGTTCTTCCCCCGCGACTTCACCAACGGCTGCACGGCCGAGATGCGCACCTTCGGGGAGCAGTACGACTCGCTCTTCGGTCCCGATGTCGTTGTGGTCGGCATCAGCACCGATTCGCTGGAGACCCACACCCGGTTCGCCGCCAGCCTGAACCTGCCGTTCCGGCTGCTCAGCGACCGGGATCAGAAGGTCGCCCGGAAGTACGGCAGCTACGATGGGAGCGGTTTCGCCCGGCGTACGGTCTATGTGGTCGGCCCGGACGGGGCGGTGAAGTATCGGAATCTCAAGTTCAACGCGCTCGATCCCAAGCACTACGCCGAGCTCGGCGCCGCTGTCCGGAAGGCCCGCGCGAGCTGAGCGGCACGGCACACGGGAGGAATCCGCCATTCGACACCGGTCTCTGCCGGTCGCAGCGCTGGCATGCTGCCTCGCCGGCTCGGCACTGCGGGCTCAGGAGGGCGGCCAACAGGGTCAGGGCCCCTACAGCCTGGGGGGAATTCGAGCGGGGTTCTGCGTCCAGCTCCTGCTCGATCCGGCGGCAGTTCGCAAGCTGCTCCCGCGAGGATACCAGCCGCTCACCGCGAGCCAGGCCGGCGACCTTCACCCGGTGGTGAGCGGGGTCCTCAAGGGTCAGCCTGAATTCGCCTCCTGGACACCTTCCCGCCTCTGTCTCTACGCGCTCGATACCCTTCAGGCCAAGGACTTCACCTTCGCCAACAAGAAGGCCCGGAAGCCGCTGCTCTTCGGCGTGTGGACGGCCGCCGCCGCCGAGCTGGCGGGCGGAGCGCGGCGCGAGGTGGCACTGCTCGTTCTGAGCAACAATGAGCGCCTGATCCATTCGGCCAAGGCCGCCGGCGCTCAAGTCCGCTCCGTCACGCTGGTGGTGGGGAAGGTGCCGCACGGGGAGGAGGAGGACACCGTGGCTTCGGCCACCGCAGACCGTTTCCAGGTGAAGCTGGGCAAGACGGTCGTCACCTGGGACGGCCACGCGTCGTCCGACAGCACCGCGGCGGCAGGCCAAATGGAGGAGGTGGCGTGGATCGCCGCACCGGACCACCGGGGCCCCGCCGCGGGCCGCCTGGTGCTACGTCCGCGCTGGTCCCGCGTCATGATCGGCTCGCTCCGGATCATCGGCAAGGATGAGGTCGCCACGGCGCTCAAAGCGTCGCCCGTGCATTTCGTCGGGCCTCAGTACGAGCGGGGCAGCGGCACACTCGAGCTTGGCGGAGCAGCGCGCGAATAATCGCACTTTCGCCATGTCGAAGATGTTCATAATCACACAATCTGAATAATTACTGAGGGCATGGCGACACTGTCGCTATTCTAACATCTCTTCGTGACGACAGTACTGAACTTTCTGTTGCCGCGTGACTTATGGCTTCAATCTCCAGTGAGTTATAAGATCAAGTTGAAGCGTTTTCTGCTGTTTTCCCGCTATTCCAGATATTCACTTCGCGGACTTTTCAACATGTGGAAAGCGCCCTCCCAACTGCCGTCCCGCCAGTGAATTCCGCAGCATTGGCTGGCTCGGGGCTCCTCCGGGCACGCCGGATCCTGACCCTGGCACCTGGGCTCTCCGGTGACGCGATCTGGTGGGAGGCGGGCCGGGTCCAGGCGGTGGGCGACATGGCGGATGTGGCGAAAGTGGTGCCGGCCGGGACCCCCCGATTCGAGTTGCCTGGCGCGCTGGTGACACCCGGCTTCGTGGACGGGCATACCCACTTCACGATGTGGGCGCTCAATCGGCAGCGGGTGGGTTTGGCTGCGACCCGGACACGAGAGGAGGTCCTGGCCCGCGTCGGTGTCGCGTCGCCGGTCCAGGGTTGGATCGTGGGGCAGGGATGGGACGCCAACAGTTGGCCCGCTCCGCCCGATCGGGGCGCGCTCGACGCGGTCCAGCCTGGCCCGGTCTACCTGGATTCGCTGGATGTCCATGCTGCCTGGGTCAACAGCGCTGCGCTTCGGGCGGCAGGAATCACCCGGGAAACGCCCGATCCTTTCGGCGGGCGGATCGTACGGGACGCCGCGGGAGAGCCGACCGGGCTGCTGCTGGAACGGGCGGTGGAGCTGATGATGCCCCATCTGCCTGGGCCCCCCGCCACCGCCCTGGATGAGGCGGTCCTTGAGGCACAGCTCGAAGCCCATCGCCTCGGCGTGACCGGCATCCACGATGTCGAGGGCGAGCGCGCGCTCGCCGCCTTTCGGCGGCTCGAGGCGACGGATCGGCTTCGGCTGCGGGTGCTCTTCAACCCGCCGGTCGAATCCCTGCCCGATCTGCTCGCGAAACGGGTTCGGAGCGGCACCGGCTCGGAATGGCTCACCATCGGTGGTGTCAAGATGTTCCTGGATGGAAGTCTGGGCAGCCGGACCGCGTGGATGCTGGAGCCCTACAGCGGAACCCGTGACCGTGGCATGGCCATCACTACCGCCGAAGAGGCCCGGGCCGCGGTGCAGACCGCCGCCCGATCGGGCCTCGCGGCGACCATCCACGCGATTGGCGATGCGGCCGTGCGGCGCGCGCTGGATCTCTTGAGCAACGCGCCGCCTGCCGCCGTTCCCCACCGCATCGAGCACTTCCAGTGCGTGCACCCCCTGGATCTCGATCGTGCCGCCGCGTCGGGCATCGTCGTCTCGATGCAGCCGGCGCATCTACTCACCGATATCCCGCTGGTGGACCGCCACTGGGGTGACCGGGGGGCTGGTGCCTACGCGTTTCGCTCGCTGCTCCAGCGGCGCACGACGATGGTGTTCGGGAGCGACGTGCCGGTGGCTTCCATTGATCCCCGCGAGGGCGTCTATGCCGCGCTCGAGCGGCGTTTCAGCGATGGAGGGCCCGCCAGCGGTTGGCGTCCCGAGGAGAAGCTGGGCTTCGAAGAGATCGTCCGGTGCTACACCGTGGGCGCGGCGGTCGCGGGAGGCATGGACCAGCGACGTGGCACGCTTGCGCCGGGTCAGGACGCCGATCTGGTCGCGTGGGAAGTCGATCCCGAGGCCGAGCAGGGAAGCGGAGACGCCTTCCGCGCGGGACGCGCCGTGCTCACCGTGGTCGCTGGCGAGGTGGTGATGCAGGTGTGATTCAGCCAGACCTCATTAAACTCCAGCCCATGCCTCGCACACAGGTTCGCCGCACCAAGATCGTCGCCACGTTGGGTCCGGCCTGGGACCAACCCGGGCAGATGAGCGCGCTGATCGACGCCGGCGTGGACGTGGTCCGGATCAACGCCTCGCATGGCACCGCGCAGATCCGGAACCGCTGGATCGAGCAGCTTCGCGAGGTCACCGGCGGCCGCCGGGATTCGGTCGCGGTGCTGCTCGATCTGCAGGGCCCGCGCATCCGGGTCGGTACCCTCCCCGAGGCGGTCCCGCTCGAGCCGGGCCAGCTGGTCGTCTTCGCGCCCGAGGCCGATGCCGCGCCGGGCGAGATTCCCACCACCTATGACGCGCTCGCGAGCGACGTGCGGGTCGGCGCCAGGATCCTGCTCGACGACGGGCTCCTGACGGCAGAAGTCACCGAGGTGGTGGGCCAGCGGGTCGTCGCGGTGGTGCACTATGGCGGGCTGCTCAAGTCCCACAAGGGGATGAATCTGCCCGGCATCGAGGTGAGCGCGCCCGCGCTCACGGAGAAGGACCTGGAGGACGTGGCCCAGGCCGTGACGGTCGGAGTGGACTACGTCGCGCTCTCGTTCGTGCGCCGCCCGGAGGACATGGAGCAGCTGCGGGCGCTGGTCCCGCGCGGCACCAAGCTGGTCGCGAAGATCGAGAAGGACACCGCGCTCAAGAACCTCTGCGGCATCCTCGACGTCTCCGACGCGATCATGGTGGCCCGCGGCGATCTCGGAGTGGAGCTGCCCTTCGAGGAGGTCCCGCTGATGCAGAAGCAGATCATCCGGGAGGCCGGCCTCCACGGCAAGCCGGTCATCACGGCCACCCAGATGCTGGAGTCGATGGTGCAGGCCCCGCGGCCCACCCGGGCCGAAGCCTCCGACGTCGCCAACGCGATCCTCGACGGCACCGACGCCGTGATGCTCTCCGCCGAGACCGCGGTCGGGGCCTATCCGCTGGAAGCGGTGCGCGCGATGGACCGGATCGCGCGGGAGATGGAGCTGCAGCGCCAGGGCCGAGGGGTCACGCTCGACGCCGCGCTCGGACGCCGCGCCGCCGAGGGCGTTCCCCTGCCGCTGCACCGGCAGGTCCAGAGCGGGCCGGTGCGTACCGAGGACGCGATCGCCGTTGCCGTCTGCGCCGCGGCGGAGATGCTGTCGGCCCCACTCATCGTCTGCTTCACCAGCAGTGGATTCACCGCCCGGAAGGTGGCCACCTGCCGCCCCACCGTCCCGATCTTCGCCTCCACGCCGGAGCCGGAGACCTTCCGGCAGCTCGCGCTGGTCTGGGGAGTCACGCCCGCGATCACCCAGCACTCCACCGATTACGACGTGATGCTGGGGATCGCCCGCCAGCAGATTCTGGAGCGCGGGCTGGCCCAGCCCGGCGAGCGCCTGGTGGTCACGGCCGGGGTCCCCTTCGACATGCCCGGGACTACCAACCTCCTCAAGATCGAAGCAGTATAGGACATGCGCTTCACCTTTCTGGGCACGGGCACGTCGTTCGGCGTGCCCCAGATCGGCTGCGACTGCGCGGTCTGCCGGTCCGCCGATCCCCGCGACAAGCGCACGCGTTCGGGAGCGGCAGTAGAAGCCGGTGACGCCACCATTCTCATCGACACCCCACCCGAGCTCAGGATGCAGCTCATCGCCGCCGGCCTCTCCCGGGTCGATGCGGTGATGTACACTCACGAGCACGCCGACCACATCAACGGCATCGACGACCTCCGGATGTTCTCGGTGCGGCAGCGCCGCCCGCTGCCGATCTACGGACCCGCCGAGACGCTCGACCGCCTGCGGACCTCGTTCAATTACATCTTCGACGACGCGGTCCGGCCGTACGAGGGGACCTCGAAGCCGACACTGGAGATGCATGCGTTGGAGCCGGGTCGAGTCGCCACCGTCGCTGGAATGGAGGTCCTGCCCCTCGCTTTCGATCACGGGCACCTGCGAGTCTTCGGCTATCGGATCGGGCCGCTGGCCTACATCACCGATGTGAAATCGATTCCCGAGGCGCAGCGGGAGAGTCTGCGCGGGCTCGATGTTCTGGTGATCAACGCGCTGTGGTGGCGTTCCCACCCGACCCACCTCAGCATCCCCGAGGCAGTCGAGACCGCCCGGTCGCTCGGCGCCCGGCGCACCTATCTCACTCATCTCACCCATGAGACGGGGCACGTAGCGCTGGCCCGGGAGCTGCCCGAGGGCATCGTGCCGGCGTATGACGGGCTGTCGGTGGAGGTGCCGTGATCAAGCTGGGATACGCGCGGATGCTGCAGGACGGACTCGATGGCGGGCACGGTCTCCCACGCACCCGACTGGCGGAGCTGGCTGGACGCTTCGCCGCCGTGCAGGGCGAGGTGCACCGGCGCCGCGCGGCCGGAGAGTACGGCTTCTACGATCTGGTCCACCAGACCGAAGCCGTCCGCGAGATCAAGCATTTCGCCGAAGGCCTCGGCCAGGCGCACGATCACGTGCTCGTGCTTGGCATCGGCGGATCGGCGCTGGGGACGAAGGCGTTGCTCAACGCGCTCAGGCGCCCCGCCTGGAACGAGTGGGACGATGAGGGGCGCGAGTTCTTCCCTCGGGTCACGGTGTTGGACAACGTTGATCCCACCACGGTGGGTGCCGCGCTCCGGCGGATCGATCCTCGCCGGGTGCTGGTCAACGTGATCAGCAAGTCAGGCGGAACCGCCGAGACCATGGCCCAGTATCTGGTGGTGCGAGCCTGGCTGGAGGACGCGCTGGGAGCAGCGGCGTACCGCCACCTCGTCTTCACCACCGACCCGGAGCGTGGGGCCCTGCGGGAGATCGCGCGGACCGACGGGATCGCGACCCTCAGCGTGCCGCCGGCGGTCGGGGGACGCTTCAGCGTGCTCTCGCCGGTCGGGCTCTTGCCGGCGGCGCTCGCCGGGATCGACGTCGAGGCACTGCTCGCCGGCGCGGAGCGCGCCCTTGCCCGCACCGATTCGGGCGACCTCCTCCGCAACCCACCTGCGCTCTACGCCGCGTTCCACTGGGCCGCCGACACCGCTCTCGGCGCGCGGATCAATGTCCTGATGCCGTACACCGACCGGCTCCGTGAGCTCGCGGAATGGTACCGGCAGCTCTGGGCCGAGAGCCTGGGGAAGCGAGTCGATCGGGCAGGACGCACGGTCTACAACGGCCCGACCCCGCTGGCCGCGGTGGGAGCTACCGACCAGCACAGCCAGGTGCAGCTGTTCATGGAGGGTCCCTTCGACAAGGTGATCACCTTTCTGACTGTGGAGGACCTGGGGGAGGATGTCCCGATCCCGGGGCCATCTCCGGCGTCCTCCGGGACGGTTCCTGCGCTCCCTCCGGACCTGGCGTATCTGCCTGGACACACGCTGGGGGAGCTGCTCCGCGCCGAGTACGAGGCGACGGCCTCAGCGCTGGCGCAGATGGGCCGGATGAGCTGTACCCTGCGCCTGCCGGATCTGAGCGCCGCTACGCTCGGGGAGCTGATCATGTTTTTTCAGCTCGCGGCCGGCTACGCAGGCGCCTGGTATGGGATCGACCCGTTCGATCAGCCCGGCGTCGAGTTGGGCAAGCGTCTCACTTACGCCGCCATGGGCCGTCCCGGGCACGAGGCGCCGCGCGCCCCTGCGTCTGCCGGCACAGATGAGACCTGAACCAGCCTTCCGTGTGCGGCCCACCAGACACGCGGGCAGGCGTTTGACGGTCCCCCGGCCGGGGCCTACCTTTGACCGATGGTTGCAGGCTACGGAAGGAGGATGCGCGGCACATGACTGACGAGATTCAGCGGGCGGTGGAGTCATATGGCGGGGCGGTCGTGGTGGTCCCCGGCGGCCTCACCGTGCGTGACCCGGCCAAGCTCCGTTCGGCTGCGACTGACCGCGTCGTCTGGCAGGCGGTCTTCGGTAACGCGGAGGAGCGGGAGGCGGCTCGCTGGCTCCTCTGGGAGCTGGGGCAGGTGACCGGAGCTCGGCCCGCGTCCATCAACGGCCTCTATCTGGCGCGCGGCCGGGGAGAAGTGAGCGGGTTCACGGTGCCCGCCATCAACCTGCGCATGATGACCTACGACACGGCGCGGGCCGTCTTCCGCGCCGCCCGGACTGGGCGGGCGGGCGCCATTCTACTGGAGATCGCCCGATCCGAGATCGCCTACACCGACCAGCGGCCAGCGGAATACGTGTCCGTCCTGATCGGCGCCGCCCTCCGCGAGGGCTACGTGCTCCCACTCTTCATCCAGGGCGATCACTGTCAGGTCAACCAGAAGAAATACCAGGCCGATCCCGAGGGTGAGATCGGCGAAGTGAAGAAGCTCATCGCCGAGGAGATCGGCGCGGGCTTCTACAATATCGACGTCGACACCTCCACGCTGGTCGATCTCTCCCAGGCCACACTGGAGGAGCAGCAGCGGCTCAACTACGAGCGGGCGGCGGAGATCACGAGCTTTATCCGGGCGCACGAGCCCGCGGGCGTGACCGTCTCCGTCGGCGCCGAGATCGGCGAAGTGGGAATGAAGAACAGCACGGTCGAGGAGCTCCACGCCTTCATGCAGGGCTATCGGCGGAGCCTGGCCGCGCTCGGCACCCCGGACGGCATCAGCAAGATCTCGGTGCAGACCGGCACCTCGCACGGCGGCGTGGTGCTGCCGGACGGGTCGATCGCCGACGTGAAGATCGATCTGCAGGCGCTGGCGGCGCTTTCGAAATCGGCGCGCGAGGAGTACGGGCTCGCCGGGGCGGTCCAGCACGGGGCCAGCACGCTTCCGTCCAACGCCTTCGGCAATTTTCCCCGGATCGAGACTGCCGAGATACACCTCGCCACCAATTTCCAGAACATCGTCTTCGATCACTCCCGGCTGCCCGCCGACCTTCGGGAGCGCCTGCGCGGCTGGGTGGACCAGAACGCGGCCGCCGAGCGCAAGAGCGGTGACACCAACGAGCAGTTCTACTACAAGGCCCGGAAGAAGGCCATCGGGCCCTTCAAGCGGGAGTTCTGGTCGTTGCCCGAGGACCTGCGCGGCGCCATCGCCGCCGACCTCGAGCGGACTTTCGGGTTTCTCTTCGAGCAGCTCAACGTGAACGGGACGGAGAAGGACATCAATCGCTTCGTCCAGGCCCCGATGCAACACCACGCGGCGCTCAAGCCCGCGCTGGTGGCCGCGGCCGACGACCCCGACGCCGGGGAATAGGGAGACTCACATGGCACGCCGCAAGGACAACCGTGAGGTCGTGTATCTGGAGCGCTCGGGCGATTCGTCCGCCAAGTGGCTCTTCTGGGGCGCCGTGCTCGGCGCCGGGCTGGCGCTGCTCTACGCGCCGACGAGCGGCGAGGAGACCCGCCGGCATCTGCAGCGCCGGCTGTGGAAGCTGCGGGCGATGACCGAGGAGAAGCTGGACGAGCTGGCCCAGCAGTTCGGCAGCGGCCGGGAGGCGTTGGCCGATCTGGACGAGGAGGAGGACGGGCTCGACGAGCCGGACGATCTTCCCGCGATGCGCGCGCGCTCCGGCGGCGCATCGGCGCGGGAAGAGCTCGAGCGCCGGCTGTCGGAGGCCCGCGCCCGGCGTCGGGCGGTGGGTGACCTCGAGGAGCCGCTCGCCTGAGCGGGGTCCGTGCCGGCGGGTGGCATCGGTCACCCGCCGGCCTCCTCCGCCGCATCCTGCAGGCCGCCGACGAACACAACATTCCGTTTCTCGCCAGCGCGCTCACCTTCGACGCGCTGCTGGCCGCAATCCCGTTCGTGGTGCTGCTGCTGATCGGGCTGACCCATCTGGCTCAGGCGTTCTCCGGCGGTCCCGCCGTGGAGCCTGCCAGTCTCTTCCACCGGTTCTTCCCTCCGCACACGTCCACGCCAGGCCACGATCCGTTCGCCCCCGTCGAGAGTCTCCTCATTGACATCGCGAGGAACCGCGGGCGCCTCTCCCTCTATGCGGCACCCGCCTTCGTCTGGTTCAGCACCCGGCTCTTCGCCGGGGTCCGGACCTCCCTGAACGACATCTACGATGTCTCGCTGCGGCCCCAGCCGCGCCGCAACTTCCTGGTGATCTGGCTCCAGGGCAAGCTGCGCGACGTGGGGATGGTGGTGGCCACGGTCATTCTCTTCCTGGCGAATACGGTGCTCAGCACGGCTCTGGCCGTCCTGTGGGCGCGGGGCGCCGCACGGGTACCGCAGTTCGGCTTCTTCGTGTCGACGCTGGGTCGCCTGGTGGGCGAGCTCCTGGCATTCGTCTTCTCGATCTCGCTATTCTATCTCACGTACAGCTATGCCTCGGTCCGGCGGCTGCGCTGGAAGACGGTGCTGCTCGCCTCCACCTTCACTGCCGTGCTGTTCGAGCTGGCGAAGCGCCTCTATGGCCTCTACCTCTCCAACTTCGCCTCGCTCGAGGGGCACGTGGGCGACGCCACCATCGGCGCCGCCGTGCTGTTCGTCCTCTGGGTCTATTACACGGGGATGGTCTTCCTGCTCGGCGCAGTGGTCGCGGAAACCTGGGAGCTGCGCCGCATGCAGCAGCGCCAGCGCACGATCCTGGGCTGAGAGTTCCCTCCCGGGGCCGCTCGCTGTATATTGCTGGTGCCTCAGGTCCGAAGGGCGCCGGCGCGTGAACCGCGTCAGGACCTCGCCGGTAGCAGCGCTAAGCGATGCCCGGTGTCGCTTCGGGGAGCCTGAGGCACTTTTCTTTTCCCTCCGCCCATGACCATCGCCCTCGCCCGTCGATACCGTCCCAAGCGCTTCGCCGACCTCCTGGTCCAGGACCACGTGGCCGCCGTGCTGAGTGGTGCCGTTGCCCGGGGACGGGTCGGGCACGGCTATCTCCTCACCGGCCCCCGGGGCGTGGGAAAGACCACGGCCGCCCGGATCCTCGCCATGGCGCTCAACTGCCCCAACCGCCTGCCGTCGGGGGACCCCTGCGGTGAGTGCGAGAACTGCCTCCGGGTGTGGAACGGCTCGGCCAATCTGGACGTGGTGGAGATCGACGCGGCCAGCAACCGCGGGGTGGACGACGCGCGCGATCTGCGCGAGCGCGCCATGTACGCCGCGTCGCAGGAAGGCCGGTTCAAGGTCTACATCGTGGACGAAGCCCATATGCTGACCCGCGAGGCCTGGAACGCGCTGCTCAAGATCCTGGAGGAGCCGCCGCCCGGGGTGGTCTTCGTCTTCGCCACCACCGAGCCCCAGAAGATCGCGGCCGCGGCCGCCCCGGTGCTTTCGCGGCTCCAGCGCTTCGATTTCCGCCGCATCGGGCCCGCGACCATCCGCGCGCGGTTGCGCCAGGTGCTCGACGCCGAACGGATCGAGGCCGATGACGACGCGCTCACGCTCATCGCTCGCCACGCGGACGGCGGCATGCGCGACGCATTGTCGGTGCTGGACCAGTGTCTCAGCTTCGGCGAAGGCGCGGTGACCGCCGGGCGGGTGCGCGAGGTCCTGGGGCTGGTGGGCGACGATCTCTACGCCGACGTGCTCCGGCTGGTGGCCGAGCGGCGGCCGGCCGAGGTGTTTCCACTGATCGACCACCTGACCAATGCCGGCGCCGATCTGGCGGAGTTCATGGGCGGCGCCGGGGAGACACTTCGCGCCCTCCTCATGCTGCAGCTGGGCCAGGAGCCCGAGGGACTCACCGAGGCGATGCATGCCACGCTCGAGGAATTTCGTGACCGGCTCGAGCCGGGAGACGTGCTCCGCATGCTCCGGCTGCTCACCGAGAGCGAGGCATCCATTCGCCGGAGCGTGAATCCTCGACTGGTCGTGGAGACGCTGCTGCTCCGCTGGGCCATGATGGACCGGATCGTGGACCTGACCCAGGTACTCGCCTCCCAGCCCGGAAGTGGCGGGTCTGGACCAGCGGCCAGGACCCCCCAGGCTCCGGATCGCGGGAGTCGGGGGCCGGCCCGCGGCCCGACTCCACCGCCCGAGTCCTCCGCGCCGGACCGCGGATCCGCAGGCCTTGTGCCCGCTCAAGCACCGGCGGCGGGGGAAGGGGCCCCCTCCGGTTTGGAGGACCTGCAGGGCTCCTGGCAGGCCATCGTGGCCGAAGTCCGGGTCCGAAGCCGGTTCCTCGGCGAGGCGCTGGCCCACGCGACGCCGCTCGCGCTCGATCCCACCTGGGTCACCCTGGCTTTCACCGAGCCCAACCAGCTCTTCACCGAGCGGCTCCAAGCGCAGGCCGCAGTCGTCGAGGAGGTGCTGCGGCAGGTCACCGGGCGCTCACTCAGACTCCGCGTCACCCAATCACCCCCTGGCGACGGCCCGGCCCCGGCCCCGCGGACCCTGTCCGAAGCGAGCATGAAAGCGGACCGGCTCAGGGGTTTTCGAGCCAAGGATCCCGCCCTCGACACGGCGGCCGATGCGTTAGATTTAGAGATCGTGGATTGAGGCCTCCGCCCTTGCCTGGGGCCAGCTTGCCGGCGCTCTCCCTCACCCCTACTTTGCGCGGACATGGCAGGACTACCCGATAGCATGGCAGACTTCCAGCAGCTCTTTCAGCTCGGCCAGCAGATGCAGGGCCGGCTGCAGCAGTTGCAGACCGAGCTGGCCAAGCGCACGATCGAGACCTCCTCGGGCGGCGGCATGGTCCGCGTCACGGCCGACGGGCAGGGCACGGTGCGAGCGGTCCAGATCGACGCGGCGGTGTTCCAGGATCATGACGCGGAGTTCCTGAGCGATCTGGTCCTCACGGCCGTGGCCGAGGCGCAGCGGCGCGCGGCGGAGCTGCTTCAGGCCGAAATGCGGAAGGTCCCGCAGCTCCCGTTCGCGCCGCCTGCCTGACCGGTGAGTGCCATCGAGGAGCTGATCACGGAGCTTGCCAGGCTGCCGGGGATCGGTCGCAAGACGGCCCAACGCCTCACATTCCATCTGCTGCAGCAACCCTCTGAACAGGCGGGACGGCTGGCCTCGGCGCTGGTGGCCGTGACCGAGCGAGTGCGCGCATGCGAGCAGTGCGGCAACCTCACCGAGGAGCAGCCCTGCGGCATCTGTCGCGACCCGCGGCGGGACCCAGCCACCGTCTGTGTAGTCGAGGAAGCGTCGACCGTCGCCGTGGTGGATCGCTCCACCGACTTCCGGGGACGGTATCATGTGCTCGGCGGGCGGATCTCCCCCCTCGACGGAATCGGCCCCGAGGCGCTGCGACTGGATCGGCTGGTGGTGCGGGTCCGCGAGGAAGGCATACGGGAAGTCATCCTGGCCACCAATCCCTCGATGGAGGGCGAGGTCACCGCCACCTACATCCAGCAGCTCTTGGCCGGCATGGGCGTCCGGGTCACCCGGCTCGCGCGGGGCTTGCCGATGGGCGGCGACCTGGAGTACGTCGATGGCGTCACCCTGGCTCACGCCCTGGTGGCGCGCCAGGAGGTGACCTGATGCGCTCGCGCGGATGGGTCTTCGCCGGCGGCGTGGTGGCCGGTGCGGCGGCCGGCTGGGTCCTGGCCCAGCGCCGCTTCGCCTTCCACCGGCGGGATCTGTTCAGCCCCCGCCCGCGCCGCCGCCTGGCCGCACTCGGGTATCTGGCCGGACAGTCGGGGGTCGAGACCGTTCGCCTGCTGCGCGACTATCTCTCCTGGGAGCGGCAGCCTGGGTTGCGCCGCCGGGCCGAAGCGATCGTCCGCCGCCTGGAAGCGGCGCTCGCATGAGGCCCGGCCCATGAGCGGCGCCTCCAGCTGGACCTTCCGGGAGGACGATTTCCGGAACATCCAGACGATTCTGAGCGGCTTCCTCGGTGAATCCAACGCGCGTACCGCGCTGATCGTCGATCGTACCGGCCAGATGGTGGCCACCGTGGGCGAGGCCCCCGCCTTCGATGCGACAGCCTTCGCCTCGCTCACCGCGGCGGACTTCAGCGCCAACGACCAGCTCGCCCGGATGCTGGGCGAGCCCGAGTTCGGGGCGCTGTTCCACCAGGGTGAGCGCGAGTCGATGTACCTGGCCGACGTGGCCCGCCGGGTCATTCTGGTCGTGTTGTTCGACAACCGCACGACCCTCGGGCTGGTCAAGCTGCGGGTCAAGACCACGGTCGGACAGTTGAATCAGGTGTTCACCGAGATGTTCAATCGGGACGGCACGAGCGCGCCGGGAGTGGAGTCCGGGTTTCTGGGCGAGGCGGAAGACGAGATCGACAAACTCTTCGGGGCCTGAGGGGACGGCAGCGTATGTCGATGATCAACTACGCCTCACGCGAGATCAACTGTAAACTGGTGTACTACGGCCCGGGCCTGGGCGGCAAGACCACCAATCTCGAGTTCGTGTACAACAAGGTGGCGCCGGCCGCCCGGGGCAAGATGATCTCGCTGGCCACCGAGACCGAGCGGACGCTGTTCTTCGATTTTCTGCCCGTCGACCTCGGCACCATCCGCGGCTTCAAGGTCAAGTTCCATCTCTACACCGTGCCCGGGCAGGTCTACTACAACGCCTCCCGCAAGCTGATCCTCAAAGGGGTGGACGGCGTCGTCTTCGTGGCGGACAGCCAGATCGAGCGCATGGACGCGAACATCGAGGCGATGCAGAACCTGTACGAGAACATGACCCAGCACGGCTATGATCTGACCAGGATTCCGTTCGCCATCCAGTACAACAAGCGCGATCTCCCCAACGCCGCGCCGATCGCCGAGCTGCAGGCGTCGCTCAACCCGGGGTGGCCGGTGGACGATCCGGCCAGGCAGCGGCCGATGGCGGATCCCAACCACGAGTCCGAGTTTCTGGTCAGCCAGCTCGACGGCCAATGGATCGAGCGGGCGCCCTACTTCGAGGCGGTCGCTCTGACCGGCGAGGGCGTGTTCGACACCCTCAAGGCCATCAGCAAGAACGTCGTGAAGACGCTGGGGTAGGCGCTCACCATGTGGACCCTGCCGAACATCATCACCCTGGTGCGGATCTGCTTCACCCCGGTCATCGCTCTCCTTCCATTCATCGAAGGGTACTGGCCCAAGCTGATCGCGTTCATCGTGTTCGTGGTGGCGGCCGTGAGCGATGTCTACGATGGCCACCTGGCGCGGAGCCGCAACCAGGTCACCGATCTCGGCAAGCTGCTCGACCCGATCGCCGACAAGCTGCTGCTCTTCGCCACGCTCATCCCGATCTATTTCATCTCCCGCTGGCGCCACGATCTCTACGACATCCCGATCTGGGGCAGCATCCCGCTCTGGGTGTGTGTGCTGCTCATCGGCAGGGAGGTGGCCATGACGGGCTTCCGCTGGTGGGCCAGCCGGCGCGGGGTGGTGATCCCCGCGGCCGGGGCGGGGAAGCTCAAGACGACCATTCAGAACATCTTCGTCGGGGCCGTGATCCTCTGGTTCGCCTTCCGTGACGCCCGGAAGCCCATGGGATGGGAGCACAGCAGGTTCGCGGACTACTGGAACGAGTTCCACGGCGGATTCGTCGCCGTCACCCTCGCGGTTGCCGCGCTGCTCACCGTCTACTCTTTCGCCCTCTACCTCTACCGTAACCGCGGACTCTTCTCGGACCGGGCGCGGTAGCCCATGCCGGCCCAGCCACCATGGATCTCGAACTCGTCACCATCGGCACCGAGCTGCTCCTCGGCTTCACCATCGATACCAACGCCGCCGAGATCGCCCGGGCGCTCGCGGCGGAGGGTGTGCGTGTCCTTCGCCGGACCGCGGTGGCCGATCGGCCGGCGGACATCCGGGACGCGGTCGACGCCGCGCTCCGTCGCACCGGTGCGGTGCTCACCACCGGTGGGCTGGGCCCAACCCGCGACGACATAACCAAGCGAGCCGTCGCCGAGATGTTCGGGCTGGCGCTCGAGTTCGACGAGGCCGTCTGGGCCGATGTCCTCGCGCGCTTCGCTCGGCTCCGGCGCACCCCGGTCGCGAACAACCGCAGCCAGGCCGAGGTCCCGGCCGGTGCCACGGTCATGCGGAACCGCTGGGGCACGGCACCCGGGCTCTGGCTCGAGGCGCCCTATGCGGAGAGCCCGCGGAGCGGGACCGGGCTGGTCATCATGCTCCCCGGCGTGCCGTTCGAGATGCGGATGCTGCTGCAGCAGGAGGTCGTCCCCCGGCTCGCCGGCCGGAGCAATGGCGCGGTGATTCGTTCGCTTTCCCTCAGGGCCACCGGAGTCCCCGAATCCACCCTGGCGGAGCGGATGGGCGAGATCGAGCAGGAGATTGCCCCGCTGACCCTGGCCTATCTGCCGGGGCTCGAGGGCGTCGATCTTCGGCTGAGTGCCTGGGAGCTCGCCCCGGACGAGGCGGATAAGCGGCTGCGCGCCGCGGCCGAGCTCATCCGCAGCCGTGCCGACGAATTTATTTACGGCGAGGGAGACGCGGATCTCGCGGCCTTGGTGCTCGAGCGGGCGCGGGCCAAGGGACTCAGGCTGGGAACCGCCGAGTCCTGCACCGGTGGCCTGGTGGGCGGCCGTCTCACCGAGGTGCCCCGCAGTTCGGACGTCTTCATGGGCGCCGTCGTCTGCTATCACAATGACCTCAAGACGTCTCTCCTCGACGTGCCGTCCGAGCTGATCGTGGCAGAGGGGGCGGTCAGCGAAGCCGTCGCGCGAGCGATGGCGATTGGTGCCCTGACCCGGCTCTCGGTGGACGCGGCGGTAGCCGTCACCGGCATCGCCGGGCCGGGCGGTGGCACCGAGACGAAGCCGGTCGGGACCATCTGGCTCGCCGTTGCGCTCGGCGCCGCCGTGGAGACGCGTCACCTTCTACTTGCGGGGAACCGTCACGACATCCGGGCTCGTGCCGCGCAGGCGGCGCTTTCGCTGCTCTATCGCAACCTTCCGCACTGAATCTCCCTGCCACTCTGGCTATCCCAGAATGGCACGCGAGGTGCTATTATCCCGTCACCATTCTGCCTAGAGGTAACGGCGCAAGTGACTGATAATCGCAGAGTTAGCAGGGACGATCTGGCTGAGGAGGAGGTCATCGGCACGGCGGGAGGAATGGCCCCACCTGCCTCCTCGACCGGTCCAAGCGCGGATGCCGCCGATCTGGCCTCCACCGACATGTCGGCCGAGCCATCGTCCCGGCGAGAGGATAGCCAGCAGGACTTTCGCGGCGGGGTCGGCGGCCTGCCAATGGAGCCCCAGGCCGAAGCCATCCGGCGACTGGAGTCGCAGCTCGAGGCGGTGCGGGAGCAGCACCTGAGGCTCGCGGCCGAATTCGACAATTACCGCAAGCGGGTTGCGCGGGAGCGTGCCGAGCTCACCGATCGGGCCCAGGCCGGGCTGGTGGGCCGGCTGCTCGACGTCCTCGATGATATGGATCGGCTCAGCAGGGATACCGGCAATGCCTCGCCCGACTCGCTCCGTCATGCCATCGAGCTGGTGACCCGGAAGCTGGACAAGGAGCTCTCGGCGGCCGGCCTCGAGCGTATCGATCCGGTTGGATCGCCGTTCGATCCCAGCCTGCACGAGGCCGTGTCAACGGCTCCGCCGCCGTCCCCGGATCAGGATCACCTGGTCAGTGCGACCTTCCAGGCCGGCTACCGCTTCAAGGGTACGCTGGTACGCCCCGCGCGCGTGCAGGTCTATTCCGAGCAGGGACAGGCATAACGTGGCTGCAAAGGACTTCTATCAGGTCCTCGGGGTTCCCGACTCCGCCAGTCAGGCGGATATCAAGAAGGCGTACCGTCGGCTGGCGAAGCAGCATCACCCGGACGCCAACCCGAACAACCCCAAGGCCGCCGAGCGCTTCAAGGAGATTTCCGAGGCGCACAGCGTCCTGTCCGACGCCGAGAAGCGGAAGCAGTATGACCAGATGCGCCGCCTCGGCGCGTTCGACGGCGCGGCTCGGGGTCCTCGGGCCGGCGCGGGCGCTCGCCCGGGCGGTCCGGCACCCGGCGACTTCGACACCGGAGGCATCGAGTTCGGCGACCTCGGCGGTCTGGGCGACATCTTCTCATCGATCTTCGGAAGGGGAGGCCGGCGGGAGGAGCCGCGCGCCGAGGCGCTGGAGACGGTGGTCGAGGTGCCGTTCCGGGTGGCCATGCTCGGTGGCCGCGTGCCGGTGACCTTGTCCGTCACCGAGCCGTGCCCGACGTGCACCGGGAGCGGGGGAGCGCCCGGCGCCACCTGGTCCACCTGCCCCGAGTGCAACGGCCGCGGAACCATCTCGTTCGGCCAGGGTGGGTTCGCCGTCAACCGTCCGTGCCCCCAGTGCCGGGGCCGCGGACGGATTCCGTCGGAGCCGTGTCCCACCTGCCGCGGTGCGGGCGAGGTCCGCAGCGAGCGCAGCATCGTCATCACGGTGCCGCCCGGAACGGAGGACGGCTCCCGGGTGCGGCTGCGCGGCCAGGGCGAGACGGCCCGCGCCGGTGCCGCGCGGGGAGACCTGCTGGTCACCTTTCAGGTCCAGCCGGATCGCTTTTTCCATCGGGAGGGGCTCGATATCGTCTGCGAGGTGCCGATCAACATGGCGCAGGCAGCCCTGGGCACGCGTCTCCGGGTACGCACGCTCGATGGCAAGAAGGTGATGCTGCGGATCCCACCGGGAACCCAGCCGGGCCGGAAGTTCAGGATCAAGGGGCAGGGCATCGAGAAGAACGGGAGGCGGGGCGATCAGCTGGTGGGGGTGCAGGTCACCTTTCCCAGCGAGCTCACTCCGGAGCAGCAGGAGCTCTTGAAGAAATTCGCCGACTCGGCGGGACTACCCTACTGAGCGCAGCCGCTCGAGCAGCACGCGGTGCGTCGCCCGTTCGGCTTCGTCGCCGGCCGGGCGACGCTGCTCATAGCTCCCGTCCGGGCGGAGCTCCCATGCCTGGCGGTTGTCCAGCCACATGAGCCTGAGGAGGTCGCGGAGGGCCTGCCGATGCGCCGGATCGTCGATCGGCGTCACCGCCTCGATCCGGCGGTCCAGGTTCCGCGGCATCCAGTCAGCCGAGCCGATGTAGACCTCCTCGTCCCCGCCGTTCAGGAAGTAGAACGCCCGGGAGTGCTCCAGGAAGCGGCCTACGATGCTGATGACCCGGATGGTTTCGCTGAGGCCGGGCAGACCGGGGCGGAGGCAGCAGATTCCCCGAACGATCAGATCGATCGGGACCTGGGCCCTCGAGGCCTCGTACAGCGCCACGATGATGTCCGGATCGACCAGCGCGTTCATCTTGGCCATGATGTGCGCCGGCCGCCCCGCCCGACGGTGCTCGACTTCCCGCCCGATCATCTCCAGGAACCGCTCCCGCATCCCCCGGGGTGCCACCACCAGCTTCCGGTATCCGGCGGGCGAGGCAAACCCGGTCAGCACATTGAACAGATCGGTCAGGTCGGCGCCCAGCTCGGGGCTGGCGGTCAGCAGACCAAAGTCGGTGTAGAGGCGCGCGGTCTTGGGGTTGTAGTTGCCGGTGCCGGTATGCAGGTACCGGCGCATGGTGTCGCCCTCGCGCCGGACCACCAGCATCACCTTCGCGTGGGTCTTGAGACCGGCCACCCCGTAGCTCACGTGCACCCCGACGTCTTCCAGCCGCTGGGCCCAGATGATGTTGTTCTCCTCGTCGAACCGGGCCTGCAGCTCGATGAGTACGGCGACCTGCTTCCCCCGCTCGGCGGCCTGCGCCAGCAGTCGGGCAATGCTCGAGTCACCCCCGGTGCGATAGAGCGTGAGCTTGATCGCGAGGACGTCGGGATCCTCCGCGGCGGTCTGGATGAAACGCTCGACCGTGGTGGCGAAGCTGTCGTAGGGGTGGTGGAGCAGGATGTCGCCTTCGCGGATCACGTCGAAGATATTCCGCGGGCTCGCCAGCCGCTGGGGCGTGGCGGAATGGAAGATCGGGTCCTTGAGGCTCGGAAAATCGAGCGCCGAGAGGGAAAGCAGGTCGGCGGTGTCGATCAGCCCGCGCACTTCGTAGAGATCCTCCGGCGTGAGTGGCCGCGCGGGCGGCTCCTGCTGCTCGCTGAACTCCATGAGCAGCAGCTCGCGCAGTGACGCGGGCATCGAGGCGTGCACCTCGATGCGCACTACTTCGGCGAACCGCCGGTTGCGGACCTCCTCCTGGATCAGGCTCAGGAGGTCCTCGGCTTCGTCGCCGTTGTCGATCTGCAGGTCGGTGTTTCGGGTGATGCGGAAGGTGTAGCAGCCCAGGATCTCGATGCCGGGGAAGAGCGCCTCCAGATTCGCGCTGATCACCGCCTCGAGCGGGATGAAGTGGTTGGCCGTGGGCAGCGGCACCCATCGCGGCAGGATCTTGGGCACTTTGACCCGGGCGAAATGCTCCTCGCCGTCGGTGCTGCGGAGCACCACGGCGAGCGACAGGCTCAGATTCGAGATATAGGGGAAGGGGTGCCCCGGATCCACGGCCAGCGGTGTCAGGACCGGAAAGACGTTGGCATGGAAGTAGGTGTCGATGTGACTGCGGTCCGCCGGGGAGAGCTCCGGCAGCTTCTGGTGCAAGGTGAGGCCGTGGCTGGCAAGGGCGGGCAGCACCTCCTCCTCGAGGGCACGCCGATGCTGATCGACCAGCTCGCGGACCACGGCGGAGATGCTGCGGAGCTGGTCCTCCGGGGTCATGCCGTCGGCGGTCCGTTCGACGATCCCGGCCGCGAGCTGCTGCTTGAGGCCGGCGACCCGGACCTGAAAGAACTCATCCAGGTTGCTGCTGAAGATGGCCAGGAACTTGAGGCGCTCCAGCAGAGGCGTGCGGGGGTCGAGCGCCTCGTACAGCACCCGGCGGTTGAACTCCAGCCAGGAGAGCTCACGGTTGAGATACAGCGATGGGTCGCGCAGGTCCTCGATCAGGACCAGGGGGGTGGGTCGGAGGAGGTCGGTCACGGGCGTAATGTAGGGCGCCGATCAAGCCGGGGGAACGAGATGTAACAGGAGCGTTACACGACGCCAGAGCTCAGCGCACCTCGGGAGACGGGGGAAAAAGCATCGAGAGCAGGAAGCTCACGATCCCCACGACCAGGCCGCCCCAGAACGCCGGCCAGAACCCGGCCACGGTGAAGCCAAGGTGCCAGCGCTCGGAGAGCCAGCCGGTGACGAGCAGCATGATCGCGTTGATCACCAGCGTGAAGAGGCCCAGCGTCAGGATGATCAGGGGACAGGTGAGGACCGTGAGCAGTGGCCGGAGCAGGCTGTTCACCAGCCCGAACACGGCCGCCAGCAGGAACAGGTGCCCCGCACCGCCGCTGAAGTCGAGGCCCGAGATGAAGTATGCCGCCACCCAGAGCGCGGCGGCGTTCAAGGCCCAGTGCAGCAGCAGAGCGCGCATACGCGTCGATCAGCGGGTCAAGCGATCACGCCGCCGCCGAGCACGCGGCCGCCGGTCTGATACAGCACGCCGGATTGGCCGGGCGTGATGGCCCGGACCGGAATCGACAGGGCGAGATCGAGCGACTCCGCTCCGCGGTCGAGAACCGTCGCCGGGACCGGCCGGGCCCGATAGCGGACCTGGACCTCGCACCCGTCGCCTGGCTCGAGCTCGGCGGCCAGCCAGTTGAGCTCCTCCAGCCGCACCCGGTGCCCGGCCAGCTCCTCCACGGTCCCCACCACCACCTCGCGCCGCTCCGGCCGGATGGCGACCACGTATCGCGGACCCGCGAACCCGCCGGGCAGCCCCTTTCGCTGGCCGATGGTGTAGCGCGCGTACCCCCGGTGCTCGCCCACGAGCTCGCCCGCGGTCGTCACCAGCGGACCGGGAGCGAGCGCAGGGGCATCGGCCGGGAGGTGGCGCTCGAGCACTGCCACGTAATCGTCGTCGGGAACGAAGCAGATCTCCACCGATTCGGGCTTCTCCGCCGTGGTGAGACCCAGCCGGCGCGCGTAGTCACGGGTCTCGGCCTTGGAGAGCTCTCCGACCGGGGTCAGCATCCGCGCGACCACTTCCCGGTCGATTCCCCACAGGAAATAGCTCTGGTCCTTCCTCGGGTCCCGCCCCCGGTAGAGCGCGCCGCCGCGAGCGACGGCGTAGTGGCCGGTGGCGATGTAGGCGCAGTCGAGCGCGTCGGCGTGGGCCAGCAGGTCGCGGAATTTGGTGAAGGAGTTGCACCGGACACAGGGAATGGGGGTACGGCCCCGGCTGTACTCGCTCACGAAGTTCTGGATCACGTGCAGATCGAACCGGTCTTCGAGATTGAGGACGTAATGCGGCACGCCGAGCGCATGGGCCACGTCTCGCGCATCGTTGATGGAATCGAGCGAGCAGCACGGGCGGTCGGGCACCGAGTCGCCGTAGCAGAAGAGCTTCATGGTGGCGCCTACCACCTCGTAGCCCTGCTCGACCAGCCGGGCGGCCGCCACCGAGCTGTCCACCCCGCCCGACATCGCCACCAGCACCCGCTCAGACACGGCCGAGCACCCCTGCCAGCCGGCGAACCTTGGCGACCACGCCGGGCATGACCTCCGCCACCCGTTCGACATCGGCCTCGGTGGACTCCCGGCCGAAGCTGAACCGGATGGCGCCGAGCGCCAGCTCGCGCGGCACCCCCATGGCCAGGAGGACGTGGGAAGGCTCCACCGCGCCGGTGGAACAGGCCGATCCGCTCGAGGCGGCCACCCCGGCGAGGTCGAGGTGCATCAACAGGGCTTCGCTGTCCGTGCCGGCCACTGACACGTTGAGGATGTGCGGAGCCCGGGCGCTGGCCTCCCCGTTCACGACCAGGTCGGTCACCATCGCCTTGAGCCGCTCCGCCAGATCGTCCCGCAAGCGCCGCAATCGCGCGCTCTCCTCCGCCTGCTCCACAGCCGCCAGGGCGGCGGCGCGTCCCAGGGCGACGGCGCCGGCCACGTTCTCGGTACCCGGCCGGATGCCATGCTGCTGTCCGCCGCCGTGAATGATGGCTTCGATGGCCTTCCGGTCGCGCACGATGAGGGCGCCAATGCCCTTGGGCGCACCGATCTTGTGCCCCGACAGGGTCAGCAACGTGCACGGCAGATCCCGCATGGATACGGGAAGCTTGCCGAACGCCTGCACCGCGTCGGTATGGAAGAAGGCGTTCGCGGTGCGGCAGCGGGCCGCGATCTCCTCGACCGGCTGCACCACGCCGACTTCGTTATTCGCCCACATGATCGACACGACCGCCGGACAGTCGGTGAGCGCCTGCTCCAGGGCCTCGAGGTCGACCAGGCCGCCGGAGTCGACCGGCAGGATCACCTCCCGGCCGCCCAGGTGGCAGACCGCATGAGCGGCCGCGAGAATGGCCTTGTGCTCGACGGCGCTCACCACGGCACACATGGCGCCGCCGCGGTCCCGCGCCGCCAGGGCAGCGCCCACGATTCCCAGGTTGTCCGCCTCGGTCCCTCCCGAGGTGAAGATGACCTGGTTCGGCTCGGCACCGACCGCTTGGGCGACTTCCCGGCGCGCCTGTTCCAAGCCCGCCCGCGCGGCCCGGCCGAACCGGTGGGCGCTGGAGGGGTTGCCGAAGACCTGGTGGGTCAGGTACGGCAGCATCGCCTCCAGCACCTCGGAACGAACCGGGGTGGTGGCGGCGTGGTCGAGATAGACGGGTGACTGGGCCATGGCGTGAAGAATACTACATGCTCTGGACGCCGAGCGTCACGATGTCGTCCACCACCATGGTTTCGTGGGTGAAGAATGGCTCCCCGTACCGGGTGCGGATGAGGGAGCCATAGTGGGCGTTCTGGACCTCGACGAGGGAGTAGAGGTCCTGGCCGGTGGGAAAGATCTCGCCCGCGGCCTTGGCCCCATCGAACTGGCTGGCATAACAGCGGATCGAGGCGAGCTTCCGCTCGAACTGAGCGGAGATGTCCACCACGAAGGTCGGCTTGAGGGGATCTTCCCGATACGACAGGGCGTACAGGAGCTTGAAGGGCCGGTGAGGAGCCCCGGGAGCGTCGTACTTGGACAGGCCGGCCAGATAGCACGCATCCCGGCCGATCTCGGACGCGATCCGGTGGTCCGGGTGGCGCCCCACGGGGAAGGGGAGGATGACGACCCGCGGGGCAAACCGGCGGATCTCTGCCACCACGATGCGCCGCATCTCATCGGAGTTCTGCAGGTAAGCGTCGGGGAGCCCGGCGTTCCGCCGCTCGGCCACGCCGAGGATTGCGGCGGCACGCGCGGCCTCCTCGGCCCGGAGCTCCGCGCTTCCCCGGGTGCCGCTCTCCCCGCTGGTGAGATCGAGGATGCCCGCGCGATGCCCGGCGTCCACCGCCTTGAGCAGGGTGCCGGCGCAGGTGAGCTCGACGTCGTCGCGGTGGGCGGCGATGGCCAGGATGTCCACGGGCATGGAAACTCCAGGAGGCGTTGCATGCGTCACGCCCTTCGCTTGATCCGTCGCACCAAGAATATCCCCGCTCCTGCGGCGGCCGCCACCGGCACCACGAAGCCCAGCGACGCGATCACGCCGGCCAGCAGCGTCACGAAGTTCCGCCACGCCTGGCGCATTGCCTGCCAGAGCGGATTCCACCCCGGGCGGTCGGCCACGAGGGGAGGAGGCTCGTGGAGCGTAACGGAAAGCGTGCTGAGCCCCACCCGGCTCTTGAGGTAGCGAAGGCGCCCCTCCTGACGCTCGATCTCCTCGCGCACCCGGGCCAACTCGCGCTCGACCGCCAGCACGTCCTGCAGCCGCCCGGTGCGGCTTCCCAGCAGATCGATGAGCCGCTCCTCCAGCCGCCGCGAGTTGGCCACCCGCGCCGTCAAATCCACGAACTCCTCGCCCACGTCTTCGGCGCTGACGTTCACGAACTCGATCCGTCCCAGGGGCGCCAGTCCGCTGGTCAGCTCATCGAACCGTGCCGCCGGAACCTTGATCTCGAGGGTCGCCTGCCGAAGTTGCTCACGTCCGCTCTGGACGGTGCTGTTGCCGACGAACCCACCGACCCGCTGCGCCAGCCGGCGCAACCCGTCCATCGCCGGCTCGAGCGAGTCCACCTCCACGCTCGCGTTGCCCGTGCGGATGACCATGCTCGAGGGTGTCGGCGGATCTACGATGACGGTGGGATTGCGGGCGACGAGTCCGGCGTCGGGCGCCTCGTCGCGGGGCGCCGAGGTGGGTGCTGCGAGTTTCTGCATCACCGGAGCGTCGGAGCGCTCCCGGCCCGGCGTCGCCGGCCGGTCTTGGGGACGACAGGCCAGGAGCACGCTCGTGAGCAGACCGGCGGTGGCCAGGGAGAACCGCATCGCATCCTCGAGTCACGGGTGAGCGCGGGAGATGCGATGGGTCGTGAAAGTTGCACGCCGGCGCCGTCACTCGTGCCGGAGTGCCTCCACCGGGTCCATGCGTGCAGCGCGGTTGGCGGGGTAGAGGCCGAACACGAGCCCGATGCCGATGCTGACCGCGCACGCCAGTCCGGCGCTCCAGAGGGGGACAGTGGCGTCGATCGCGAGGAACCACTTGAGCACCTCGCCCGCCGCCAGCCCGACCACGATGCCGAGCAGCCCGCCGAGCAGGGTAAGCGTCGCGGCTTCCATCAGGAATTGCCACAGAATCTCGCGTCGGGTGGCCCCGATGGCCTTGCGGAGACCGATCTCCCGGGTTCGGTCGGTGACCGAAACCATCATGACGCCCATGACCCCGATGCCGCCGACCAGCAGCGCGACGCTCGACAGCGCGGTCATGACGAGCAGGAACATCGAGGTCAGCTGGCCGATGGTCTCCAGGATCTGCGCCTGGGTGATGATGTCGAAGGTGTCGGGCGCACCGGGCCGAAGCCCGCGCGAACGCCGCAGAGCGGCGGCGACGAGATCCTCGGCCCGATCGACCGAGATACCGGCTCGCGCCTTGACCGCCACGAACAGATCGTTGGTCTCGTTATAGCGGTAATTCTTTCGCAGCGCGCTGAAGGGGATGATCGCGCCGATCACGAACCCGGGCGGTTGGAAGATGTTCTCCGGTTCCTGGTAGATGCCGATCACCCGGAACGCGGCCCCGCCGATGCGCACCGTGGCGCCGATCGGGTTTTCCTGCCCGAACAGGCGGTTCGCGGCCTCGCGCTCGAGCACCACCACGTCGTCCCCCGCGAGCTCCCCGGCACTGAACATCCGGCCGCGAAGCAGGGTACCGCCCAGCACGTCCATGTAGTGGTTATCGGCCCCATAGATCCACAGCCCCTGGGTCCGGCTGCCGCCGTACGTGATCCGCTGCTGCACCCGCACCCACATCCCCGCGTGCTGGATCTCGGGAATCCGGCGGATCGCCTCGGCGTCGCTGGGCTGCATCACCGGACGGATCCGGACCTCGCGGGGCAACTGATCGGGGTTGAGAGGCGTCTCGGACAGAAATCGAATGACGTAGAAGACACTCGGTCCGGCGCGCTCCATCGCGTTGAAGATCTGGGTGCGGATCCCCTGGACGATGGAGGCCATTGCCATGACGGTGGAGACGCCGATCACGACTCCCAGGATGGTGAGCGCCGAGCGGAGCTTGCTGGCCCACATGGCCGCGAGGGCGATCGCGATGCCTTCGCCCAGGCTTCGGACGCCGATGATGAGGCGCACGGGCGGGGCTATTCGGCCCGGAGCGCCGTGATCGGGTCGAGCCGGGCGGCCCGAGCGGCGGGATAGACGCCGAACAGGATGCCCGTGCCCGCCCCGAGCCCGAGCGCCGTCGCGACCGACCAGAACGTGACTCGGGCGGGCAGCGGGCTGAGCCCGGCCACCGCGCCGGCCATCCCCCAGCCGGCCAGCACGCCGACCACGCCGCCGGCGAACGACAGCGCCAGGGCCTCGACCAGAAACTGTCGCCGGATATCGCGTCGTGTGGCTCCCACCGATTTGCGGATGCCGATCTCATGCACCCGCTCACTCACCGTCATCAGCATGATGTTCATGATGACGATCCCTCCGACCACGATCCCGATGGCCACGACCGCGGGGATCACCGTGAAGAGCAGCCGGGTGAGCTTCTTCCAGAACGTGACCAGCCCATCGGCCTTGTCCACCGTAAAATCGTCCGACTCGCCGGGGCGGAGCCGCCGGGCCATGCGCAGCGCCTCCTCGGCCCGGTCCATCGCTCCCTCGATCTGCTCCGGGTCAGCCATCTTCACCGAGACCGTGGTGGTGAGCCGTCGTCCGTACAGCGCCTCGAAGGAGGAGATCGGCAGCAGCACGAAGCCGTCGAACGACTGCCCCAGGACCCGCCCCTTCGGGGCGATCACCCCCTTGACCGTCATTTCGCGTCCCGCAACCCGGATGCTCCGGCCGACCGCCTGGGCCGCCCCGCCGAAGAGCTTGTCCGCCACGTCGAAGCCGACGACGGCAGCCGCCCGCCGCTCCTGTACGTCGGGTTCCGCCAGCGGCTCGCCGGCCTCGAAGCGATAGTCCTGCACGATCTGGTAGGGCGGAGTCACCCCAAAAACCAGGACGTCGCCCACGGTGCGGTTGCGATAGACCACGTCACTCATCGGCGTCGGCCAGCCCGATTGCAGCGACACGGCCTCAGCATCGGGTAGCGCGCGGCGCACCGCCGCCGCGTCCTCTTTGGTGAGGATCGGTCGCTTGTTGATCGCTCGGATCTGGTCGTCGTCGAGCAGCCCCGGCGCGATGGGAGTGCGGCGAACCTGAAAGGCGTTGGTGCCGATCAGCGCGCCGGTGATGTTCTCCCTGACATAGGCGTTCATGCCCTGGATGATGGCCACGACCACCACCAGAAACGCGACCGACACAATGATGCCGAGGAGGGTGAAGAAGGAGCGGAGCTTGCTGGACCAGATGGTCTGGAGTGCGAGGCGAAGGGCTTCTGTGAGAGGCATCACCAAAGTAAGCGGTAACCCCGGGGAAGGAAGCAGTCCTGCTTACCACTCACTCGTAGCGCAACGCCTCCACCGGATCGAGCCGCGAGGCCGTGTTGGCGGGATAGAGCCCGAAGAGCACACCGGTCAGAATCGAGGCGACCACCGCCGCCACGACGGACAGGAGCGGCACCGTGGCCGGCACCGGGGTGAGTGAGCGGATACCGTACGCCAGCAGGGCGCCAACGGCCATTCCGATCAGGCAGCCCACCAGCGTCAGGGTGGCCGCCTCGACCAGGAACTGGAACATGATCTCCCCGCGGGTGGCGCCCAGCGCCTTCCGCACCCCGATCTCCCGGGTCCGCTCGGTGACCGAGATCATCATGATCGCAACCACGCCCACGCCTCCCACCATCAACCCGACGCTCGACAGGGCGATCATCACCACGAAGAAGCCGGCCGTGATCTTGTTGAACGCCTCGAGGACCCGGTCCTGGGTCACGATGGCGAAGTTGTTGGGGTCCCCCGGCCGGAGCCCCCGCTTGCTGCGGAGCGCGGCGGTGACCTGCTCCTGGGCGTCCAGCGTGGTGGCTGGGGCGGTCGGCACGACGGCGATCTCCATCCAGCCCCGCTCGAAATCGGCCACCTTGGTGAACGCGGTGTGCGGAATCGCGAGCCTCGGGTCGTCGGCATTGCTGAACAACGACGCCGCTTCCGCGTGCAGCCCGACCACCCGGAACGGCTGGCCGAAGATCTTGATCGATTTCCCGATCGGGTCCCGTCCTGGAAAGAGCGACTGGGCCACCTTGTCGTTGATGACCGCGACATGCGCCCCCGCGCTGTACTCGATGGGAGTGAAATTGCGGCCGGCCAGAATGTCACCGCCATTCACCTGCGGCCAACTGGGTGAGAAGCCGGCGATGTTGACGCTCTTGAGATCCACGCCCTCGAAGCTCACCGGGCCGTTGGTGTACTCGCCGATATTGACGTCCTGCACCAGCGGGAGTCGCCGGATCAGCTCGGCTTCCTCGCTGGTGATCCAGGGCATCCGCCGCCAGGGCGACAGCTCCTCCGAGCCGTCAGACACGTCGAGGCCACCCGAGAAGTACCGCTGCACGAAGAAGGTCTTGGGCCCCGCCGATTCGAG
>JBJMOX010000007.1:0-11490 GCA_045803515.1 Gemmatimonadales bacterium
ATGCCGATCAGTTCATTCAGGCGCGCGCCGGCTGGGGGCATTCGACGCCGCGGCAGGCCGTGGATCTGGCGGTGGAGGCCGGCTGCGCCAGGCTGATGCTGTTTCACCACGAGCCGGAACACGATGACGACGCCATCGACCGGCTGCTGGCGGACACCCGCTCTTACGCCCGTGGCCTCGCTCCGGCGCTGGTCGTCGATGCCGCCGCCGAAGGGATGACGATCGCTCTCTGAGAGGAGGACCCATGGGGCACACGCCCTGGGCCTGGGGCGTCGCGGCCGCGGCGCTGGTCGGACCACTGCAGGCGCAGGACGCCGGCCAGAGCCTGGCGGTGCTGCCGTTCGAGAATACCGGATCATACGGCCAGGACAGGGAGGTATCGGACGCCCTGCAGCTGGGCATTCCCGCGATGCTTGCGAGCGAGCTAGGCGCGCATCCCGGGCTCCGCGTGGCGGACCCGGCCCGGGTCAGACAGGAGCTCGACGCCCAGCAGGTTCGCCCGGACGGCCGGATCGATGCGGCAACGGCAGGACAGGTCGGCAAGGCGGTCGGTGCGCGGTACAGCGTCACGGGAAGCTTCGCCGACTTCTACGGAAAGCTCCGCATCAACGCCCGGGTGGTCGACGCCGAGACGGGCCAGATCGTGAAGGTGGTCTCCAACGACGAGACGAAGCTTCAGGATCGCAGCCGGCTCGGGCTCGCCATCCGCACGGTGAGCGAGAAGATCGTCGCCGCGACGGGGCTGTCCCCTGCTGCCGCCGCCGGCGGCGACCGCGACATCCCGATCGAGGCACTCACCCAATACAGCCGGGGGCTCCTCTACGAGACCCGGGGCGACAAGGGCAAGGCGGCCGATGCCTACCAGCAGGCCCTGAGCGCCTACCCCGAATACCCGGAAGCGCGCGAAGGGCTCCGGCGGGTGCGGTGACCCGAGCGGGGGTTCGGCTCGTTCGGATTCCTTGCCGAAGCACTGAGATGCGTGAACCTCAGGAGCGGAAGGACCGAAGCCCGAGGGCGACGCCGAGATGCGCCGGGAGTGCCAGCGCGATGACGGGTCCGTTCACCTGGTCGAACCCTGGCAGCAGCTTGGCCGCGAGCCCCAGGAACGAGAGCGCCGCCACTGTCGCCGCGGCGGCAAAGACAACCCGACCGCGCCCCGGCGACCCGCGCACCGCGCCGAAGAGAAAGGGCAGGATGAAGAGCGCGAGCGGAGACATCTGCAGCAGGTTCTCGTTGCGATAGGCCATGACGTGATCGGTCAGGCCCCAGAGTCCGGCCAGGACCACGCCCGCAAGACCGACCAGCACCGCCCAACCCGCCACCACGAAGAGAAATCCGGCACGCGCGACGGCATTGCGTCGTGCGCCGTGGGACAGCCCCCACGCGAGCGCGCCGATGGCCAAGCCCAGCAGCAGATAGCCCGACAGCCAGTTGGGTGGGGTGTCCGGCGGAGAAGCTGCCGTCGACAGGAAGATGGTCCGCTCGGACTTGACCAGCGGGACGGGCCGCCCATCAGGCCCAGGAATGGTCACCCGGCGCAGATGCTCGCGCAGCTTGAGGGGCAGAAACATCTCCTCCCACGCGGTCAGCGGCCGGTCCACCCCCTCGCCGAGCGCGAGCAGGAGACCGGTGTAGATCAGCGGGTCGTTCGCGGTGAGCCGCTGCGTGTGGAAACGGTAGCTCGCCGGCTCCGGGACCGCCGCCGTCGCCCGCCGCACGGCGCCGTTCACCACCCGGTCGATGGCGTCTCGCACCCGGGTGGAGCAGTTGTCGCGGTAGTAGTCGTAGTGGTAGAAGCGGTTCTCCGGCAGCGCGTTCCAGGTGAGAAACTCCTGCAGCTGGAGCCGGGCTCGAGGGGGAAGATCGAGCTCCTGCACCCAGACCGAGCGATTGTTGCGCTGGTACTCCTCGAGGTACCGCTCGGCGGGGAATCCCGCCATCCAGTACCACATCTGCCCCCGCACGAACCGCAGGATGAAGTTGTGCTGGCGGAAATCGAACAGGCCGTAGTTGTAGGTGAGGTCGGTTCCCTGCACCGGATCGTGAATCCAGATGGCGTTGTGACCGAACCGTTCCCAGACCATCGCCCCGGGCCCCATGGTCATCACCGAGACGGTCAGTTCCGCCCCCGGCTCCGCCGGACGGGGCGCAGTCTGGGTGGCGGCGGTCACCGGAAGCCCACCGGCGGCGCACACGAGGCAGAGCGCGAGCCGCCGGATCGCCGGGGTGGAGCGACTCACAGCTGGACGTCGCGGCCGTCGTCCGCCGAGCGGTAGATGGCGTCCAGGATCCGGTGCAGCACGAGGTGCTCGGCCAAGGGCTGCGCCTTGGCTTCACCCGCGATGGCGGCCTCGAAGTGGGCCCACTCCGCCCGGTAGGATGCGGTGAATGCGTTCTCCCGGCTGCCCGACGAGGTGGGCGATACGTCCGCCGGCAGCCCATGGAGCTCCTTCCAGACGGTGAGCGGATTGATCGCGGCCGTCCCCTTGCTGCCGCGTAGCCCGACGCCGAACCGCTCGCCCTCGCCCAGGTGATGCCAGGTGACATCGACGAAGAGGGACATGCCGCCATCGCAGACCACGAATGCGCTGCCCGATTGCTCCACCGTCCGCCCGGTTCCCGTCGTGTCCAGACATGCACTGACCCGTACCGGGGTCCGGTTCCCACCGAGCCACAGCCCCAGATCGAGAATGGAGAGCCCCAGGTCCAGCATCGCGCCGCCGCCGGCCTGGTCCCGGCGCTGGCGCCAGCCAAGCTGGGAGCGGCCCGGCCGGAAGACGTGCCAACTGCCTCGCACGCTCTCGATCGTGCCCAGCTCGCCGCTCTGGACGAAGCTGCGGACGATCTGCACGTCCGGCCGGTAGCGGTGGTTCATGCCGACCATCACCACCCGGTCCCGCTTTTCCGCGGCGCGCACGATCCGCTGCACGCTGGCCGCCGTCATGGCGAGCGGTTTCTCCACCAGCACGTGCAGGTTCGCCGAGAGCGCGGCCAGGATGTGGGATTCGTGCAAGTGGTTCGGCGAGCAGATCACCACGGCGTCGAGCGACTCGAACCGGAGCAGCTCCTCGATATCGTCGAATGCGTCCTTCACTCCGAAACGGGTGGCCAGGGCGCGCGCCTTCGGCAGGTCGGTGTCGCAGATGGCCTGCACCTCGATGGTTCTGAGCTTCTTGAGCACCGGAAGGTGGGCCACCTGGGTGATGGCGCCGCCGCCGATGATGCCGAGTCGCAGGCGCTCGCTGGCAGGCCGGCTGACACTCATTCCTTTCTCCCTCTCAGTAAAGGCGCTCGAGCGCGGTGCCCGGATAGTACGCCGCGAGGATGTGTCCGTAGTCCTGCCCGGCGCGCGACCGACCAACCGCTCCCCATTGGCAGAACCCCACACCGTGGCCCGCCCCCGCGCCGTCCGCCACCAGCCGGGTGACCCGCGATCCACTTCGCGTCGCGGTGATGGTAAACGCGTTGCTGCGCAGTATGTCCCCCGAAGTCGAGCGGAGCACCTGGCGCACGTTGGGACCGTCCACCTGAACCTCGGAGCCGCGCAACCCGATCGTCAGCCGGCCAACCCGGCCGGACGGGGTCCGGTACGCGACGCGGACATCGCTCACCTCATCCGCCTCGCGGCTCGGCACCCTGAGCGTCGGGAGTGTCTGCCGCAGTGTCGCCCGCAGCTCGTCTCCACTCCAGGCCTCTCTCCAGCGGAACCGCGGTGAGATGCTGCAGTAGGCGATACCATTGTCCGCGACGTCCGGGAGCGAGCGCAGGTAGGGCCGGTCCGCTCCCTGGAACACTTCGGTGCCGTCTGCCGTGCGCCCGCCGCAGGTCGAATAGAAGAAGGCATCGATCGGCTGGCCGTCATAGGTCAGGATCCGTCCCCGCGTGGCCGTTACGGCCTCGTTGCCCTCCGGAGTCTCCCGCTCAGCGCCGCCGTAGACCTGATCGGCCACGGTGGCGTAGAGATCGAAGCCCTGGACGTCCCACCGGCGGAGGTGCCGGAGCGCGTACGTCCGGGAAACCACCGCCTGCGCCCGGAGCGCCTCCAGCTCGGTCGGGGCTCGCCGGCCCATCTCGGTGGACACTACCCCCAGGAGATAGGTCTCGATGGGGAGCCGGTTCACGATGGTGATGCCGGTTCGGTCGCGGAAGATCTCGATCATTCCGCGATAGGCGCGGCCGTTGATCCGGACCAGGGCGCCGGCGTCGGCGCCCGCCACATCGATGATCTCACCGAGGGTCGAGCCGCCCCCCGGAGCGCTCATCGCCACTCCGCTCCCGGCGGCGGCCACCCGCCAGCTTTCCCCCGGGGACACCGCGGCCAGGCGAGCTCCCGATGGATCGGTGACCGCGAGCCCCGAGTCGCCGCTGACCACCGCCGATACCGCGCCCACCGCCAGGCCGATCCGCACCAGGGGCTCGGATGTCTGCCCCGCCGGTTGCTCCGGACTGGGGGCACGGGGACCCGCCGTCGGCGTACAGCTCCCCATGGTCAGCGCCGAGGCGACTGCAACCAGGAACGCCGCACCCCAGCGCCGGACTTGGCATCCGCGGACGCCGGTGTCAGCCGCGGTAGTTGCCAAAGGTGAGCTCGATCCCGAAGTCCTGGGCCCTGAGCGCGGCGATCACGGCCTGCAGCTCGTCGCGCGAAGGGCTGGTCACCCGGATCTCGTCTCCCTGGATGCTCGCTTGGGTCTTCTTGAAGCCGCCGTCCTTGACCGCCTTGACGATCTTCTTGGCAATATCCTGCGGAATGCCCTGGGTGAGACTGACCGTGCGGCGAACCGACTGCCCGGTTCCGACCACGATGTCCCCGACCTTGAGATTCTTGATGGGGACGCCCCGCTTGATCATTCGCGACTGCAGCACGTCCACCAGCGCATCCATCCGGAACTCGTCATCGGCCGCGAGCCGGATCTCGGCCTTGTCCCGGTCGAACTCGATGGTGCAGTGGGTGCCCTTGAAGTCGTAGCGTTGCGCGATCTCCTTCAGGGCCTGGTTCACGGCGTTGTCGACCTCTTGAAGGTCGGCACCGGTGGACACGTCGAAGGAGGAGTTGCTGGCCATAGGGGACGCGTCGAGATCGGTGAGAGGATGGGTTGTGCTGGGCGGATGCCGGAAGGATTACCCCATGGGTGGGGGGCAGGCAAGCGGTTCGCTTGACACCCGCCCGGGCGTCCGGTACTCTACCACCACGGCGGTTGATTTAGGGCCACTTGCTCCCGCCGGTTCCGAGGTCCGGAGCGAACCAAAGAGCTAAAGCGCCGGATGCACGCCCTCCGCGCTGACCTGGCCGGGGGCGTTCCTTTTTCCAGCCCCCACGAGAGCCTCGCAACCTGGGTGTCCGACTTGACCATGCCCCGCTCGACCGGATGCTGTCGAATGTTTCCCTGTTGCCCCAGCAGGGGGTGGCCGGTGCCGTCCGGGTACGCGCGCGAGGAAAGCGGAATCTAGGAAGATCCGCGCGACGATCCGAGGCCCGGACCACTCAGTCTGTGGTCCGGGCCTTTTCGCTGACCTATTCCCGAGGAGCAGTGCATGCCGTACCGCCCCGACACGCTGGCGATCCACGCGGGCCAGGCGCCCGACCCGGCCACCAATGCCCGCGCCGTGCCGATCTACGCCACCACCAGCTACGTCTTCAACGACGTGCAGCACGCCGCCGACCTGTTCGGCCTGCGGGTCTTCGGCAACATCTACAGCAGGATCATGAATCCGACGAGCGACGTGCTGGAGAAGCGTATCGCGGAGCTCGAGGGCGGGGTGGCCGCACTGGCGGTCGCCAGCGGACAGGCGGCGGAGACGCTGACGGTACTCAACCTGGCGCACGCCGGCGACAATCTGATCTCGTCGCAGACCCTGTACGGCGGCACCTACAATCTCTTCACCTACACGCTCCCCAAGTGGGGCATCACGACCCGGTTCGTCGACATCCACAACCTCGATCAGGTGCGCGCGGCCATCGACGACGGGACCCGGCTGCTCTTCGTCGAGACCATCGGCAACCCGCGGCTCGACGTCCCCGATTTCGAGGCGCTGGCCGACATCGCGCATGCCGCGGGCATCCCGCTGGTGGTGGACAACACCTTCGGCGCCGCGACGCTGTCTCGGCCCATCGAGCATGGCGCGGACATCGTGCTCCATTCCGCCACCAAGTGGATCGGGGGCCACGGCACCGCGATCGGGGGCCTGGTCGTCGATGCCGGTAAGTTCGACTGGACCAGCCCGTCCTCACGCCGGCGGTTTCCCGAGTTCACCACGCCGGACCCTTCCTACCACGGGCTGGTGTACACCGATGCCTTCGGCCCGGCGGCCTTCATCATCAAGCTGCGGGTTCAACTGCTCCGCGATCTCGGCCCGGCGCTCTCGCCGTTCAATTCGTTTCTTTTTCTCCAGGGGCTGGAGACGCTGCCGCTCCGCATCCAGCGGCATTCGGAGAGCGCCCTCGCGATCGCGCGCTGGCTGGCGCGGGACCCCCGGGTGGACTGGGTCTCCTATCCGGGCCTGCCGTCCCATCCCGAGCACGCGAACGCCACGAAGTATCTGACCGGCGGATTCGGCGGCGTGCTCACCTTCGGCCTCAAGGGCGGCCATGCCGCGGCCAAGGCGCTCATCGACCGGACGCAGCTTTTCTCACTGCTGGCGAACGTCGGAGACGCCAAGTCGCTCATCATCCACCCGGCGTCGACCACGCACGAGCAGCTTTCTCTCGAGCAGCAGCAAGCGAGCGGCGTGACACCGGAGCTGGTTCGACTGTCCGTCGGTCTGGAGGACGTAGCGGATCTGATCGAGGATCTGGATCAGGCCTTGGGCGAGGCTCCCGCCGCAGGCGCGAAGGAGTCCACCCGGACCGCGGGAGCCGGGCGGTGACCCCAGCGCTCGTCGTCAAGCTCGGCGGCGATGCGCTGGCGTCGCCGGAGCGCATCGCGGCGGCTGCGCGGCGCCTGGCGGAGCGCAGCCGCATCGCTCCCGTCGTCGCCGTCGCCAGCGCGCGGCGCGGCGTGACCGATCATCTCCTCGGTCTGGTGGAGCAGGTCCGAGGTTTCGCGCTCACCGGTGCCACCACCGGTGGCCTCGCCGCGGCCGACCGCGCGGCAGCCGCGGGTGAGATCGTCGCAGCCTCGCTCCTGGTGCTGGCACTGGATGGCCTGGGGATTCCGGCGGTGGCGCTCGATGCGCGAGAGGCAGGTCTCGCGAGCAACGGACACAGCGGCCGGGCCCGGCTCACGGCCGTCAAGCCGGCCCGGATTCAGGCCCTCCTCCATCGTGGCGTAGTGCCGGTGGTGGCCGGCTTTCAAGGCTGGCACCGCGGACGCGTCACCACCCTCGGCCGGGGTGGGTCGGACACGACCGCGGTGGCGCTGGCGTCTGCCCTTGGAGCAGCAGAATGCGAACTGGTGAAGGAGTCCGGAGGCGTGCTCACGGCCGATCCCAAGCTGGTGCCCGACGCAGAACGCATTGCGGTGGCGTCACACCGGTTTCTCAGCGAGCTCGCCTCGACTGGAGCCAGGGTGATCCACCATCCAGCCGCCGTCTGGGCCGAGCGCGAGGGGCTCCCGTTGCGGTTCACGGCGATCGCCGGGACCGAGTGGTCCACCGAAGTGATCAGCGCGGCGCACGACTCCTCGCGCTGGGCGGTCACCCTTCGCGCGGGCCGCTCCCGCTTCAGCGCGCCCCTAGGACGCGCCGTCGACAGCGATCTGCAGCCCAGGCTTCAGCAGCGTCTCTGGGACGCGGGACTCACGGTCGAGGCGGAAGTGCTTCAGGATGCCACGGGCTGGCGGCTGGATCTCCTCGCGGCCGCCCCGGACCTCGATGACTGTCTCTGGGCCATCGGACGACTCGTCGGAATGCAGGAGCGGCCGGTGCCAGTTGAGCGCGAGCTCAGTACGGTGACGGTCGTGACGGCCGCGCCCACCCATCCCCGATCCGTTGAGGGAGCGGTGCAGGATGCCCTGGTGCAGAGTCGCGTCCGGCCCCGGTGTACCACGGTTCATCCGCATCGCACCGCCTTCCTGGTGGACGACGCCGAAGGTCCTGAGCTGCTCCGGGTGGTCCACGATCGGATTGCGGCTCGAGTCCCCGCGCACCTGGGTGCCGCGTGACGGTGCTCGCGTCGGGATCGCTCACCGGAGAGCTGGCGCTGGGGGATTTCCACACGGCCGCGGGGCGCGAGCTCTCTGGTCTCCGCCTGCGTTATCGCGTCCTGGGGAATCCCGACTCGGCGCGGCAGCACGGCTGGATCCTCGTCTTCCACGCCCTGACCGGCAGCGCCGAGGTGGAGGCATGGTGGGGGCCCCTGGTCGGCCCCGGCCGGCCGCTCGACGTCACCCGGCACGCGATCGTCTCGGCCAACCTGCTGGGGAGCTGCTACGGATCGACCGGGCCGCGCGAGTGGTCGCTGGAGCACGCTGATCCGTTCCCTGAGCTCGCGCCTTCGGACCTGGCCCGGGCCCACATCCCCTTGCTCCAGCACCTGGGCATCGAGCGGCTGTCGCTGGTGACGGGGGGCTCACTCGGCGGGATGGTCGCGCTGGAATGGGGGCGGCACTCGAGCGTGCCGGTGGACCGGCTGGTGGTGTTCGCGGCACCGGCGGCATGCTCCGCCCAGGCGATCGCCTGGAACGCTGTCCAGCGGATGTCGATCGAGGCGGACCCCGCCTGGAGAGGCGGCCGTTATCCGCCAGGCGAGGGTCCGTCGGCCGGCCTGGCCGCGGCGCGAGCCCTCGCGATGATCACCTATCGCAGCGCGATCGAATTCCAGGGCCGTTTCGGGCGCGGCGCCTCGCGGTCGGCGGCGCGGTTCGACGTCGACCACTACCTGCGCCGGCAGGGCGACAAACTGGTGGCGCGCTTCGACGCGGCGAGTTACGTGTCGCTCATGCGGAGTATGGATCTGCACGACGTGGGTGATCTCGCCCGGGCGGGACGCGAGACCGGCGCGCGAGTGGGCCGGATCATCGGGGTCGGGGTGGACACCGACATCCTCTATCGCGCCGAAGAGGTCCGCGACTGGGTCGAGGGGTACCGTCGGGCGGGCGCGCCGGCGGAGTATCGCGAGATCGCGTCAACCGCCGGGCACGATGCGTTCCTGATCGAGTGGGACCAGGTGGCCGCGATCCTCCAAGGCTGACCGGCCGGCAAAGCAAACGGCCGAACATCGAGCTCGGCCTCAGGCGAGGAAGCTCTCCAGGGCACGAGCACGACTCACGTGGCGAAGCCGGCTCAGCGCCTTTTCCTTGATCTGGCGCACCCGCTCGCGGGTAATCCCCAGCAGGCTGCCGATCTCCTCGAGGGTCATCGGCTCCGGCCCGTCGAGTCCGAAGTAGAGGCGCAGGATCTTGGCCTCGCGTTCCTTGAGGGTGGACAGCACTTCCTCGATGGACTCGGTGAGCGCGTGCTCGAAGGTTTCGGAATCGGGACCGGGGTTCTGCGTGTCCGGGAGGTAGTCCAGCAGCTTGTTGTCTTCGCCGGGGGTGAGGGGCGCGTCGAGGGAGAGGTGGTTCTGCGAAATGGAGAGCGTCTTCTGCACTTCCTCCATCGAGATGTCCATCCCCTCGGCGATCTCCGACGGGGTGGGCTCCCGGCCCAGCTCCTGAAGCAGCGCCGAGGAGCGCTTGCCGATCCGGTGGAGCGTGCCCGCGCGGTTGAGCGGCACCCGGACGATGCGGCTCTGCTCGGCGAGCGCCTGCAGGATGGCCTGCCGGATCCACCACACCGCGTAGGAGATGAACTTGATGCCCTTGGTCTCGTCGAACTTATGGGCCGCCCGGATGAGGCCGAGGTTGCCCTCGTTGATCAGGTCCGCCAGTGAGACGCCCTGGTTCTGGTACTTCTTGGCGACCGACACGACGAATCGCAGGTTGCTGCGGACCAGCTTGTCCAGCGCCTCACCATCCCCGGTGCGGATCCGTTGGGCGAGATTGACCTCCTCCTCCTGCGGAATCAGCGGATACTTGCTGATCTCGCGGAGGTACTGGTCCAGCGACCCCTCATCGAACGAGGGTCCCCGCTTGCCGGAACCAACCTGCATTGGACGCATGAGACTCGACCTCGGACTGAACACGGGGAGCGACTAGGGAAGCGGCGCGGCATCCAGAGAACATCCTCATCACCACACCGGAAGAATCACGACGGAAGATTGAGCCTGAGGAACCTTACTCTCCGGCCAAGCGTCGCGCAACCGGTCGATCGCGCTCGCGCGAAGTGCCGGTCATCCATCACTCGTGGCCTGCGACCTGCTACACATCGTAGGTGTCGATCTGCGCGCGTTGCAGCCGGCCCGAGTAGTCGACGTAGCAGACCTTCGTCTCGGAGTAGAACTCGTAGACTTCCCAGCCGCCCTCGCGGTGTCCATTCCCGGTGGCCTTGACGCCGCCGAAGGGGAGGTGGGCTTCCGCGCCGATGGTGGGCGCGTTGACGTAGGTGATGCCGTTGTCGAGCTCCTGCATGGCTCGGAAGGCCAGGTCCACGTCGTCGGTGTAGATGGAGCTCGAGAGCCCGTAGCGTACGTCGTTGTTGACCCGGATGGCCTCGTCGAAAGAGCCGACCCGGATCACGCTCAGCACCGGCCCGAAGATCTCCTCCTGCTCCAGCCGGCTCCGGGCCCGCACTCCGGCGAATACCGTGGGGCGGAAGAACCAGCCGCGTCCCAGCCGCCCGCCTGGCGCCTTGCCACCGGTCACCAGCTCGGCCCCCTGGCCCCGGCCGATCTCGACGTAGCTCTCCACCTTTTCCCGGGCCGCCTCATGAATGAGCGGCCCGACGTCGGTCTTATCGGTCCGCCCGTCGCCCAGTCGCAGCCCTTCGGCCGCATCAACGAGACGGCGGAGAAACCGGTCGTGCACCTTGCGGTGCAGGATCAGGCGGCTGGTGGCCGTGCAGCGTTGCCCGGTGGTGCCGAAGGCGCCCCAGAGCACGCCTTCCAGGGCGAGATCGAGGTTGGCATCGTCCATCACGACCATGGCGTTCTTCCCACCCATCTCCAGCGACAGCCGCTTGTGCATTCGGCCGCAGGTCTCGCCGATGAGGGCCCCGGTCTCGGTCGACCCGGTGAAGGAGATCACCGGCACATCCGGATGCTCCACCAGCGCCTTGCCCACGGTCTCGCCCCGGCCATGCACCAGCTGGACGACATCCGGCGGGAGCCCGGCGTCGAGCAGCGCCTCGACCAGCAGGTGGACCGTATGGGGGACGTCCTCCGACGGTTTGATCACCACGGCATTTCCACAGAGCAGCGCAGGGAACATTTTCCAGGTCGGAATCGCCAGTGGGAAGTTGAACGGGGTGATCAATCCCACCACCCCGATCGGCCGGCGGTAGCTCATCGCCCACTTGGACTGGAGCTCCGAGGGGACGACGTGACCGAAGAGCCGGCGTCCCTCGGTGGCGGCGTAGTATGCGGTATCGATTCCCTCCTGCACGTCACCCCGGGTTTCGGCCAGTACCTTTCCCATCTCGCGCGTCATCGCGTTGGCGATCGCCTCCTTGCGC
>JBJMOX010000061.1:0-3341 GCA_045803515.1 Gemmatimonadales bacterium
CACCACGTCTCGCCAGGCGGCGTCGGGCCAGAACGGCACGCCCTCCCGCTGGAGCATCTCCTGGTATCGCGCGCGGTAGGTGGCCTTGTCTACCGGTTGGCCCAGCACGGGACGCTCGGAGATGCCGTGACGCAGGATCAGGAGCAGGTGCAGGCCGACCAGTCCGAAGACCAGCGCAGGGATAAAGAAGACGTGGAAGGCGAAGAAGCGGCTCAGGGTCGCGCCGCCGACCGTGTCGCCCGCGAGCAGGAACCGCGCGAGCTGGGGACCGAGGACCGGCATCCGGCCCGCCTGTGCCGCGCCGACGATGACCGACCAGACCGCCGTCTGGTCCCAGCGGAGGAGCTGTCCGGTGAAGGCGAGCGCCATGGTGAGCAGGAGCAGCAGCGCGCCGGTGAGCCAGTTGAGCTCGCGGGGGAACTTGTACGCGCCCATGACATAGGTGCGCGCGACGTGCGCCCCGATCAGCACCACCATCGCCGACGCGCCGAAGTAGTGCAGGCCCCGCAGGAACCGCCCCATCAGCGCCTGCTCGCTGATGAACTTGAGGCTGTCGTACGCCTGACCGCTGGAAGGCACGTACGCGGTGGCGAGCGCGATGCCAGTCACGACCTGGAGCACGAAGGCGAGGAAGGTGGCGCTGCCGAAGGTGTACCACCACCCGGTGCGGGGCGGCACCGGATGCTCCAGCGCGTGCTTGAGCCAGGTCACGAGACCGCTGCGGTCGTCCAGCCAGGCGAGGAAGCGCCCGATCACCTCGGCCTCACGTGACCGGGAGCGGACTCGTGAGAATCTCGACCCGGCCCGCCCGCACCCGGACCGGGTAGCGGGGGAGCGGCTTGGGCGGTGGGCCCGCCGCGACGGTCCCGTCACCGTTGTAGACGCCGCCGTGGCAGGGGCAGAGGAAGAGCTGCGGATCGGCGAGCCACCGCACTGGGCAGCCGAGATGGGTGCAGTTCACCGCGAAGGCGGTGAAGTTCTCGGCGTCGTCGCGCCGGAGCCACGCGGCGGTGCGAGCGGTGACTCCCGACCAGGGAAGGGGCGATGCATCATCGAAGGTGACGCTCACGGTCTCGCCCACCTTGAAGCCGTCGGCCTGGCCCACGGCGCGCCACTGGCGGGGAACCTTGCGCGCCAGGGGGGAGAGGAGAAAGCCCACCACCGGTACGCCGACGACCGCGGCGACGGCGGTGGAGAGCGCGATCGAGAGCCGGGAGAGAAATCGCCGGCGGGACGGCGTCATGTCTTCCATGCCGGCCAACATAGCGCTTCCGCGGAAGCCGCCACAAGAGCGGCGCCGCGCCCGGCCGCGCTAGCCGTCCTGCAGGGCCGCAGGCCGCCGGCGGCCGATGCTCCACTTGAGCGCCGGCGGGGCCACCAGGGTCGTCGCCATCACCATGAGGACCACGGCGGAGAAGGTGCCCTGGTCCATGATCCGCTCCCCATGCACCGCGAGGCCGAGCCCCAGGTTGGCGAAGATGAGGCCCACCTCGCCCCGGGGGATCATCCCGATGCCGATGGTCAACCCGTCCAGCGTGCTGCGCCACGCGCCGAGAGCGCAGGCCTGCTTGCCGATGATGGCCACCGCGGTGAGCACACCGGCGAGCGCCAGCACGGAGGGGTTTGCCAGGGCCGCGAGATCGACCCTGAGTCCCATCACCACGAAGAAGATCGGAGCGAGCAGGGACGCGATGGGCCGGACCAGGTCCGCGATCGGCGGCTCGCCCTTGCTGGTGAAGCGGTGCGCGTGCGCCTCCTCCAGCACCAGGCCGGCGGCGTAGGCGCCCACGATCGGCGCCAGGCCGATGACCGACGCCAGGTAGGCCAGCCCGAAGCAGAGCACCAGCGCGGTGGTCACCAGCACGCCGCGCCCGCGGAGCCGGGCCGCGCCGGCAAAGTACCAGGGCGAGAGCACCACCCCGAGTCCGATGGCGCCGACCAGGAACCCGATCGCCTTGGCGAAGACCAGGCCGGTATCGAGATAGGATGGGGTGCGCCCGATGTCGGCCGCCGTGAGCACGCTCGCGACCACCGCCAGCACCACCAGGCCGAGCACGTCGTCGATCACCGCCGCGCCCAGGATGATGCGAGCCTCCCGGGTGTTGGCGCAGCCGAGGTCCTTGAGCACCCGCGCCGTGATCCCGACGCTGGTGGCCGTGAGCGTGGCTCCGAGGAAGGCGTGGACGTAGACGCTGTGATTGGGCAGCAGGAGCGCGCCCAGCCACCAGCCGAGGGCCCAGGGGGTGATCACGCCGAGCACGGCCACGACGAGGGACCGGACCCCCACCTTGAGCATGTCGCCCACGGTGGACTCGAGTCCCACCTCGAAGAGGAGCACCACCACGCCCAGCCGCGCCAGGATGTCGACCGTCGCGTCGGCTCCCAGCGAGCGGAACCACGGAATGCCCAGCAGGTGCGCATTGCCCAGCAGCACGCCCGCCACAAGCTCCCCGAGCACCGCGGGCTGCCCCGCCCGCTCGGCCAGGTCGCCGCCGAATTTCGCGGCCGCGAGCAGCAGCGCGAGGGCGAGCAGCACCGGGGCCAGCGGGTCGCCGTGACTCTGGGCGAGACCCTGCGCCAGGGCATGCGGCACGGCGATCAGTGCCGCGCGACGGTCCCGCCCGCCAGCAGCTGGCGCACCCGGGCCACCAGCTCCTCCGGCGCGAACGGCTTCTGGATGAACGGAGCGGTGGGGGGAAGCAGGCTGCGGGCGAGCACGTCGTCTCCGGTATACCCCGACATGAAGAGCACCGGCACGCCCGGCTGGGTCAGCGAGAGCGCCTCGCTCAGCTCCCGGCCGTTGAGTCCCGGCATGATGATGTCGGTCAGCACCAGCTTCGGGGTCTCCGCGTGGGTGGCCACCAGCTCCAGGGCCCGCCTGCCGTTCTCCGCTTCCAGCACGGTCAGACCCGCGCCCTCCAGCGAGCGCCGCACCATGTTCCGGACCGCGGCCTCGTCCTCCACCACCAGGATGAGCGCGGGCTCGAGCTGGGGCAGCCACTCGCCCGTGGGCTCGGGCTTGGGCTTGGCTTCGGTGGGCGCGTCGCTCCGCGCGACCGGCAGGTAGACCTTGATGGTGGTGCCCAGGCCCGGCTCGCTGTAGGCCCAGATGAAGCCGTCGTGCTGCTTCACGATGCCATACACGGTCGAGAGCCCGAGGCCGGTGCCCGCGCCCACCGGCTTGGTGGTGAAGAAGGGCTCGAAGATCTTGGTCAGCGTCGCCCGGTCCATCCCGACCCCGGTGTCGGAGACGGTGAGCCGCACATAGGCCCCGGGGACGAGCCGGCCCACGCTGTGCGCCCGGGCGTAGGCTTCGTCCAGCAGCACGGCGTCGATGCCGA
>JBJMOX010000062.1:0-5378 GCA_045803515.1 Gemmatimonadales bacterium
CGATGCACATGAACAGGACAATCGTATTGCGCCGGAGGAGCACGCCGGCGACGCCGAGGCTGAAGAGAATGGCGGAGAGACCGAGCGCGGGACCGAGCAGCATCACACCTTCCGCTTGGCCAGCACGACGGCGCCCACGATGGCCGCGAGCAGCAGGATCGAGGTGATCTCGAAGGGCACCAGGTAGGTCTGGAACAGCGGCGCGGCGATCCCGCCCACGACCCCTCGGGTGACCGTCTCCTGCCGCGCCAGCTCTCCGGCGGCGAAGGCGGTGCGCGGATCGCCGAACGCAGGCGACTGCGCCAGCTCGGCGGCGAGCCGGCGGGGCGAGTAGCGCCAGAGGGTGAGGAGCTCGATGCCGAGGAGCCCGGCCAGCACCACCGTGGCGGCCACCCCGGAGGGACCTCGCAGGTCGGAGCTGGTGCGCCCCAGGTTGAGCAGCATGATGACGAAGAGGAAGAGCACCATGACCGCGCCGGCATAAACCAGCACCTGGATGGCGGCGATGAACTGGGCGTCGAGCAGGACGTAGATGGCCGCCAGGGAGAACATGGTGGAGACCAGCCAGAGCGCCGCGGCGACCGGGTTCCGTTGCAGGATGCAGAGGCACGCCGACAGCACGGCCAGCGTCGCGAACAGGTAGAACACCGCGCTGGTCATCTACTCACCCTTGGGATCGGCCGGATCCCAGAGCGTCGAGACGGCGTGGGTCTGGGAGGAGAGCCGCTCCAGGTCGTAGACGAAGCGCCCCCGGTCGTACTCCGCGTTCTCGAAGTGCACCCCGACGTGGATCGCCTCCTCCGGGCAGACCTCCTGGCAGTAGCCGCAGAAGATGCAGCGGAACTCGTCGATCTCGTAGATCAGCGGATACCGGTCGCCCTGCTCGTCCTCGCCCGGGACCAGCTTGATGCAGTTGGCCGGACAGATCTGGGGGCAGAGGCCGCAGGCCACACACTTGGAGCGGCCCTGCTCGTCGGTGAGCATCCGGTGGGTGCCCCGCCAGCGCTGGGAGATGCTCCAGTCGGTCGTGCTCTTCTGCTCGGGATACTGCATCGTCACCTTGGGCTCGAACATGTGCTTGAAGGTGAGCGCCATGCCCTTGAGGGTGGCGCGCACGTAGCTCACGTTCCGCTCCGGGCGGGGCAGCACCTTGACGCCAATGGCCATCAGCTCGTCACCGTCGCGCGCCGGGCGCGCTCCTCGAGGGCTGTTCGCTGCCGTCCCGAGCCGCGGATGAACATCCCGCTGTCCAAGAGCCCGAAGACGCCCACCGCGAGCACCAGGTTGAGCCCGAAGAGGGCCAGCGCCAGGGGCTTGGGCGCCGTGATCCCGAGGCGCTGCTCCAGCAGATACAACGCCGTGCAGACCACCATGATGTACGCCAGCGCCAGGGGCATCAGCACCTTCCAGCCCAGCGCCATGAGCTGGTCGTAGCGGAAGCGCGGCAGGGTCCACCGGATCCACATGACGAAGAAGATCCAGAACATCAGCTTGAGGAAGAACGCCACGAAGGTCAGCAGCGTGGCCAGCACGCCCGGCGCGAGGGTGAGCAGCGCGCCCGGATGCCCCGGACCGACCGAGACGAATGGAATCGACCATCCCCCGAAGAAGAGGGTCGTGACCATGGCGCACACGGTCACCACGTTGGCGTACTCCGCGATGAAGAAGAAGGAGAACTTCATCGCGCTGTATTCGGTGTGATACCCGGCGATCAGCTCCGATTCCGCCTCCGGCAGGTCGAACGGCACCCGGTTGGTCTCGGCGAAGCCGGAGATCAGGAAGATGAAGAACGAGAGAAAGAGGGGCAGCACGTACCAGAGCCCCGCCTGCTGGTCGGCGATGATGGCGGAGAAGCTCACGTTGCCCGACATGAGGAGCACCGGGATGAGACCCAGCGCCATCGACACCTCGTAGGAGATCATCTGGGCGCTCGCCCGGAGCCCGCCCAGCAGCGCGTACTTGCTGTTGGACGACCATCCTGCCAGCGCCACCCCGTAGACCCCCATCGAGCTGATCGCCAGCACGTAGAGGAAGCCGATGGGGAGATCGGCCACGACCATCGGCATGAGGCCGTGGTGGACCCAGCGGCCCAGATCGATCGGGAAGAGGCCGAAGAAGCTGAACCGGACGGTGACGTCGAAGCTCACCGGGATGGGAGCGGCGAACGGAATCACGGCGGAGAGGAGCAGCGCGGGGATGAACGACATCGCCGGCGCGAGCAGGAAGAGATAGCGGTTGGCCAGCGCCGGGTAGGTCTCTTCCTTGAGGATGTTCTTGAGGCCGTCGGCGGCCGGCTGCAGCAGCCCCGCCCACCCGACCCGGTTGGGACCCCGGCGGTTCTGCATCCAGGCGCTCACCTTGCGCTCCATCAGGGTCAGGAGCGCCACCCCGATCATGATGAAGGTGAAGACCACCAGCATCTTGATGATGCTGAGCAGGAGGAAGCCCTTGAGCTCCGGCGTCATCCGGCGGCGCTCCCGGTGGGCTCCCGCGCGGCCGACCCGGCGAGCGATCCCGCGAGTACCCGCCCGGTGTAGCCGAGCGCGGCGTGGCTCAGCCCGGCGAACGCGGGCCAGCGCTCGCCCAGGAGCTCGAACGCTTCGGTGGCCGTGGACGGCGCCGATGCGCTCGGTCCCGGTCCGGCCAGCACCTCGCCCGCGATCCACCAGGCGGGCCGGGCCATGCCCGGCGGAGACTTGGCCTGCGCGAAGCGCTGAATCCGGCGGTCCCGGTTGACGTAGGTGCCGTGTTCCTCCGCCATGTTCGTCACCGGGAGCACCAGCTCGGCTCCGCGGAAGGAATCGGCGGCGACGGTGCCCATCAGCACCACCGCTCCGGACGCCCCGGCGAGCACGGCCTCGTCGGCCGCGGAAAGCTCGGGATCGAGCAACACGACCACTGCCGCGCCCGGCGCCTGGCGCATGGCGTCCTCCCAGCGCGTCGTGTAGCCGAGCAGCTCGGCGCCCGCCAGATTGGGCGCGCGCTCCCGGCGGAGGGCCAGGTTCGGGATGCCGGCGAGCGGCGCCTCGTCGCCCAGGGGGACCTGGACGGCGGCGGTGACCTCGAAGCGGTCCAGCATCCGGCGCACCAGACCGAGCGACTCGGTCGAGCTCTTCCCGGACGCGAGAATCACGGCGGTGCCGGAGGCACCCCGCACCAGCTGCTCCAGGCGACCGAGCGCGGTATCCCAGTCGGTGGCCACGTGCCGGGCGCCCTCCCGCACCAGGGGGGCCTCGATCCGGTCACCCCGGTTCATCCAGCGGTAGTTCGACCGGCCGTAATCGCAAATGAAGTGGCGGTTGACGTCGAGATTGGGCCGGGGGCGGATCCTGACCACCACGTCGTCACGGGTGTCGATCGAGATGTTGCATCCCTGGGTGCACCCCGGGCAGACGCTGGCCGTCTTGTCGAGGTCCCAGGCCCGGGCCTTGTGCAGGAAGTCCTTGGACAGAAGCGATCCGACCGGGCAGAGGTCGACCACGTTGCCGGCCCAGGGATGATCCAGCTTCTGCTCCGGACTAATCCCGATATAGGCCCGGTCACCCCGCTCGGAGACGTTGAGGACCGCGGTATCGGCTACGTCCTCCATGAAGCGCACGCACCGGGTGCAGAGGATGCAGCGGTTGGGCACGTACAGAATGTCCGGCCCGAAGTCCTCGACCGGGTTGTAGCGCTTGGCGTACTCCGCGTACCGGGTCCCGGCGCGCCCTTCCTGGAAGACGTAGTCCTGCAGCTCGCACTCGCCGGCCTGGTCGCAGATCGGGCAATCGAGCGGGTGGTTGATCAGCAGAAATTCGAGCACGCTCTCCCGCGCCTTCTTGGCGATCTCGCTGTTGACGTGGACCACCTGGCCTTCGGTCACCGCGGTCACGCAGGCCGGCTGCAGCTTGGGCGCCTTCTCCACCTCCACCAGGCACATCCGGCACACCGCCGGCGACGGCAGCGAGGGGTGGTAGCAGTAGTGCGGCACCAGCACGCCCGCCTGCTTGGCGGCCTCGATGATGGTGGTGCCCTTGGGCACGCTCAGGGGCATGCCGTCGATCGTGACGTTGACCAGCTCGTCGGCCATCGGTCTTCCTAGTTGGGCTCCGGCCCAGATCGGGCCGGGTTATGCACCACGGAAACACGGAATGCACGGAAAACGGCACGGAAAGCAGCTGACGGAAAACAGCTGGTGGTCAACAGCACACCCACATAGTTCTGTCCTTTTCCGTGCCGTTTCCGTGCATTCCGTGTTTCCGTGGTGAACCATGACAAGACTCAAACCGCCGCCATCGCCGGCTCGCGCGCCCCGGCGATGTACGCCTCGAACTCACCCCGGAACTTCTGAATCCCGCTCACCACCGGCGCCGCGCAGGAGTCGCTCAGAACGCAGATGGTCTTACCCGTCATGTTCTCGGACAGGTCCAGCAGGAGCTGGAAGTCCTCCTGCTTGCCCTTGCCCGAGAGGATCCGTTCGAGGATCCGGGTGGTCCAGGCGGTGCCTTCCCGGCACTGGGTGCACTGGGCGCACGACTCATGAGCGTAGAACCGCGCCAGCCGCCAGATCTGGTAGACCATGTCGGTGGTGTCGTCCATCACGATCATGCCGGCGGAGCCGAGCATCGAACCCTTGGCCACGACGCCCTCATAATCGAAGAGCGCCTCCTCGGCCTCCTGGGTGGTCATGATGGGCACCGAGGAGCCGCCGGGGATGATCGCCTTGAAGGTCCGTCCGGGCAGGGGGCCGCCGGCCATCTCGTAGAGGATCTCCCGCACCGGCGTACCCATGGTGACTTCATAATTTCCCGGGCGCTGCACGTGTCCGCAGATGGAGATCAGCTTGGTGCCGGTGCTCTTGGGATTGCCCAGGCAGAGACCCTTGTACCACTCGGCCCCGCGCACCATGATGTGGGGCACCGCCGCCAGGGTCTCGACGTTGTTGATGGTGGTCGGCATCCCGAAGAGGCCGGCCACCGCGGGAAACGGCGGCTTGATGCGCGGGTTGCCCCGCTTCCCCTCGAGCGAATTCATCATCGCGGTCTCTTCGCCGCAGATGTAGGCCCCCGCTCCCCGGTGGATCACCATGTCGATCCGCTTGCCGCTCCCGAACACGTTGGCCCCGAGCGCGCCCTTGGCGTAGGCCTCCGCCACCGCCGCGCTCATCACCGCGAGCGGCTCGGTGAACTCGCCCCGGATGTAGATGTAGCAGCGCTCGGCGCCGATGGCGTAGGATGCGATGGCGCAGCCTTCGATGAGCGCGTGCGGCGTCCAGCGCATGATCTCCCGATCCTTGAACGTGCCGGGCTCGGACTCGTCCGCATTGCAGACGAGGTAGTGCGGGGTCGCAGACTGGCTGCGCACTGCTTCCCATTTGCGCGCGGTCGGAAACGCCGCCC
>JBJMOX010000063.1:0-3455 GCA_045803515.1 Gemmatimonadales bacterium
CCTGCGCGATCCCGCCGATGCTGAACGTCTCGGTGCCCGTGAGCCCCAGGGATTTCCGGTCGGCGCCCGGCGCGTAGGCCAGCGGGAGCACTCCCATGCCGACCAGATTGCTCCGGTGGATCCGCTCGTAGCTTTCGGCGATCACGGCCTTGACGCCCAGAAGCGCGGGCCCCTTCGCGGCCCAGTCGCGGCTGGAGCCGGTGCCGTATTCCTTGCCGGTGACCACGATGAGCGGTGTGCCCGCCTGTTGGTACCGCATCGCCGCGTCGTAGATCGAGAGCACCTCTCCGGAGGGGAAGTGGAGGGTCCAGTTTCCCTCCTTGCCGGGCACCAGGGAGTTGCTGATCCGCACGTTGCCGAAGGTCCCGCGCATCATCACTTCATGATTGCCGCGCCGGGAGCCGAAGGTATTCCAGTCCGCCTGCTCGACGCCACGTTCCCGCAGATAGGCCGCGGCGGGTCCGTTCTTGGGAATCGATCCGGCGGGAGAGATGTGGTCGGTGGTCAGCGAATCGCCCAGCACGGCGAGGGCCCGCGCGCCGATGACGTCGCCAAGCGATGGGGGATCGGCCGGCAGGTCGGTGAAGAACGGCGGCTCCTGCACGTAGGTCGAGGCCGGGTCCCAGGCGTAGCGGCTTCCCGTGGGCACGCTCAGCGTCCGCCAGGTGTCGTCACCCTCGAACACCTGGCCGTATCGCCGCTCGAATAGCTCGGGCTTGAGCGACTCCGCCATGGCGTCGCGCACCTCGGCGGCGGTGGGCCAGATATCCTTGAGGTAGACCGGGCGCCCGTCCTTGCCGTCGCCCAGCGGCTCGCGCGAGAGATCGATGTCCACCCGGCCGGCGAGGGCAAATGCCACCACCAGCATCGGCGAGGCGAGGTAATTGGCGCGCACCTGCGGGTGGACCCGCGCCTCGAAATTGCGGTTTCCGCTGAGGACGGCGGCGGTGACGAGGGAATGCTCGTCGATCAGGTTCGCCACCGTCTCGGGCAGAGGCCCGCTGTTGCCGATACAGGTAGTGCAGCCGTACCCGACCGTGTTGAAGCGAAGCTGCTCGAGGTAGTGGAGCAGTCCCGAGCCGTTCAGATAGTCGGTCACCACCCGGGAGCCCGGCGCCAGGCTGGTCTTCACCCAGGGCTTGGTCATGAGCCCGCGCTCGACCGCCTTCCGCGCCACCAGTCCGGCTCCGATCATGACCGAGGGGTTGGAGGTGTTGGTGCAGCTGGTGATCGCGGCGATCACCACCGAGCCGTCGTGGAGGGTGATGTCCTTGCCCTCGATCTGTCCCTTCACCATGGGCGGCGCATCGGGGTCCGCTGTCGCCGTGGCGTTAGGGGCGCCGGCCCCCCGGTCGCCCATGGTCACGTTGGCCCCACCCTCGCCGACCCAGCGGGAGTAGGCGCCCTCCGCCAGCTCCTTCCGGGAAGCGGAGACGTTGGCGCTCATCAGCCCCGGAAGGTTGACGATGAAATTCCGCTTGAGCCCGGTGAGGGGCACCAGGTCCTGGGGCCGGCGCGGGCCTGCGAGGCTGGGGACCACGGTCGACAGCTCCAGCTCGAGCGTGCTGTTGAAGGCCGGATCCGGCGTCGCATCGGTGCGGAAGAGGCCTTGCTCCTGGCTATATCGCTCCACCCGTTGCACCACGTCCCGACTTCGTCCGGTGCGCTCCAGGTAACGCACCGTCTCGGCGTCCACCGGGAAGAAGCCCATGGTGGCGCCGTACTCCGGTGCCATGTTGGCGATGGTGGCGCGATCGGCCAAGCCGAGACTGGAGAGGCCGGGCCCGTAGAACTCGACGAACTTGTCCACCACGCCCTTCTTCCGCAGCATCTGGGTCACCTGGAGCACCAGGTCGGTGGCGGTGGTGCCGATGGGCAGCTCACCCGTGAGCTTCATCCCGATCACCTCGGGAATCAGCATGAAATAGGGCTGCCCCAGCATGACCGCTTCGGCCTCGATCCCGCCGACTCCCCACCCCAGCACGCCCAGCCCGTTGATCATCGTCGTGTGGGAGTCGGTGCCCACCAGGGTATCGGGATAGGCCGTGAGCTCGCCGAACTGCGAGCGGAGCTGCACCACGGGCGCGAGGTACTCCAGGTTCACCTGGTGGACGATTCCGGTGCCCGGCGGGACCACCCGGAAATCGTGGAAGGCGCGCTGGGCGAACTTGAGCAGCTGATACCGCTCCCGGTTGCGGTCGAATTCCAGCTCCACGTTGAGCTTGAGCGCGCGATCCGAGCCGTAGTAATCGACCTGCACCGAATGGTCGATGACCAGGTCGCAGGGAACGACCGGGTTGATGCGGCTCGGGTCGCCCTGCATGCGGGCCATCGCGTCGCGCATGGCCGCGAGATCGACCACGCAGGGCACGCCGGTGAAGTCCTGAAGCACCACCCGCGCGGGCATGAACGGCACTTCGCCCCGGTGCTCCCGCGCCGGGCTCCATGCCGCCAGGTCCTGAACGTGAGCCTCGGTGACCAGGCCGCGTCCGCAGTGGCGCAACGCGTTTTCCAGCAGGACACGAATGGAGAACGGCAGGCGATCGAGGTCGGCGAGGCCCTGGCGGGCAAGCTCGGAGAGGCGATACACCACCGCCGCGTCTTGGCCGAGCTGGAGGGTCGCGCGGGTGCCGAAAGGATTGGCGCTGTGAGTGGGCATGGGTCTGCGGGGTGAAAGGTTCGGCATCGGGGTCAAGTATAATCGCTATCTTGGATCCATGACCACGCCCGCACCGCTGCCCATTCCTTACGCCATCAACCGACGCGACGACGGGCTTCGCATCGAGTGGGACCAGGCAGGACACGAGGGGTTCTACCCCGCTCGAGCGCTGCGGCTGGCCTGTCCCTGTGCCGCGTGCATGGAGGAGATGACCGGCGTCCCCCTGCTCGATCCCAGCCGCGTGCCCCTGGATGTCAGGCCAGTCAGCGTGGCGCTGGTCGGAGCCTACGGGCTGAGGGTGCAGTGGAGCGATGGGCATGGCACCGGGATTTATACCTTCCAGCGCCTGCTCCAATCCTGTCCGTGCCCCCGCTGCCAGGAAGGCAGACAGGGGTGACCGGGGCCACATCGTCGCGCTCCGCGGCTGCGCAGTCTGTAGTGGTGGCGGCCACCGGTCTGATGGCATCGGGGAGACAATATGCATGCGCGGGAGCACTCCACTCTTCGTGAAGGAATCGTCGCCGGACTGTTCGGCGGGCTGATCGTGGCGATCTGGTATCTCCTCTTCGACACGGCCTCGGGCCATCCGCTGCGGACCCCGAACACCCTCGGCCGAATCTTCCTCCGGGGGGACGTCAACCCCGGGCTGCGCGCCCTGGTGCCCCAGGCGATCCTGGGATACGCCGTGCTTCACTTCCTGCTCTACACCCTGGTGGGGATGGGACTCACGCTGCTGATCCACCTCGCCACCCGCAACATCGCGCTTCGCATGGGAGTGTGGCTGGGGCTGGTGATC
>JBJMOX010000064.1:0-7026 GCA_045803515.1 Gemmatimonadales bacterium
ACCTTCCCGTCCTTCCCGTCCTTCCCGTCCTTCCCGTCCTTCCCGTCCTTCCCGTCCTTCCCGTCCTTCCCGTCCTTCCCGCTCTAGTAGTTCGCCCAGAGCCCTGGCGTCACCAGCTCGAGCAGGTGCTCGTCGGGATCACGGAAGTAGACGCTCTTCCCCCCTCGCGGCCACTCCACCCGGCTCTCGATCTCGATCCCCTGCTCCGCCAGCCGGGCCTCCCACGCCGCCAGGTCCTCCGCGGCGATGGCGAACGCGAAGTGCAGCTGCCCGGCCCCGTCGTGCGGCGGAATCAGGCCGCCGGGAACCCGGATCGGACCCGGGGTGCCGCCCTTGAGAAAGAGCAGCAGTACGTCCCGCCCGGCGACGTCGAAGGCGCAGAAGCGCTCGTCGCCGGTCATCACCGGGAAACCGAACAGCCGGGAGTAGAACTCCCGGGAGCGTGCCACGTCGGCGACGTAGAGGCCGGTCTCCAGCACGCCCTGGATGGGTGGCGGCGGGTCGCCCCGCGCCACCGGTCAGCTCGCCTTCACGATCCGGGACACGACGTCCTGGGCGAAATTCTTGTCCCACTCGGCGAAGTTCTTCCGCGCGCTGGCCTCGACGTGAGTGGTGCTCGCGCTCCGGGAATCGAGGGTGATGGTCACGTCGAGATCACCCTTGGTGCCCTTGAACTGGCGCTTCTGGCCCGCATCCGAACTGCTGGTGGTGCCGGGGACGATCTCGAGATCCTTCATCACCGACTGGGCCCGGGTCGCCACCTGGTCGATCGAGCCGTCCACCACCGACTCGGCGCCCCGGCTGGTGAGGTAGACCCCGCCCGCCGCTCCCGCGGCCGCTCCGGCCGCCGCCGCCGCGCAACCCGCCGCCGGCAGTGCCAGGCCGAGCAGCAGGACAGAATGTCTGAAGAATGCCTGGGTCCGCATCATGGTGTCCTCCCGTGTAGGTACCTGTGGCATCACCGTACGGTAGGAATGCGCTGGGGGGTCGGCGGCGTTCCAGATCACATCGCGCGACTCTTCCACGCCACCGGGGCCGAGGCCATATTCCGCTGAACCTTCTCCGACGAGCCCCACCGTGGCCACCTACCTCAAGACCACCGAGATCTCCATCGACGGCGCCCATACCCTGCCGAGGGAGTACTACACGGCGCCCGACATCTACGCGCAGGAGATGGAGCGGATCTTCCGGCGGCGCTGGCTCTGCATCGGCCGGGAGGACCGGATCCCCGCCCCGGGCGACTACGTGCTCCAGCCGGTGGGCCAGGACAGCGTCATCGTGCTGCGGGACAAGGCCGGCGGGGTGCGCGCCTTCCACAACGTCTGCCGCCATCGGGGCACCCGGCTCTGCGAGGAGTCGACCGGCCGGCTGTCCGAGACCATCCAGTGTCCCTACCACGCCTGGACCTATGCGCTCGACGGCCGGCTCCTGGGCGCGCCGTCCACCAGCGACCTCGAGGGCTTCGACCGGGCCGACTGGCCGCTCTTCGCGGTGGCGACCGCCGTGTGGGAAGGCTTCGTCTTCATCAATCTCGCCGAGCAGCCGGAGCCGTTCGAGCAGGCGTGGGCCCCGCTCCTGGGCAAGTTCAGCCGCTTCAACCTGGCCAACCTCAAGGTGGGACGCAGGCTCGAGTACGAGGTGCAGGCCAACTGGAAGCTCCTGCTGCAGAACTACTCGGAGTGCTACCACTGCGGGCCGGTCCACCCGGCGCTGGCCCGGATCACGCCGCCCACCAGCGGAGAGAATGACCTGATCGAGGGCCCCTTCACCGGCGGGTACATGGTGATCGGCCGGGGAGCGGAGAGCCTCACCATGAGCGGCCGCGCGTGCGGCGTGCCGGTGGGAGAGCTGGCCGAGGAGGACATGACCCGGGTGTACTACTACGCGCTCTTCCCCAACATGCTGCTGAGCCTGCACCCGGACTACGTGATGTTCCACACTCTCTGGCCCGAGGGGACGGGGCGGACCCGGATCTTCTGCAGCTGGCTCTTCCATCCCGCGACACTGAGCGATCCGACGTTCAATCCGGACGACGGGGTGGAGTTCTGGGACATGACCAACCGGCAGGACTGGCACATCTGCGAGCAGAGCCAGCTGGGGGTGCAGTCGAGCGCGTATCGGCCGGGGCCGTACTCCAAACGGGAGGCGATTTCGGTGCAGATCGATCGGGAAGTCTTGAAGAGTTTGGGGCACGTGGGGAGGTAGCGGGACGGGGCCGGGGAGGCTCACTCCGGGGACTACAGGGCGGAACGGCGGGTCGCCAGGGTCGGGCGGAAAGCGGAGCTGTCATCCCGAGCGGAGCGAGGGATCTTCTCGGCAGGATCGGAACTCGGCGGCGAGTGTCGCGATTGGCGGGCAAGATCCCTCGTCGCTGGCGCTCCTCGGGATGACAGATCATTGCTCACCCGACCTTCCGATGCTCGGGCGCAGGCGGCGGGTGGGGATCGCGGAGGGGGCGTCAGTGACTGCGGCACCACCCCGAACGCCGCGGAACGATCGACGCAGGCACTGCAGCCCCCGGAGCGAGCCCCGCCCGCCACCGGAGCCGACGACCCGAACCTCGAGAGCCCGCCGCCGACGCACCGATCGGCTGACTTACTGGCATTCCCCCGCCCTCCGAGTCACATTCCACCCATCCCAACCCACATGGCCCCCTCGTGACCGCAGTCGACCCATCGCTGGCCGCCGCGCTCCGTGATCGCTACGTGCTCGAGCGCGAGCTCGGGCGCGGGGGGATGGCCACGGTCTACCTGGCCCGGGACCTCCGGCACGACCGCCCGGTCGCCCTCAAGGTCCTGCACCCCGAGCTGGCCCACGCGCTTGGCCCGGAGCGCTTCCTCCAGGAGATCAAGCTCGCCGCCCGCCTCCAGCATCCCCACATCCTGGGGGTGCTGGACTCGGGCGAGGCGAGTACGGGCGGAACGGGCGGCGGGCGACTGTGGTTCACCATGCCGTACATCGAGGGTGAATCGCTCCGGGACCGCCTGCGGCGCGAGCGCCAGCTCCCGCTGGAGGACGCGCTCCGCATCACCAGCGAGGTGGCACTCGCCCTGGATTTCGCCCACCGCCATGGGGTGATCCACCGGGACGTGAAGCCGGAGAACATCCTGCTCTGCGATGGCCAGGCGCTGGTGGCCGACTTCGGGATCGGCCGGGCGCTGGGACTGAGCGCGCCGGGCGAGGGCCTCACTGAGACCGGCGTGGTGGTGGGGACGCCGGCCTACATGGCGCCGGAGCAGGCCGCGGGTGAGCGGACGCTGGACGGACGCACCGATACCTACTCGCTCGGGGTGGTCCTCTACGAGCTGCTCGCGGGTGAGCCGCCTCATAGCGGGCCCACCATGCAGGCGGTTCTGGCGCGGCGGTTTTCGGGCGAGCTGCCCCGGGTGCGCCAGTTCCGGCCCTCGGTGCCGGAGCAGATCGAGCAGGCGCTGCAGAAGGCGATGGCACTGGTGCCGGCCGACCGATTCGCCACGGCGGCGGATTTCGCCCGGGCGCTCGGCGCTGGGACGGGAACAGCCACGACGGTGAGCACGCGCGCCGTGGCCCGGCCCCGAGCCGACGGCGCGAAGCCGACCCGAACCGAACGCCGTATCCCGCTGGCCGCGCTCACCCTCGGCCTGGGCGTGTTGATCGGCCTCGGCGTGCTCTTCGCCTGGCGCCGGGGCCACCCGGGCGATGGGCCGGACACGGCCGGCCCCAAGCGACTCGCGGTACTCCCCTTCGAGAACCTGGGCCAGGCCGACGACGAGTACTTCGCGGACGGGGTGACCGACGCGATCCGCGGCAAGCTCGCGGCCCTGCCCGGCTTTCAGGTCACCGCCTCCAACAGCTCCGGCCAGTACAAGCGCACCACCAAGTCTCCCGGCCGGATCGGCCAGGAGCTGGGCGTCGACTACCTGCTGGTGGGCAAGGTCCGTTGGCAGAAGGTGCAGGGCGGCCAGAGCCGGATCGAGGTCAGCCCCGAGCTGGTGCAGGTGAGCACCGCCTCGACCAAGTGGCAGGAGCCGTTCGACGCGGCGCTGAGCGACGTCTTCCAGGAGCAGGCCGAGATCGCGACGCGCGTAGCCAAGGCGCTCGACGTGACGCTGGGGAGCGGAGAGCGGGCGCAGCTCGGAGCAAAGCCTACGGAGAATCTCGAGGCGTACAGCCTGTACCTGCGCGGCAACGACTACTACGACCGCGGGTACGCCCGGGAGGACTTCCGCATCGCCCGCGAGATGTACCAGCGGGCCGTCACCCTGGACCCGGCCTTTGCCCAGGCGCATGCCAAGCTCGCCTACGTGTACGCCTCGGAGTACTGGTTCTTCTACGAGCGGACGGACGAGACGCTGGCCAAGGTGAAGGCAGCCGCGGATGAGGCCTTGCGGCTCCAGCCCGAGCTTCCTGACGCCCATCTGGCGCTGGGCTACTACTACTACTGGGGCAAGCTGGACTACGACGCCGCGCTGCGCGAGTTCACCGCCGCCCTCACGCGCCAGCCGAACAACGCGGATCTCATCTTCGCCATCGGCGCCGTGCAGCGGCGGCAGGGGAAGTGGAGCGACGCCATCGCCCATTTCGCCAGGGCGGCCGAGCTCGATCCTCGCTCCAGTCTCGACCGGTTCAACCTGGGCGAGACCCATCTGCTGGTCCGCGACTACCCGCGGGCTATCCGCGCGGTGGACGAGGCCATCGGGCTCGCCCCCGACTGGGCGAACCCGTACATCCTCAAGGCCGAGGCCCTCCTGAGCTCCGGCGCAACGGTCCAGCAGGTCGGCCAGGTCATCCTGGCCGCGTCCGAGAAGGTCGGCCTTCCAGTGCTGGCGCGGGCGGCCGTCGGGTCCGGGTCGGTGAGCAACTTCGCGACTGCGCCGACCTTCCTGCTGACCACGGAGCCGAAGTTCCGGAAGGCGATCGAGGACCTCTCCCTGCCGGCGTTCTCGGATTCCCTGGGCTATTACCAGCTCAAGGCGGAGCTCTACCGCTACGCCCGGCAGCCGCGGCTGGAACGGCCCTGCCTGGACTCGGCGCGCGCAATTCTCGAGGGGGAGCTCCGCCGGCGGCCGGACGAGGCGTCGTTCCACGGGCGGCTGGGCCTGATCTACGCCTATCTGGGGCGGAAGGCCGACGCCGTCCGCGAGGGGGAGACCGCCGTGAAGCAACTGCCCATCACGCGGGAAGCGTACGGCGGATCCAACCTCGCCGCCGTGCTGGCGCTCATCGATGCGATCACCGGCCGCGAGGACGCGGCCGTCGACCGGCTCGAGTATCTCCTGTCGGTTCCCTCCCCCGTATCGCGCGCCCTGCTCGAGGCCGATCCAGTGTGGGATCCGCTGCGGGGAAATCCGCGGTTCCAGCGGCTGGTGGCGGCAAAGGCGAGGTAGGGAGGCTCGCGCCGGGCGCGGAGCTGCCACCCTCATCGGAACTGTCATCCCGAGCGGAGCGAGGGATCTTCTCCTCGACTCCCGGACCGTCGCCTGGTCCCTATTGCTCGCCGAGGAGTATCTCCGCCTTGGCGGCAAACCGGTGCTCCCAATAGACCGGCGTCGGTGGGGGACTGCCGCGCCATCCAGCACCTTCCCGATCCGGTTGAGAAGATCCCTCGCTTCGCTCGGGATGACAGATGGCGGCTGGGCCGAACAGTGGCTCCTCGGCGGACGAATGGAGCCTCGGCCTACTCCCGCATCTCCTCCAATATCCCGGTGTACAGCCGCAACCCGAACTCCAGATTCTTCAGCGACAGCCGCTCGTCGTTCCCGTGCACCTCGTGCCGGTTCTCCTCCAGCTCCACCAGCCAGGGGTCCAGCCCGTAGCAGGTGATCCCGGCGGCCGCGTAATACGGGCGGTCGGAGGCGCCGGCGCTGATCGGGGTGGCGACCGGGACACCCGGCAGCATCCGCCCCGCCACCCGCTCGATGGCGTGAAAGAGCGGAGTGTCCAGCGGCGCGTCGAACCGCGGCGCCACGTCGCCGATGGTGGTGAGCCTGAGCTTGGGGTCGGCCAGCACCTTGAGGAGCTCGCGCCTGAACGCGGTGGTGTCCTCGTCCGGCAGCAGGCGGATGTCGATCTCGGCCGAAGCCTCCTGCGGAATCACGTTGGTCTTGTTCGACCCGGTGAGCACGGTGGGTGTGACCGTGGTCCGGAGGAGCGCGTTCCGCTCCGGGCTGGAGAGCAGCCATGCTCGGCTCGCAGGCGTGGCCAACGCGGCGCCAGCATTGGCCAGCCAGCGGCGACGCTCCCCAGTCTCATAGCGGGCCTGCGCCTTGAAGAACCGGTCCACCGCCGGGGTGAGCCGCACCGGCGTCCGCCACGCCACCAGCCGCGCCAGTGCCGTCACCAGCCGGTCCACCGGGTTGTCGCCCAGCGGCACCGAGGCGTGGGACGTGGTGCCCCGCGCCGTGAGCTTCTGCCAGTAGGCGCGCTTCTCGCCGACGTCGATGCCGAACCACTTCACCCGGCCGTGCTCCACCCGGGTGTCGGCACCCTCGGTGAGCAGATATTCCACGCCCTCGAGCAGATCGGCATGACGCCGGAGGAAGGTGCGGGAGCCGAGCCCATCGATCTCCTCGTCCGCGTTGCCGATGAGGACCACGTCGTGGGCCAGCGGCACCCCCGCCCGCTTGAGCGCGATGAGGCTCATGAGCTGAATGATGCCGTGGCCCTTCATGTCGAGCGCGCCCCTGCCCCAGACGGCGCCGTCCTTCACCTGACCGCCGAAGGGATCGACCGTCCACTGCGATCGGGTCACCGGCACCACGTCCATGTGGTGCACCAGGGCGATGGCGTGGCCCCGGGCCGCCCCCGGGATCCGCGCGTAGAAGTTGGCCCGGCCCGGCCCCAGCTCCGCGGTGTCGAGGATCTGTCCCTCGATCCCCTCGCGCGCCAGCACGTCTTTGAGCCAGCGCGCCGTGGCGAGCTCGTTGCCCGGCGGGTTGGTGGTATTGATCCGGAGATACTCGGAGAGGCGCTGAGCCGCCTCGTCCCGCAGCTTGTCGAAGTCGATCGCGGGCGCCTGCGCCGACACGGAGAGCCGCGCCGAGGCCA
>JBJMOX010000065.1:0-10493 GCA_045803515.1 Gemmatimonadales bacterium
AGGAGCAAAGCGCGACCAGCGGATTCGCCCACACCTTCCAGGCCTACAATTTCCTTATCATCCTGGACTCCCACTCGCAGGACTCGATCCCGATCGACGTGGGGACGGATGTCACTGCCGCACCGGCGCCGTTCCGAACCAATGCCGATGCGTACACGCACGTCGAAAACCTGCTGGACTCGGCGGCCACCGAGCTGACCGCGGGCGGCAGCGTCTTCCCGTTCAGCCTGCCGAGCGGGTTCACCGGCTTCAACACGCCGGCGACCTTCCTCCTGTTCAATCGGGCGCTGCGAGCCCGGGTGGCGGTGTATCGGGGCGATTTCGCCGGCGCGCTCACCTTCCTCGCTGCCTCGTTCTACAACCCGGGGGCGGCGCTCACCCTTGGGGTGTACATGGATTTCAGTGCCGGCCCCGGCGACTTCGCCAATCCGTTGGCCATCGATCCTCAGAACGGGGAGAACTTCGGGCATCCCACGCTTCGGACTCAGGCACAGTTGCAACCCAGCGGCGACCCCGACCTGCGGTTCGTGACCAAACTGGTCACCCGACCGTCGCGCTCGGGAGGCACGACGAACACCACCCCGCCGCAGCTGATCACGTCGGACCTGGGTTGGATCCGGTACCCCAGCCCCAACTCCCCGATCCCGCTGATCAAGAACGAGGAGCTGATTCTGCTGCACGCCGAGGCCAGTATCGGGCTGGGTGATCTGCTCACCGCCAACACCGACATCAACCTGGTCCGCACCACCTCCGGCGGACTGGCGCCGGTGCCGGCTTTCGCCACGCCCGACGCGGCGCTCACGGAGCTGCTCTACAACAAGCGGTATTCCCTGATGTTCGAAGGCGGGCACAGCTGGATCGATTACCGCCGGTACGGCCGGACCGCGGATCTGGCCTCCATCGATCGCGTGGGTCCTCCACCCGACGTGATCTTCCCGACGCTGCCCATCCCGACCGCGGAGGTGCTGCCGAGGCAGTAGCCCACGCAGGACGTGGTACCCGGCGAGCCCCCTCTGGCGAAGAGGGGGCTCGCTTGGCATTATGGGTGGCCGCATGCAAGTACGCCTCGCCCCTGGACACCCTTAAGGAGGGCATCGGCATGATCCGTCACTCACACCGTTTTTCTCTGCGGCGCCTGGCCTGCGCGACAGCATTGCTTTCCCTCGCGGCATGCGTCGGGGGAGAGGGATCGAAGTACGCTGGCACCTGGAAGCGGGATCTGTCGGGCGAAGGTGAAGTCGGCATGAAGATGGCATCGAACGGCGGAGTGGAGTTGATGCTCCCGTCACCCAAGTGGCCCGACTCGGTCGATATGAAGGGCCGGGCGGACTTCAAGGGGGACACCTTGATCTTCAAGGCCGACAGCGCCGGCAGCCCCTGCGCGACGACCGATGCGCGCTATCTGATCAACCGCACCGAGGACGAGCTGCACATCGCGGGCGTCGGGATGGACACCTGTGGCAAGCGACACGCGGCCCTGGTAGGGGTATGGAAGAAGGCGTGACCTAGAGCGCCGGCCACTGCTGGGTCACGCAGTGGAAGGCGCCGAGTCCCCAGACCAGGTCGGCGCAGTCGATCCCGATGACCTCTCGGTCGGGGAACAACGACTGCAGCGTGGTGGCGGCTTCCTCGTCTCGCGGCGGATCATACGTGGGGAGCAGGACGAGGCCGTTGGCCAGGTAAAAGTTGGCGTAACTGGCCGGCAGGCGCTGTCCCGCCCGGTAGAGGGGCCGCGGCATCGGCAGGGTCACCACCCGTAGCGGACGATCGTCCTGATCCGTCATCCCTCGAAGCCGCTCCAGGTTCTGCTGGAGCGGCTCGTAGTTTTCGTCCTCCCTGTCTTCCTCGACCACCGTCACGACCGTCGTCGGATCGACGAACCGGGTGAGGTCATCGACGTGCCCGTCGGTGTCGTCGCCCGCGATGCCGTCCCCCAGCCAGAGAATCTTGGAGACGCCGAGAAAGGCGCGGAGGCAGGACTCGATGCCGGCCCGGTCGAGCTGGGGATTCCGGTTCGGGTTGAGCAGGCAGGCCTCGGTCGTGAGCAGGGTGCCTCGCCCGTTCACGTCCAGGGACCCGCCTTCCATGATGATGCCGGGGTGGAACACCGGGATCCCGTAGTCGGCCCCGATTCGTGTGGGGATGCCGTCGTCCAGGTCGTACGGAGGGTATTTGCCACCCCACGCGTTGTAGCCCCAGTCGACGATCGCCTCCTCGCTACGGCCGTCGGACTCGCGCTGGATGAAGATGGGGCCGTGGTCGCGGCACCAGGCATCGTTGGTCGGATTGAAGTGGAAGAAGACGTTGCCCGTCTCGACCCCCTCCTCGGCCAACCGGCTGCGGACGGCCGCCTCCATCGCCGGCCCCGCGACGTTGATGTGGACTTCCTCCCGGTCGACCAGGCAGCGCACCAGCGATGCGAAGATCGTGGGCACCGGGTCGAAGTTGCCGGGCCAGGAGGCCTCCTTGTGGGGCCAGCTGAGCCAGGTCCCACGGTGGCGCTCCCACTCGGCCGGCATGCGGTAGCCTAGGGCCGCGGGTGTGACGCCGGTCAATCCAGGTATCGCCTGGTGAGGTCCTGGTAGGCGTCGATGCGACGATCGCGGAGGAAGGGCCAATGGGTCCGGCTGGCGTCCACCTTGGCCAGGTCGCAGGCCGCGATCAGGACCTCGTCGCCGCTGCCGCCCTTGACCAGCAAGCGGCCACCCGGATCGGCCACGAAGCTGCCGCCCCAGAACTCGATCCCGCCGCCGGCGTCACCCTCATGGCCCACCCGATTGACGGCGCAGACGTAGACCCCGTTGGCGATCGCGTGGCTCCGCTGGATCGTCTCCCACGCCGACTGCTGCTGCGCCCCGTGCTCCGCCTTCTCCGCGGGAAGCCAGCCGATGGCGGTGGGGTAGAAGAGGATCTGGGCACCGCTCATGGCGGTGAGCCGGGCGGCTTCGGGGTACCACTGGTCCCAGCAGACCAGGACGCCGATGCGGCCGAAGCGCGTGTCCCAGCTGCGGAAGCCGAGGTCGCCCGGGGTGAAGTAGAATTTTTCGTAGTACTGGGGATCGTCCGGGATGTGCATCTTCCGGTACTTCCCGAGGTAGCTGCCGTCCGCGTCGATCACGGCTGCCGTGTTGTGATACAGGCCCTCGGCGCGTTTCTCGAACAGGGAGGCCACGATGACCACGCCGAGCTCAGCCGCAAGCGCGCCGAGCGCCGTCGTCGAAGGTCCCGGCACCGGCTCGGCCAGAGCGAAGTGGCGGTGCTCCTCGGTCTGACAGAAATACTGGCTGCGGAAGAGCTCCTCGAGACAGACGATCTGGGCGCCCCGGGCGGACGCGTCCCGCACGCCCTGCAGAGCCGTCCGCATGTTCTCCTGGGGATCGAGAGTGCAGTGATGCTGCACCAGCCCGAGTGTCACTGTCCTGGAAGCATTCATGCCGGATGAAGATAACGACGTGCCGGAAGGCGCGAGCAGGGGTGACCTGCATCACCGGACGAATGGGTGAGGCCCGCGATCTTTGCACCAAGGAGCTTCGACCGGGACGCGACCTCTCCTTGGAAAGGATGGCCGTATGCGCGCTTCGCTCCGGAAAGTCGGCTGGGACCGTCCGTCCGCCTCGGGGCGGGTGCTTCCCGCCGCAGTGCTGGTCCTTCTCGCCACCGCGGCGTGTGGTGGGGACCGAGGCAAGCCGGCGACGGCAGGTGACTCGACGGGAACCGCAAGCCAGGCCGCCGCGACGGACACCACCTCGAGCGCCGCTCCCGCCAAGTCCGATTCCGCCGCGGGTGCCGCCGCCACCCGTCAGCCCTCCGACACCACGAGAAAACGCCCCCAGTCCGCCGGACCGCGCCCTGCCAAGCGCGTCGCCAGCGCTACCGCCTCCCAGGACACCGGGGCAAAGGCACAGGATACCTCAGCGAAGGCGAAGCCCGAGAGCACCAAGGCCCAGGGCGACACCGGGAAGGCCAAGGCAGACACCGGCGCGGCCGCCGCGGTACAGTCGGGGGAGCTGCGTGACGCCTATCACCAGGCGCCGAAGGATACGGTCAGCGAGACCGTGTACGACGGGTGGAAGCAGTTCAACCTGAACTGCGCGCGCTGCCATGGTGAGGACGCGCTCGGCACGACCATCGCGCCGCACCTGATCGTGTCGCTCCGGCCGGATGGCCCGATCAACAGCAAGGAGCTGTTCATGTCGACGGTCTGCGCCGGCCGCCCTGCCAAGGGAATGCCGGCCTGGTGCTCGCTGGGACTCGGCATGGACAAGATCCAGGACATCTACGCGTACGTGAAGGGTCGGAGCGAGGGAAAGATCCATCCGGGACGCCCGGCCGTCCGGGAAGGCACCTGAGGCGACCCGTGGTGGCGCCTTGCCGCACCGCTCAGCCCGCGGGGTGGATCTCCACCGCTGCCCGGCCCTGGTGGACCGGCCAACGCAGCGTGATGGACTCCCCCTGCCGGGTCCGGTCGAGACCCCGCTCCGACTTGGCGAGGGTCTCGATGTCGAAGCGCCACTCCTCGCCGCCGGGCGTGCACCGCACGTCGAGCGGCCCCGCCAGGGAGAGCTCGGTGGCGAAGAGGTCGTCGGCATGGGCGACAGCGGCATCCCAGGCGTAGCTCACCGCGATCTTCCCTTCCGCCGTAAACAGCATTCGCTTCTCCAATCGCGCTGGTCCCTCGTCCAGGGTGCAAAGCACCTCCAGGCCTCCGGGGCGCGGCTCGATCGAATACGCTGCCGGGGACCGAGCCCAGAACCGCACCGGGGCATACTCCGCTCGCGCGTACTGGGCCAGCTCGAGATCGTGGGAAAGAATCCGGTCCACGAAGAGCGCGCGGTCCACTGCATCGACCGGCGGCCGCTGGTCGAGGCGGACCCCCTCCTCGATCTCATGGACGCTCTGGGTCGCGCCCTCTCCCGGGGCATTGCTGCCGCGCTCGAGCGCCAGCTCCAGGTACGCCTCGCGCCGGCGGGTCAGAGTATTCGCGTAGTTGATGCCGGTGCCGAACGAGGTGTACTCCTCCAGCACGCCGCCCCGCCTCGGGCTGACCAGTGAGGAGAACGCCCGCGAGTGCACCCAGATCTCGTCGTGGCCGTCGCCATCGAGGTCGAGCACCTCCCAGGCGAGCGCCTGTCCCTGCCTGAGCTCCCGCTCGGCCGCCGCCAGATTCCGCCAGATCGCGTCCCGCAGGTGAGGGAGATAGAGTCCGCCGAAGACCCCATGCCAGTAGGCATCGTTGCACTGGGCGCGGCCGATGGCGCGGCGGGCGGCTGGTGGATCGCCATGGCGGCGGCAGAGCGCCGACAGCGCCTGCATCTTCTTGTGCATCCGGTTCGACTCGGAATACTTCACTAGAAAATTCCGCCAGTGGGCGCCGCGGAGGAGCGCCCCGTCCGGCCCCTCCACCCGGGCCTCGCCGAGGTCCCGCTCCAGCCGCACCAGGCGGAGCGCGGCGTCGGGTGGGAGCGACCAGCTCTCCATCTCGCGATACGACGCGGTCGGCAGGTAGACGATCCCGCCGCTCGGCACCGCGTCGAGCGCCGCGTCCAGACGACTGAGCTGCACTTCGTCGCGCTCGATCAGGCCGTGGATGGTGCTCATGAAACGGTCGAGCCATCCCTTGCCGTAGACCCATTCCTTCGTCCCCGGCCAGCCACCGAACTTTTCGCCGTCATCCGCCAGGACCGCCAGGCCGTGACCCGCGTCCCGGAGCTGCCGCAGGTAGTCGGCAGTCTCCTCCGGCGGGCGGAACGGGATCAGATAGCGCAGCCGCTCGTCGATCGGAAAGAGCGCGACGCGTTGTCCGTCGTTCTCGGTCCAGAACGGCTGGTGCAGCTGATCGGCCGAAAAGCCGGTGACGAGGAAATGGCGGTCGTCCACCAGGGCGTAGGCGACACCGGCCGCGGCCAGGTCGGACGCCAGCTCCGGCTCCCAGACGCGCTCGGTGAGCCAGAGGCCACGCGCCGTGACGCCGAAGCGGCGCCGCACCGCGTCCCGCATCCAGTGGATCTGCTCGATGCGATCGGCCCGGGGCAGGCAGGCCAGCACCGGCTCATAGAAGCCGGCGAGGAGAATCTCGATCCGGCCGTCGGCCACGAGTCGGCCGACCCGGTCGAGATATCCGGTGTCGTGGTCTTCCAGCCACTCCAGCAGGGGCCCCGAGAGATGGAGCACGACCGGCAGGAATTCCCGCCCCGCCAGGCTGTCGACTAGCGGGCGATACACGTCCTCCACGTGCTGGGCGAACACGTGATCGAAGTTACCGACCGGCTGATGTAGGTGGAGTCCGAATGCGAAGCGGATCGGCGCCACTAGCCGAGGACCAGCGAGCGGGACCCGCCGAGCGCGGCGCTGACCGCCGGAAGGATATCGGGAAAGAGGTGGTCCCGCTGGCCGAGCTCCTCGGCGCGGCGGGCGGCGGTCTCGAGGACCTGCGCGCTCCCGTCCCGGAGCGCTTCCACCAGGGATTCGGTGTCCGTGCAGTGATCCCGGAAGCGACGCTCGCCATAATCGGCGGCGGCGCCGGTGGAGATGATGAACTGCCAGTCGGACGACTGCGCCAGCAGCAGCTCGCGGGCGGCCTGCGCCAGCACCGGTCGCGCGGCGGGAGACTGGAGCGCCGCGGGCGCCACGTCCCAGAACGCCGCCTCGATTGGCCAGAGCCGCTCCCAGGTCCACGCCGTCTGCCCGTTGAGCCACATGCTGAAATCGCCGTTGGCGCCCCATGAGCCCGACGGGAGCCGGATCGCCTGGCGGGCGGGATGCTCGGCGAGGTGGCGTGCGCCGGTGACGGGGCGCACTCCCCGGTCCCGCCTTGCCAGCGCTCGGTACACCCCGCCGAGGAAATCCGGGCCTTCGAACCACCAGTGGCCAAACAGCTCGGTGTCGAAGGGGGCAACCGCGACCCCGTCCCGCCGCCGGGTATCGCCCTGGGCGATGCCGGCGAGAACCCCCGCGAAGTGCTCCGCGTGCTCCTGGGCCCGGCCGAGCGCCGTGGCGGGCACGTACATCTGCTTGCCGCCGAGATCGACGTCCGGCCCGCTCACCCGCCAGAGCTTGAGCCCGCCGGGCCAGCGCATCTTGTGGAACTCGAGGTACCACTCGTCTCCGGGGTAGCCCTCGAACCGGCTCCAGACCTGCATGGATGCGCGCGGGTCCCGCACGTAGGCGGTCACGTTGGCCACGCCGCGCGCGTGCGCCACCCGGTACGCCTGATAGGGTGAGCGCCGCGGCTGGTCGGCAAGCTCGCGCGCGCGGGGGGTGTGCAGGATCGGGTCGCTCGCGGCCGGATCACCCGACAGTCCCAGCGCCCGTCCCGCCGAGGCGAGGTGCGAATCCACGAAGAAGTAGCGGAAGCCGGCGTCGCCCAGGTGCTCCTCGATGCCCCGGCGAATTCCGGTGCGGGGAGCGGTGGGCCAGGGCTCCCAGGCGCCGCGCGGGCGGTACGCGCACTCGGGCAGCCAGCACCCCGTCGGCGCGCGGCCGAACAGGCGCCGGTGCTCTGCCGCGCCGACGGCGAGCTGCAGGCGGATGCTCTCGTCGCGGGCGAGGAGCGGAAGGAAGCCGTGGGTGGCGGCGGAGCCGATGATCTCCAGCCGGCCGGCGGCCTCGAGCGCGCGGAAAGGCGAGACGAGGTCGCCGCCGGTCTGCTCGAACAGCCGGCGCAGGCGATGCAGGCGCTCTTCCCAGAAGCCCACCAGCGGCAGCAGGTCGGTATCGCCGGTGGTGGCCAGTGATTTCGGGGCGGCGGCGCACGCCGCGATCCGCTGGTCGAAGAACGCCTCCATCTCAGTCACGAACGTCGGGCTGACCAGCTGATTGGCCAGCACCGGCGTGAAGCCGATCGTGACCGGTGCCGGAATGTCGGCCGCCTCGAGCTCCTGGAACATTTCGAGCAGCGGCAGGTAGGTGTCGAGCGTGGCCTCGCAGAGCCAGTCGCTCCCGTGCGGCCAGCGACCGTGATTCAGCATGTAGGGCAGATGGCTGTGGAGGGTGAAGACGAAGTCCATCGGCGCGCTACTCACCGCCGACTCCCGACCAGACCAGCGCTCGGCGGTAGACATCGAGGTAGGCCGAGACCGAGCGCTCCCAACTGAAGTCGACCGCCATGCCCCGGCGCATGAGTCCCTCCCACTGGTTCGCGTTGCCGAAGGTGGCGAGCGCGCGGAGCGCGGTCTCCTCGAACGCCTCTAGCGTGTAGGGATCGAAGCTGAAGCCGGTCACCTCGTCCTCCACCGTGTCGGCCAGCCCGCCGACCCGACGGACGATCGGCGGAGCTCCGTAGCGCTGGGCCCGCATCTGGGTCAGCCCGCACGGCTCGTACAGCGAGGGCATGAGGAAGATGTCGGCGCCGGCCATGAGTCGGTGCTCAAGGCGGTCGGTGAAATCCAGCTGGACGCCGATCCGGTTCGGCGCGGAGGAGGCGAGCTCCACCAGGGCCTGCTCGTACTTCTTTTCCCCGCTGCCCAGAAAGACGAACTGCGCGTCGGTCCCGAGCAGGTCGTGCGCCGCGAGGATCAGGTCCAGGCCCTTCTGTGTGACCAGGCGCCCCGTCATGCCAAAGAGCGGCACCTTCCGCCGCTGGGGCAGCCCGAACGAGCGCTGGAGCGCTGCCTTGCAGCGCCGCTTCCCCTCCAGCCTCCCCGCCGAATATTGCGCGGTGATCTGGGCATCGGCGGCGGGGTTCCAGGTCTGCTGGTCGATCCCGTTCAGCACGCCGACCAGCCGGTCGCCGAGGGACTGGAACAGGTCGTGGAGGCCGAAGCCGCCGCCGGGGGTGCGCAGCTCGCGCGCCTGAGTCGGGCTCACCGTGGTGACGAAGTCGGCAAAGGTGAGACCGCCCTTGAGGAAGTTCACTTTGCCATACCACTCGAGCTGTTGCCAGTTGTAGAGCGACCACGGGAGCCCGACCTCGGGCATCACCTCCGGAGGAAAGTGCCCCTGGTAGCCGGGGTTGTGCACCGACAGCACGGTCGTGGTGGACCCGGTCGAGCTCTCCCCCGCCAGCGTGGTCCGGAGGTACACCGGCACCAGGGCCGTGTGCCAGTCGTGGGCGTGCACCAGGACCGGGCCGGAGACGAGCCGGGGCAGCGCGGTGAGCGCCGCGAGGGCGAAGAAGGCGAAGCGGCGGGCATTGTCGGGATAATCGACCGCGTTTTCCCCGTAAATCCCAGGCCGGTTGAAATATTCGAGGTGCTCGATGAAGTAGACCTGCGGTCCCTTGGCCGGCCCGACGACCCGGAACACCCGGGCTTCTTCCGGCCGGCCGCCCAGGGGCACCAGGAAAGGCGGACCAACGGGCTCGAGATCCGGCGCCTCGTCCCGAACCGTCCGGTAGAGCGGGAGGATGGCCGTGACGTTGAGGCCCGCGGCCCGTTGGAAGGCCGCGAGCCCGCTCACCGCCTCGGCCATGCCGCCGATGCGGGCGAAAGGATAGTACTCCGCCGCCACGTGCACGACGGAAACCGGCTGGCCGCTCGACGTCAGCAGCGGCGGCGTGACACCCGCCGGCGTCCGGGCCGGCTCGCGAGTGGTGTGCATCCTCTAGACCTCATCCCGTGGGGGGGTCGTCACCCGACGACTCTTCCCGGATGGCGGGAGCATAGTATTCCTGAACGTATTCCTGCACCATGCGCCGGCCGTTGAAGCGGCTGCCGGCCAGCCGGAGCGCATGCCGCATCTTGTCCACCCAGCCGAGCGGCGTGCCGTGTGCGTTGCGGGTGTAGTAGAGCGGGACCACCTGCTCCTCCAGCAGCCGATAGAACCGCTCGGCGTCCGCGGCGTCGGTGTCCTCGGCTTCACCGGCGGGGGAGATGGCCCAGCCGCTCAGCCCATCGTACCCCTCCTGCCACCAACCGTCGAGAGTGCTGAGCTGCGGAATGCCGTTGAGCGCGGCCTTCATCCCGCTGGTCCCCGACGCCTCCAGCGGCACCCGCGGGAGGTTGACCCAGACGTCCACCCCCTGAACCAGCAGGTGGGCCAGGTGCATGTCGTAGTCTTCCAGGAAGGCGACCCGCCCTTCGAACTCCGGGTCGCGGGTGAACTGATAGACGCTCTGCAGCACTTCCTTTCCGGGGTTGTCCGCGGGATGCGCCTTGCCGGCGAAGATGATCTGCACCGGTCGCCAGGGATCGACCAGCAGCCGGCGCAGCCGGTCCAGATCACGGAAGATCAGGTTGGCGCGCTTGTAGGTGGCGAATCGGCGGGCGAAGCCGATGGTGAGCGCCGTCGGATCGAGCAGGGTCCCGGCGCCGACGACCTGGGCCGCTTCCTTGAGCTGCCCGGCGAAGCGCCGCCGGGCGTCCTCCCGGATGAAATTCGCCAGGATGAGCTTGAGCCGGACATGCGCGTCCCACAGCTTTGCGTGGTCGAGCGTCAGGACCCGGTCCCAGAAGCCGGGCTCGTCCAGGTGCGCGCCCCAGCCTTCGCCCAGGTGCTCGTCCAGCAGGCCCATGATCGGGCTCGCCATCCAGGTGGCGAGATGCACGCCGTTGGTG
>JBJMOX010000066.1:0-4383 GCA_045803515.1 Gemmatimonadales bacterium
TGATTCAGCACGGGTAGATTCCGGCAGCGGCGAGGCCGGCGCGCTCGTCGAGTCCCAGCGCGAGATTCATCGCCTGCACGGCCTGGCCACCGGCCCCCTTGACCAGATTGTCGATGGCGACGGTTACCTGTACTTCCCGGCCGTCGGTGCTCTCGAGCGCGTGGATCAGCGCGTAGTTGGTGCCCACCGCATGGGTGAGCTCGGGAGGCGCATCGAGCACCCGGACGAACGGCCGATCGCGATAGGCCTCCCGGTACCAGGTGTCGGCCACGGTGCCCGGCTCACCGTCGTCGATGGTCATCGCCTCCGGGAGGTAGGCGTGCAGCGTGAGATAGATGCCCCGCACGAATGGACCCGAGTGAGTCATGAGACGCGCAGTGGCCTCGGGTCGTCCGACCCACTCGCGCCAGCCCTGGAGCACCTCCGCCTCGTGGCGGTGGCCGAGCAGCGAGTAGGCGAACAGGTTGTGCGCCCGCGCGGGGTGGTGAGTGGTCGGCCGCGGCTGCACGCCGGCGCCGCTCGAGCCGGTGACCGCGAAGAGCGAGGGTGACACGTCGAGCCCGGCGCGCGCCAGCGGATAGAGCGCCAGCTGCGCCGCCGTGGCGAAGCAACCGGGCGCCGCGATGGCCGTCGAGCCCCGCAGCTCGCCGCCGCGCACATCGGCGAGGCCGTAGGTGAAGCGGCTCAGCAGGTCGGGAGCGGTGTGCGGTCCGTAGAACCGCTCGTACAGCGGCAGATCCTGCACCCGGAAGTCCGCCGCCAGATCGACCACGAGCCCGGGCCCCGCCTCGAAGACGTCTCCCGCCACCCGCGAGGATTCGCCGTGCTCGAGGCAGAGGAAGACCACATCGCGGCCCCGCGCGATTTCTCCCGGCGTGGCCCCGGCAAAGCGGGCGTCCGACACCGGCGCCAGCGCCGGGTGCACCTCGGCGATCGGCTTCCCGGCCTGGCTCCGGCTGGTGGCGACGCATTCGGAGATCTCCGGGTGCTGCAGCAGCAGGCGGAGCAGTTCGCCTCCGGCGTAGCCCGCGGCGCCCACGACGGCGACCTTCATGCGCCCGCCGCCACCGGTGCGGCCCGAAGCCGGGCGAGGTCCGCCCCGGGCGGCACATACGCGTCGAGTGCGGCCCGGATGACCGCCAGCAGGCCTGCCGTGTCCCGGCGAGCGTTGTGCGCCGGCAGACCGAGGCCGGTCGTGATATAGACCTGCCCCACTTCGTTGTCGGTCGCCGGGCCGGTCATGACCGTGATCGGCAGCTCGAACTCCCGTCGCATCAGCTCGACGGCGCCCCAGCAGGCAACCGGATCGGGCGCCGCCATGACGTAGGCCGCGCCCACCCGGGTGAGCTCCGGATCATGCAGAATGTCCTGCACGCCGTACTCGCCCAGAATGCCGTCGCCCAGCTCGGCGACGATGACCTCGGGCTTGGTACCGGCCAGGCGGTTGAAGATCCCCTTCGCCGTCGAGACGGTGACCCCCGCGTGGGTACTGGCGATGCCGACGTCGTTGAAGGTGAGCGCGGCGACGGCGCCCGCGTCGAGCATCGAGAGCGCGTCGCGCATGAGCGAGACGCCAGTCAGCTTGGCGGCCGCCACGCGGAGGCCGCCGCGGGTGAGGCCGCGAACCAGCTCGGTGGCGGCCACCGTCTTGCCCGAGTTCATGCAGGTGCCCGCGACGTAGACCACGGGGACCTTGGTCTCCAGCGTGTCGGCCGGCGGAACGGCACGGTCGCGAATGTGGGCCGGCCGGCCAATCCGGTCGCCCAGCTCGGGAAAGGCGAGCACGGCGCCCAGCACCTCGGCCTTGAACGGAGGCCCGATCTCCGGGTTGACCGAGGTGCAGCGGCCGAGAATCCCGCCGAGATTGAGGACCTCGATCGTGTCCCCCACGGCGATGTGTGCCGGCACCACGCCGGCGTAGCCGCGGAGCGCCCGGCGGGTGCCCAGAGTGCCGGCCAAGACATCTCCGGCACGGAGCGCCAGCATCCGTCCGGTCACGTCCTCGACCGTGTTGTAGTCGGACTTGTCCTCCAGGACGCGCACGGCCAGCACGTACCCCTCGGCCGCGACGATCTCATCGCCGACGATCACCTCGAGGGAAAGCGCCGCGTTCCTGGTAGAGCTGCTGATCCGGTCGAGCCGGACCCGGCTGGTGACGACCATCGATTACCTCGTCCGGCGAAAGAGCGTCATTTCGGTGCCGCCCGCGCGGCGAGCATTGAGGGCACGGCCGACACCCGGGCAAAGGCGCGGGCTTCCTCGCCGGTCCAGAGGCGATTCTCCTCCCCGTAGGTGGCCACCGAGGTGTCCATCATGGAGTGCGGGCTCCGGGTGCCCACCACCTGGAAGCGGGCCGGGGCCACACGGACCCGGGTCTCTCCGGTCACCCGGCCCTGCGAGCTGGTGATCAACGCCTCGATGTCGCGGAGCGAAGGGTCGAAGTACTGGCCCTCATGCAGCCGGTCGCCGTAGAACCGGCCGAGCTGGTCCTTCCAGAAGGTCTGCCACTTGGTGAGCACCAGCTTCTCCAGCTCGCGGTGGGCACCGATCAGGAGCAAGGCGGCTCCCGCCTCGAAGCCGATCCGTCCCTTGATGCCGAGCGCGGTCTCCCCCACGTGGATGTTCCGGCCCAGGCCGTACGCTTCCGAGAGCTCGCCAAGACGGGCGACCAGCGCGGGGCCGGCCAATGGCGCATCGTCGAGCGAGACCGGTAGGCCGCGCTCCCACGCCAGCACGATCTCGCGTGGAGCAGGTGCGTTGCCGGGAGGGTCGAGCAGCTCCGCCGGCGGCCCGGCCCAGGTGTCATGCGTCCACCCGCCGCCCCAGGTGGTGCCCCAGAGCCCGCGATTGATGGAGTAGGCCCCCGCCTTGGCGGGCACCGGCAGGCCGAGCCGCTCGAGGTAGGCAATGGCCTGCTCCCGCTTCACGCCCTGATCGCGGATCGGGGTGACGATCTGGAGGTCGGGCGCGAGGACCCGGAGCGCCACGTCGAACCGGATCTGATCGTTGCCCGCGCCGGTCGAGCCATGCGCTACCGCCCGAGCGCCGATCCGCCGGGCCGTGTCCACCACCGAGAGCGCCTGCTGGGTGCGCTCCGCGGCGACGCTCAGCGGGTAGACCTCGCCCCGCAGCACGTTGCCCTGGATCAGGAAGCGAACGAACCGCTGATAGACCTGCTCCCGCGCGTCGACCTCGTGGTGCTCCACCGCGCCGACCCGGTCGGCTTGGCGGCGGATGGCGGCCCGCTCCTGGGGCGTCGACCCGCCAGTATCCACGTAGACGGTGTGCACGGCCCAGCCGTCCTCGGCCAGGCGGGGGACGCAGTAGGAGGTATCCAGGCCGCCGGAGAAGGCGAGGGCGAGGGTGGGCGGTGATTGCATATTGCATAAGTATGCAGTGCGGCGCGATTCGCGCAAGCGGCGGTGCGCCACGATCCGCCGGCGGCGGCGGCCGAGCCTCAGCGGAAGCGGCGGAAGAACGTCCGCAGGTCGCCGATCAGGAGATCGGACTCCTCCATGGCCGGAAAATGGCCCCCGCGATCGGACTCCGACCAGTGCACGATGTTGTTGCCCCGCTCGGCGAAACGCCGAATGGCGATGGAGATGTCCCGGGGAAACACGTCGACCGCGTCCTCGGGCAGGCCCTTCGAGTCGGTGAACTCCTTGAACTTCTCGACGATCCAGGAGAGCTGCGCCACCGGAGAATCGGTGAGGCCGTACGCCAGCGTCTGCGGCCGGGTCGATTGGATCATGCCGTATCCCATCTGATCCGTCCTGAAGTGCTCCTGGCGCTGCACCCGCCGCTGCTCTTCGCCGCTCAGGTGTTGCAGCTCGGACTTGTCCTGGGGCAGCATCGAGGAAAGCATCATGACGACGTGGATCCCGAACACGTGTTCGGCGTCGAGCAGGCTCAGCTCCCGGGCCACCCTGGAGCCCCAGTCGCTCCCATGCGCCCCGTAGCGCTCATAGCCCAGCCCCCGCATCAGCTCGGCGAACGCCTTGGCCATAGTCCCAGCCGGCACCGGGCAGCTCGTCGGGCCAGCGCGTGCGGGCGAGTCGGTCCCTGAGCTCGTCCAGCTCGGCCTGAGGGATGTCGATTCGGAGGGCCGGATGTCCTTCACGTGTGTGCCGGCTACTTCCCCAGCTCGATCTTCCCCAACCGCCCCGTGCCGCTCAGCGCCAGCCAGATCCTGCCGCGGGTGCTGTCGGTCTCCATGTGCCGCACGATGGCGCCCGTGGTGGGAATCGCGACGGTTTCCATCTTCTCAGTCCTGGGGTCGAACGCCACCATCTTTCCCGCCGCCGACTCGCAGTACCAGACGCGGCCATCCGTCCCGATGGCGATGCCATACGGCCCCGAGCCCTTGCCCGAGGGAGAGGGCCA
>JBJMOX010000067.1:0-10891 GCA_045803515.1 Gemmatimonadales bacterium
CCCCGGCAAGCAGCTGGCCGATGTCGAGCGCCACCAGCTCCCGGTTGCGGAGCGACTCGGGAACGTCGCCGTTCACGATCCGCTGGGCGAGTCCCTCGACGATGGCCGTCTTGCCCACTCCCGGCTCGCCGATCAGGACCGGGTTGTTCTTGGTCCGGCGGGAGAGCACCTGCATGACTCGGCGGACCTCCTCGTCCCGGCCGATGACCGGGTCGAGTTTCCCGCTGCGGGCCATGTCGGTGAGGTTCCGGGTATACCGCTCCAGCGCCTGGTACTTCTCCTCCGGCGACTGGTCGGTGACCCGGTGAGAGCCACGCACCTCCTGGAGCGCGGTCCGGAGGTTGTCCGCCGTCAGGTTCTGCGCGGTCAGGAGCGACCGCGCCGTGGTGCCCTTCTCCTCGGCCAGGGCGAGTAGCAGGTGCTCGGTCGAGACGTACTGGTCGCCCAGCTTCCGGGCCTCCGCCTCGGCGCGGTCGAACACCTTCTGGAGCTCGCGGCTGAAGGTGGGTTCCGCCCCACCACCTGCCTGGGTGGGGAACCGGGCGATCTCGCGCTCGATGTCCTGCGCCAGCGCGGTGACGTTGAGCCCCGCCTTCTGGAGCAGCGGCTGCACCACTCCCTCGGGCTGGGCCAGCAGCGCGGCGAAGAGATGGGCATCGTTGACGACAGGATTGCCTCGCTGGCGGGCGGCCTCGCCCGCGTCGCGGAAGACTTCCTGCGCCTTCAGGGTGAGTCGTTCTGGTCGGATCATGCGAGGCCTCTTGGCAAGAAAGAGGGACAGCCACTTGGGCTGCCCCTCCCGTCCTACTGCTGGCTGGTGACCTTCCTCTGGGCGATCATTTTCCGGGTATACCGCTCGCCGTCCACGGTGAGCTGGTAGTAGTACACTCCCGGAGTCGCCTCGCGCTTGCCATCGAGGTACTTCCCGTCCCAGAAGGCGAGGTGCTCCCCGCACTGCAACGCGAGACTGTCCAACCGTTCCGACGATCCACCCAATCTGGGGACTGCCACCACCTGTACCAGCACGTTGTAGATCTTCAGGCTCACCACCGGCAGACGTCCCCCGGTACAGACTTGGGGAGCGATCACGAACGGGATCGTCGTCGCCGGGAAAAATGGGTTGGGGTAGTTCTCCTTCAGCTCGACGCGCGGCGGTGTGACGTTCGCCTGTGCAGCCACCGGGGAGCCCACCCCGACCAGTAGCCCGAGCCACCACCCCGGCCGCACCAACCGGACCATGGGCGCTCCTCTTCACACAAGTTGTCGAGCGGTAAGCACCTCCGCGAATTCAGAACGCGATAGCGGCAATTGATCCGGAAGATGGCGCCCCCCGAGTCGGGGTGTCAAGCGTTCCTGAGGTGCCTCACGTCCCCGACCCTAACGGTGATCCCCCGGCCGTCGGCCCACTCGAGCAATGGGATGAGGTACTTCCGGCTGATTCCCAGCCGGTCGCGCACCGCGCCGGGCACGATATCTCCCTGTCGCCCCAGCTCCAGCAGGGCCAGGGTGAACTGATCGAGCGCGGCCCGGGTGTAGTAGCGGTTCCGTTCCACGGCTTCCACCCGTCCGCTGAGCGCGGCGAGCCGCAGCACCGCCCCGACGTCGGTCCGGCCACTCTGCTGCTGCAGCTCGGCCAGAGTCGGCGGGCAAAGGTGGGCGGCTTCGAGCAGGCCGACGATCCGGTCGATCTCCTGTTCACCTCCGGCCACCCGCGGCGCGAACCCGGCAAGGGCCGCCAGCCCCTCGAAGATCCGCAACCGTCCTGCCGCCGCCAGATCGGCAAGCACCCGCTCGACCAGCGGGTCGGGAGCCTTGAGCGAGTGGCGCAGCGTCTCCAGGGGCATGCCCCGCTCGCTCATGTGAGAGCGGTGGTACGCCTTCAGGGTCTCGAGGGCCCGGCCGGCGCACCCGTCGAGCGTGCTGACCAGGACCCAGTGCTCGCCCAATCGCCGGGCTGACCCCTCTCGGTTTGCCAGCTCCATGGCCTCGGCGCGTGCGACGCCCAGCAGAACTGGCAACGCGGCCACCGGCACCCCGGCTGGATGCCGAGCGAGCAGGGCGCGAAAGCGCTCGCCGGGCAGCCGGGAGGCGAGCTCGACGGGCCACACGCTCCGGCGCCGGGGCGGCTGGGGATCGAGTATCCTGCCCCCGCCGATGGTGGTCACCGGGCTGTAGCTCCGGAGGACAAACCGATCGTTGCCTCGGGTGACCACGGGTGATTCCAGCGTCAGCCGGGCGATGCCGCTTCGGCCCGGCTGGATCGGGGCCCTCGGCAGCACTCGCGCCATGACCTCTGCCGTGCCCTGGTGGAATCGAACCCGCGTGCGATTGACCAGCGGCCGGGGCGCATCCGACTGGAGCACGATCTCCACGTCGACCGCGCTGGCCGGCAGCCACGCCGAATCCGGGGTGACCACCACCGAGCCGCGGTGCACGTCTGCCCGATCGATCCCGGCCAGGCCGAGCGCGGTGCGGGCCCCGGGCTCGCTCCGCTCCAGTGAAGTGCCGTAGGACTCGATCGACCGCACCCGTCCCAGTTGTCCCTGGGGCAGGAGGAGCACCGGATCGCCGACGGCCACCCTGCCGGACCACGCCGTGCCGGTGACCACGGTGCCAACGCCGGCGACAGAGAAAGAGCGGTCCACGGGCAGCCGGAAGAGGTCGGCTGCCGAGCGCCCCGGGAGCTTCGCGGCCCGGCCGGCGAGCCGGGCGCGAAGCTCCTCGACTCCCTGGCCGGTCTTCGATGAGACGGCGATCGGCGCCTCGAATGCGACGGAGGATCCCGCGAGCCGCTGCGCGACTTCCCCCGCGACGAGCTCCAGCCATTCGGGCTCCACCAGGTCGGCCTTGGTGATGACCGGAATGGCGGCCTGAACGCCGAGGTGCTCGAGTACCGCGAGGTGTTCCACCGTCTGGGGCATGATGCCTTCGTCGGCCGCCACCACCAGGAGTGCCATATCGATCCCCGACGCGCCCGCGACCATGGTGCGCACGAAGTCCTCGTGCCCGGGGACGTCGACCACGCCGGCCATCAGGCTGGAGCCGAGCGGGAGCGGCGCGAAGTTGAGGTCGATGGTGATTCCGCGCCGGCGCTCCTCCGCCAGGCGATCCATGGACCGGCCCGTCAGCGCGGTCACGAGTGCCGACTTGCCGTGGTCGATATGGCCCGCCGTCCCGACGATCACGCGGCCACCCAGGCGCGCCGGGTCCAGAAATCGAGCGCGGGAAGCTCCGCCTCCTCCGCCAGGTGGTGGCGGATGTAGCGCGCCAGCAGGCGCCGGTGAGCCGCGGCATGCTTTTCGTCCAGGACCGGCAGCGGTGCGTCCGGACGGAGCAGCGCGAGCAAGTCCGCGCGCGCCTGCTCGGGAAGCTGGCTGGCGCCTATCTGTGCCGCGCAGGAGGCGCAGAGAGCGCCTCCTTCCCTGGTGTTGAATGCGAGCGGTCCCTGAGACGGCAATCGAGTCCCGTCCCGGATACACGCGTCCAGCGCGGGGGCGAAGCCGAGCACGCCCACCAGCTGCCAGAGACTTCGGAAGCCCAGCGCGTCCACCTCCCGCGTCGGCGCAGTCTCCAGCCGGGCCAGCGCATCGCGAAACAGGTCGAAGCTCTCGGGGTGCGCATCCGCCGGCGCGAAGCGGAGCATCACCTCCGCCAGAGCCGACGCGGTGGCATAGCGGTCGAGGTCGGAGGCCAGGCCCTGGTAGAGATGCACCAGGTCGAACGCGGTGAGGACGTGCAGCTCGCGGTGCTCCTTGGTGAGAAACTGGGCCTGTCCCTCGCTCAACACCTGGAGCGCCGCTCCGAACCGACTCTTGGGGCGAAGGGCGCCCTTGGCGATGGCGCTCTGGACTCCGAACTCCCGGGTGGCCAGCCGCACGATCTTGGACGTTTCGCTGTAGCGGAGCGCCGAGAGTACGATCGCACGGCTGGTCACCAGCGGCATCGGCTCATTCCGGCGGGACCTGTACCACGGTGGCACCCGAGGGGCACTCTCCCAGAGTAATGGTGCGCTGCTCGGTCAGGTCCTCGGGCGCCAGGACGTGCGCCTTGCCTCGTCTTCCACCCTGGCAGGCACCGGACTCGATGGCGTAGACCCGATTCCGGCTGTCCACCGCCACGGCCGAGTTGGAGGGGATCGGCACTCCGTTCCCTGCCCCGCGCACCACCTTGTTGCTGTCGGTGTCGAAGATCATCAGCCCCTCGGCGAACGAGCTGGCGTAAACCTTGGCGTCGCCGTCCGCCGCAACGTTTCCGGGTCCGGTGCCGAAACCGGAGAAGCTGGCCATCTCTGCCCGCGCCACCGGGTCCACGATCGCGAGCCGGCCCTCGCCCTGGGTATAGCTCCCGGTGCTCATCACGTACATGAGGCCATCGGCGCCGACAGTCGCGAAGCCCGCGTTCCCCGGTCCGGTGAGCGGGATCGAATCGATTCCGCCGGCCCGGGAATTGGTGGCCGGATCGATCACGCTGATCCAGCTCGGCCCGGCCGGTGCGAAGGTCTCGTCCAGGTTGCCGTTCAGCACGAAGACTTTGCCGCGCGTGAAGATCACCCCTTGAGGATAGCGGCCCACGGCGACCTCCGCAGTGGTGCCGTCCAGGTAGTTGACCCGGGAGACGGTGTTGAGGTTGGGGTTGGCGACATAGGCGATCGAATCGTCGATCACCGCCGACCCCGTGGCCCCGGAGTTGTCCGGCAGCGGCACGCGCCGAAGCACGGTTGCCGCCCGCAGATCGACCACCGCGAGCGCGTTGTCCAATCCGAGCGGGACGATGGCGATCGCTCCCCGCGCGGAGACACCCACCGGCGTGGGCGTGGTCCCGCCCAGCTGCACCTCGACTACGGCGGACGGGGCGTCCACCGGGACGATGCTGAGCGTGTTGGCCGTGCTGTTCACCGCCAGCAGCACTTCCTGGGGCTCCGGGAGCGGTGCGTTGGTGTCGGCGCAGCCGGCCAGCGCCGCGCCGAACAGGAGCGAGGACAATCGTCGGAGGGTCATGGCATCTGGAAGTTGAGGGTGGCGGTGAGGGTACGGCCAGGGGTGGGATACCCGGCGATGAACTCGGCCCGGGTGTCGGTGAGGTCGCGGACCTCGCACCGGACGGCAAGCGCGGAGCCGAGCCGGCGCTCCAGCCCCGCGTCGGTGAGGGAGAACGCCGGCCTCGGATTGGTGCCGGCGCCATTGGGAAAGCGCTGGCCGATGCGATGCCAGCGCAGATCGGCGCTCCAGTCGCCCGACGACCAGGCCAGCGCCGCCGCGTAGGTGACCCGCGGCCGGTATTGCACCTGGGCACCCGTTGGGCCGTCGTAGGTGACCGCGCTGTAGGTGGCGGTGCCGTCGACCCGAACCTGCCGAAGGGGTTGAAGGCCGAGACTCAGCTCCCCACCCCGACGCCGGACGTCGAAATTGTGCGGGCTCCAGATGAACCGGAAATCGGGTGCCCAGATGATCATGTCGGCCACCCGACCGAGGAAGAGCCGGGCGGACACCGACCCACTGTTGCCACCCAGCTCACGCCGGGCTCCGACCTCGGCCTCCCAGCGCACCCGCTCCGGCCGGAGGTCGGGGTTGAGCCGAACGCCGACGCCTTCGCGAAAAAGGAGGTCGGCCAGGACCGGCGGGGTCACGGCGCTGCCGATGGCGGCGGTGAACGAGGTAGCCCCGCGCTGCACTGCCGCGTCGACCCGGGCGCTCACGTGGGGCGTCGCGCGCCCCGTCCACAGATCCACGCGCACGGCTGGGGCGAGCGTCCAGATCGTACCGGCGCCACGGTGGAGCGACGCATCGAGGCGGAGCGCCGCGCGGGTAAAGGAGGACCCGCTCCGTACGGCGTCGCCGCCGAACCGGTCGCCCCTGACCTCCGTGCCGACGGCTACGTCTCCGGCCCACCGCGCGACATGCGCCGCCACCCGGTAGCCGAGCTCCGCCCCGGCGCCGAGCCCATGAGTGTAGCTGTCGTAGGGAGCGCCGGTAGGCGGAGCCGGGTCACGCGAACGGGTCTCCAGCCACTGCAGCGTCAGCGTCCCGTTCAGGGCTCCCTCCTGGCGGGCGCCGATCAGCAAGGCGCGATCCTCCGCGTGTGCTGTGGGCGTGGGGTTGGTCGTCGTGCCCGGCAGCCCTCGGTCGGACTGCGAGCCGCGGACCGACACTTGGATCGGCCCATCGAGCCGTGCGCTGCCGGTGTAGAGCGTGCCGCCCGCATTGCGCCGGTCCGCTTCCCCGCCGCCCCGCACCTCGGGCACGCTGTAGGGAAATTCGTCCGCATCGCGCTCGGTCGTGGCGCTGACGCCGAGGGCCCCAGCCGAGCCGCCGAGCCGGAGCGCGCGACCCCCATGACTGCCCATGGACGCCGAGCCTTCGGGACGGAGGGGCCGCCGGGTGTCGACGACGATCACGCCGGCAATCGCCCGGCTGCCCGCACGGACCGACTGGGCACCGGGGAGCAACTTCACCTGCTGCACATCGCGAGTGGAGATGCGGCTCAGATCGGCCCGGCCGCTGAACGGATCGTTGATCGCGAATCCGTCCACCAGTACGAGGACCTCGTCGGGGCCGCCGCCACGAAGCTGTGGCGCAGCCGGCCCGCCGCTACCGGTGCGCCGGACCACGACCCCCTCCCAGCCGTCGAGGGCGCGACCGAGATCGCTTCCCCGGCGGACCAGACGCTGGCCCGAAATGGCGATGCCGTCCGTGGCCGCGACCACGGTGATGCTGTCGAGGTGCACAGGCGCGGGCACCAGCGCCACCGTCACCCTGCGGTCGAGTCCCGGCACCACCTCGATCATCGCGCTCCAGGGGAGGTACCCGATCCGGCGGACCTCGAGGCGCATGCGGGTGGGGGGCACACTGCCCAGGGTGAAGTCGCCACTCGCGCGGGTCACCGCGCGCTGCTCGCCGAGCATGACCTCGGCCGACGCGACAGGCGATTGCGTGGTGGCGTCGACCACGCGTCCGAGCACCCGCGCGGGTGCCTGCGCGGAGCCTGCCACGGGACAGCTCAGCACCGCGATCACGAGCGCAAGCCCGCACCCCGCCTGTTGCCTCACTCCGATACCTCGCCGGTGCGGAGCGGAACCACCTGCGGCGACCCGTCGCACCAGGTCGTGACCGCGACCGGCCACTGGAACACCCGTCCGAGAGTCTCTCGCGTCAGGACCGCCGACGGCGTGCCTTCCGCCACCACCTGGCCGCCGCTCAGCAGCACCATGTGATCGGCGAACCGTGCGGCGAGGTTCAGGTGATGGGTGATCACCAGGCCCGCGAGTCCGCCGTCGACCAGGCTCCGGATCAACTCGAACAGCTCCATCTCATGGCGCACGTCGAGCGAAGCAGTCGGCTCATCGAGCACCAGGGCCTGAGGCTCCTGGGCCAGCGCGCGTGCGATGCGGACCCGCTGCCACTCGCCGCCGGAGAGCGAGTCGCTGGATCGGTCCGCCAGCTCCGCCACGTCGCACCGCTCGAGCGCCGAGCGGACCGCCTCGCGATCGCCGGCGCCGGGCGCGGACCACGGGCCCAACCTGGCATAGCGGCCGAGCATCACCGTCTCCTCAACCAGCAGCGGAAACGCGACCTCCTCCCGCTGCGGCACCACCGCGACGATGCGGGCCAGTTCCCCCCTGCGCCATTCCCGGAGGGGACGCCCCTCGACCAGGACTTCCCCACGCTCCAGCGCCACCAACCCGGAGAGGGCACGCACCAGCGTGGTTTTCCCGCTCCCATTGGGGCCGACCACCGCCACCAGGCGCGCACCCGCCACTGCGCAGCTCACGCCCTCGAGCGCCGGGCGCTGCGTGCGCCCATACCGCACCGTGAGATCGCGCGCCTCGAGGATCACGCCAGGGTTCTCCGCAGCAGCATCGCGAACAAGGGCACGCCGACCAGCGCGGTGATGACCCCCACCGGAAGCTCGAGCGGGCGGACCACCGTGCGCGACACGACATCGGAGAGCACCAGGAAACAGCCCCCCGCCACGAATGCGATCGGAAGCAGGCTGCGATGAATCGGCCGGGATACCATCCGCACCGCGTGCGGCACCACCAGGCCGACGAAGCCGATGATCCCGCACGCGGCCACGCTCGCGGCCGTGAGCAGCGCCGTGCAGAGGTAGACCAGTCTCCGGGTCCGTTCCACTTCGGCGCCCAGATGGTGCGCCGGCTCCTCGCCCAGCGCGATGAGATCCAGCCCGCGCGCGCTGAAGCCGATCAGGCCCAGCGGCAGCACGGCATAGGTTGCGAACACCGCCAACGCCTGCCAGGACGCCGCGCCGAAGCCGCCCAGCAGCCAGAGAAACGCGTTCCGGGTGGTGGCGGAGTCGGAGACCACGATGATGGCACTCATGAGCGCACCCGCGAACGCTCCCACCACGACACCCGAGAGCAGCAGCACCCGCGGATCCAGCCGGTGCCCCGCCACCAGACTCAGCCGGTAGACCAGCGCGACCGCGGCCAGCGCGCCGAGAAACGCGGCGACCGGCACGGCCCAGGGTCCGGCCACGCGACTCGCGATCGCCACGACCGCGCCCAGTCCCGCCCCGCCGGACAGACCCAGCAGATAGGGCTCGGCGAGCGGGTTGCGGATCATCGCCTGCAGCGCGGCGCCGCACACCGCGAGGCTGCCGCCGACCAGGAAGGCGAGCAGCACCCGCGGCGCCCGGAGCTCGCGCACGATGACGCTCGCCCCGGCGTCGGGCCGGTAGAGTCCGGCCCAGACATCACTGAGTGAGAGGGGCACCGTTCCCGCGCTGAGCCCGACTACCAGGCACAGGGCGACGATGAGAAGCAGCAGCGCGATGCGCGGGCCGCTCATGGCGCGGAGCTCCGGATTCGAGCCGCCAGCTCCCGAATGGCTGCGGGCGCCCGCGGGCTGGGCCGATTGAACTCCGAGCCGGACACCTGAAGGAAGCGGCGCTGACGGACCGCCCGAACCACTTGCCACTCCGGCCGGGTGGTGAACCCCGAGGGCCCGGCGGTGGTGGTGAGGATGAGATCCGGATCCCGTACCGCCACCGCCTCGATGCTCACCGTGCCTGCGGTCTTCCGCACGTCAGCGAACAGGTTTCTACCCCCCGCGCGCTGCACCAGCTCGCTCAGAAAGCTCTGGCCGATGGTCATCGGTGGCTGTTCCCAGACCAGGAGGAGCACCTTCGGCCGCTGCCCCGTCACCCGAGGCGTGGCCGCCGCGAGCGCGGTATCGAAGACGGCGATGACGGAATCCGCGCCGTGCTCATGGCCGGCCAGGCGCCCGAGCAGCCGCCCGATGCGGCCGACGTCGCTCAGCGCGTCGGTGTTGAGCCGCAGCGCTCCGATGCCGAGCCGGCGGAGCTGTGCCGCAGCCGCGGCGTTCTGCGCCGAGTTGTAGAGGATGACGAGATCGGGATGAACGGAGAGGATGGCTTCGAGGTTCGGATTGATCCCGTCCCCCAGGTTGCGCACGGCGGCGGCGGCCGGTGGATAGTCGCACCAGGCGGTGCGTCCGACCAGGGCGTCGCCCGCCCCGATGGCGAAGAGCAGCTCGGTGGTGGCCGGGATGAGCGAGGCGATCCGGTGCGCCGGCGCGGGCACTGCAACGGTGTCGCCGGCATCGTCCACCAGCCGGAGCAACCCTGGGCGCTCCGACCCGGCGCGGCAGCCGCCAGTGGCGAGTCCGAGGAGGAGCGCCGCCGCGAGGCCGCGGAAGCCGGGAGACAGTCTGCCCTGAATGAGTCCGCCCATCTCCCCGGGCAGGAGAGATGGGCGTGGGCGACGGCATGACGCGCCATCGAGCGCGCCACCGACCCTCCCCCGAGGGCGTTCACGGTGGCACGAACGGAGAGGTCTCCTGGCTTCGGGCCTTCGCTCGCCTTCCCGGTGTCCCAGTGGCGTCCTGAGCGAAGCGTCCGGCCCGTCGAGGCCGGGTGCCCGTTACAGTGGCGGGGCCGCGCCGGCGTCTCACCGGCTTCCGAGCATCCCCGTTCGTGAGCTTCAGTTGTGGCAACGCCGCAAGTCTACCGGCCCCCGGCCCGCATCGCAAGAGACGCAGCCAGCTCCGCCTTGAGCCGGGCGCGCTCGGCCTGATACTGCTGCCACTCCTCTGCCGGGATCTCGCTCTCCTTGCCGGCATAGCGGGCGTCCAACGCGGCGATGGCGTCCAGCACCGGGTCGGTGTCGGGCACCGGTGCGGGCGCCAGCACGGGCGGACCGCGCCGGAGAATGCGCCAGGCGGCCAGGGCGAGCACCAGGCCGAGCGCAGCCACCAGACCGGTGAGGACGGCCACCGGTGTCCGAGGGAGGGCCGACATGGTCAGGCGCACGGACCCGCCGGGCGGCACTTCGCCGGTCCATCGATGGAAGGCGCGACCCTCGATGACCTCGCTGTCGGCCAGCGCCAGCGTGCCGCCGGACACCTTCGTGCCGTTCTCCTCGACCAGGACATTCAGGCGTCCGCCGCCCATCCCAATAGGAAACTCGACCGTCGAATGACCCTTGGGGATCACGTACTCCAGTGAGAGCTGTTTCTGTCCCGGGGCAATCGGCGCGGTGACCAGCACGGAGTCATTCTGCCGCCGTACCGCATCGGGCGAGACGTCGCTCTCGCCGATCTCGAGACCGGTGCTGGCGGCGGGCAGGGGTGCGCTCCACGAGGCGTGGAGACTATCGGCCGCCACGCGGGCCCGGAGCCCCTGATTCAGCAGCACGATAAGGTCGAGCACCGCGCGCGATCCGTCTTCCCCCGGGCGAGGCACCACGATGTGACGGGCCTCCAGCGAGATTGGCGCGGTGCTCGATGTGTCGTAGACCAGCAGCGCGATGGCGGTATCGGGGCGCGCCGGATTGGTGTGGACCGGGCTGGAGAAATATTCGATGCCGCCGTACCGTGCGCTCAGCAGATACACGGCGCTGGTGTCCGCCTGAAAG
>JBJMOX010000068.1:0-5759 GCA_045803515.1 Gemmatimonadales bacterium
CGGCGGCTCTCGCCGCGACCTGGAGTCGCTTCAGGACATACTGCGCATCCTCAACAGCGATGGCCTAGGCTGGCGGTCCCATCACCCCGCCGCGTTCGAGCGCGCTGAGGTGGTGCCCGCCTTGCTCCGTGCGATCCGTGACGGTTTGATCCGCGCGGCTGTGCTCACAGCCGAGAACTCTCCCGACGGGGGAACTCGACGGCGTATGGTTCGAGTTACTGGCTCCAGGGAGGATGGTGCACACGAATTGGGAGCCCCCGGCGCAGCCGAGCTAGGCACGGTGGCTTTCCAGGCGGGAAGCTGCCTAACCCGCTAATGCAGCCGACAAACGCGGGCGAGACGTGGTGCCGTCCGTGTCCCAGCCTCCGCCTGCTGCTAAGGACCATAGGTTTTCACAGGGTCGTTTGCAGCTGATTAGCTATTCGTTAGGCCGCAACGCAGAGGATGGCACACCATGACCATTTCAACTATTCGCTCGGCTTTCCTGGCTGGGCTGGGGTCACTCCTGCTCGCGTGCGGCAGCACCGAGGCCAACGACCGCTGCCTGATCGATCTCGCCACGATCGCTGGACCCACCGACCTAGGCGTCGGTGACACCGCGACGTTCCACGCCAGTCTCGGTCCCGCCGACTGTCTGCCACCCGACGTCACCCCGCCGGACTGGCGCTGGTCGAGCCTCGATACGCTGGTGGCGACCATCGATTCGCTGTCAGGGTTGGCTCGAGGAGTAAGCCCGGGAACGACGACCATTCAAGTCGTGCACGCGCGCGCGCCTTCGGTGTCGGGCACCGCGAGTCTGCACGTGACGGGAGGTGCATTCGGCGACCAGGCTGACATAGCCTTCGTGCAGGACGGCGACCTCTACTCCATCGCGTCGGCTGGCGGCGCCGCCGCGCAGCGTGTCGCCGGGGGGCTCGCTGGGCCTGCCTGGTCGCCGGACGGAACCCAGCTTGCGGCACTCGACACTGTCGGGCAGCCGGCCCTCTTTCTGTTGAGCCCGGACGGAAGCGGCGTGCGACGGTTCAACATACTCGACTCCAATTTCTATAACGTGCACGGCCTAAGCTGGAGGCCGGACGGACAGGTGCTGACGTTTGCCGCGCAGCCGAAGCTCAGAACGACACCCTTTGTCTTCATCTACTTTATCAACGCCGATGGAACAGGCCCGCTCGCTAGCGAAGCAGAAGGCTTTGATGACCTCGCATGGTCGCCGGATGGGACCCTCTACACGGTGACGGGCCTCGGCGGTGTGATCTTCGTCGTGGATCACAGTACCCTCACGTACACCAGGCTCGCATCCGAAGCCTGCTGCACAGACTGGTCACCCGACGGTGCAACGATCGCGTACGCCGGCAACCCCGCGATCCATCTGATCGCGCCCGATAGGTCGAACGATCGAACCCTTCCGGGACCTCCCGATGACAATGCCGACATCCTGCCCCGGTGGTCTCCCGACGGCGAGAAGATCGCCTTCGCGACGCGCAATTCAGTCGAAGGGACCTTTCCCAGGCAGGTGGCTGGCGTGATGAATGCGGATGGCACCGGTCGCATCGCGCTCGCTCCCGGTATTGAGACCAATTCCGCGGTGGACTGGTCAGCCGACGGGACACTTCTCGCCTTCACCGGATTCGAGTCGGCCGAGGATGTCGCGGCGAACGCATCTCGGCTCTACATCGTCAGACCCGACGGCAGCGATCTTCATGCGATCGCGGGGCCCGCAGCGATCTGCTGCGCTGTCTGGAGGCCCTGACAAACCGTGATTGTCCCGAAACCAGCCCGTGGTTGCTGCCTAACCCGCGCATGCAGCCGACAAGCGCGCCCGACCGGGGTTCCGTGCGCCGCCACTCGCCGATGGCGGGCGGCGGAACGTAAGGTAGCTGCATGAGCGAGCGAGTCGCTTGCAGCTGATGCGCAGGCCGTTAGGCGCCAAACTACCTTTCCCGCATCCGGCGAAGGGAGGAACGCGGAACTATGGTGACCGTGCGTTACGCCATCCTGCTCCATCTGCTGGTCGCCTGTAGCGACGGCGACGACTCTGGCACGGGTACGCCCCCAGGCGGCAATTCGTTCGCCGTCACCGCGGTCGCGCCGGCGAATGGTGCCACCGACGTGGAGATCAATGCATCGGTCACCGCGAGTTTTAGCGAGGCCGTCGCGTCGTCCACGCTCAACGCGGAGAGCTTTGCCCTGAAGCAGGGAGCTGAACCGGTGCCCGCCGCCGTGGCATACGATGACGGGAGCCGGCTCGCTCGACTCACCGCACCACTCCTGCCGGGGATCACCTATCAGGCGACGGTGACCACCGCGGTCCAGACCGGCGACGGCACACCCCTGGACGCGCCGAAGGAATGGAGCTTCGGTACCCGGGCCTGGCCCAGCATTACTCTGGACAACGGAGCGCCATCCGGACTCTCGCTCATCCTCGATGCCTCCGGCACACTGCACCTCGCCTACGCGGTCTGGCCCGACCTCAAGTACGCCACGTGTTCGGCATCGTGTTCCTTGGTGGCTAGCTGGCGATCCGTGACGATCGACCAAGGGGAATGGCCGTCACTGGCAATTGACGGCGCGGGCCGTCTCCACATGACGTACGAGGCCAGCGGCAAGGCGGTCTATGCCACATGCACGGCGAGCTGCCTCGATTCGTCCAATTGGGACATCGTGGCGATCGACGAAGGGAGCACCTTGGGGGAGGGGCCCTCGGTCAAGGCGGATGACGACGGTAGGGTGCATGTGAGCTACGCGGACATCGTGAGCGGCGACATCAAATACGCTACCTGCGCGTCGGAATGTGCAAGCCAGTCGCAGTGGGAAACGGCCGTCGTCGCCGACCTCGACGTGGTGCACTACTTGACCTCCATAGCGGTCGAATCCAGCGGTCGAGTGCACATCACGTTCGAGGATATCGGCGAGTTGGCCAGCCACACCCATTTGGCGTACGCGACCTGCGCGTCCGACTGCACGACGGCTGCCAACTGGGAGTGGATCACTGTTGACCCAGGAAATCTGACCGGAGCGGTCAACTCGCTGGTGGTCGACGGGAACGGTCGGGCACACGTTGCCTATTCATCCGGTGGCGACTTCCAGATACACTACGCGACGTGCGGTGCGGACTGCACGACGGCAGCCAACTGGCAGATCGTCGGCATCCCCACGATCCTGGGAGGAAGCGCGCCATCGCTGGCCGTCGATCGCACCGGGCGGGTGCACATCAGCTACAACCAATACATCAACTTCAGCGACAGCGAGCTCAGGTACGCCACCTGCGCCGCCGGCTGCACCGACTTCGCCAACTGGCAAACCGTACTGCTGTATCCTGGCGTAGTCATCCGCACTTCGATTCTGGTCGATGGCACTGGGCGTGTGCGCCTGAGCCACGACGGAGGCGTCACTGTGAACTACGAGGAGTAGTGCCCTACGCAGGAGCTAACATGGAACCGTGGGAGCCAGTGCGCGGTGTTGGCCAATAAAGGGTTAGAGGCTATCGCGAGAAGTTGCCGCCTAACCCGCGCATGCAGCCGACAAGCGCGTTCGAGAGCAGTTCCGGCGCAGGCGGATCTCCGGTGGCGGTTCAATGGAACGTAGGTTCGCTCAGGAGCTGGCGAGTCGCTTGCAGCTGATGCGCCAGTCGTTAGGCCGACCCCAACCGCGTTCGGTGGCATGTGAATCTACAGCAGCTTGAAGCGGACATCCGTGACTTTGTGCGTCGGGGCTACCCGAACATCCAGGTTCGGGTGGAACCCTGGACGGCTGACCCCACCAGGCCGGCGGTGTACTTCACGGAAGCGCAATTCGCCTCCCTCTACCCAGCCCAGCGCTACCATTACCTCCGGAACCTCATTCCCGAGGACTACTATGAACGCCATCTGACCGACTCTGAGTGGTTCGAGCTCGCCCCGGGCGAGCGTCCGGAGGACCTGGAGTATCCGGACGCCGAGCTGATCACCGACATCACCTCCGATGTCATGCGCAGTCTGTCCGGTGCGGGGATCTTCGACGCGCTGGATGACGTGCTCTGCCCGGCAGACAGGTCGGACCCTCGGCGGCAGTGTTACGGCGACTATCGGCACGCACGAGCGGTCCTGCTGGCTCGAGGCTTCCGCGACGATGAGCTATTTGACGTCTTTCACGTGCTCATGGCGCGGGGCGGCTATTGCGATTGCGAGATCCTGTATAACGTGGTTGAGGGGAGTCGGCTAAAGACTGAGTACTGGCAGGCTCGCGCGGAGGAGATCGAGCCGTATGACCCGCATGCTGGTCGGCGGGTATAGGCGTCCCGAGCGGCCTAACCCGCGCATGCACCCGACAAACGCCGGTGTCACGGGTACCGCGTGCGGCCACCGTCTTCTCCGTCTCTCCGTGGTGCGCCCTTCCAGAGCGTTCCGGATTATCGCCGCTCGCTCAGCAGCACCAAGCCGGATCCCGTCGTGAGCGAGATCTTGCCCCCCGTCACCCCGCCTGTCACGCCCGAGTAGCCATCCACCAGCTCGGTGCCGTCGCGGAACACCCCGAAGATCGGGATGGTCTTGGCGCCTTCCCCCTGGTCCATCGCCACCAGGACCCGGTCCACCCGCCCGCCCGCCTCGAGGGTGCGGCTGAAGATGTACGGCTTCGACTGAAGCGTGCGATGCACACCCGCCCCCACGGCCGGATGGGCCCGGCGGAATTGGCCCAGCCTTCGCCAGTGATGCAGTACCCTGGCCGCGGCGCCCCCGCGCTCCAGGTCCCTCCAGTTCATGAACGACCGAAGATTGGCGTCCCCATCGGCCCCCTCGATCCTGAGCGGCCGGGCCAGCTCGTCTCCGTAATAGATCTGGGCCCCGCCCGGCGCGAGGAGCAGCCGGGTTCCGGCGCCGAGCGGATCCCGCCGGTCGCGGTCGTACGGGGAGCCGTCATCGTGGGAGCTGACGTAGTTGAGGATCGCGACCCCTCGCAGCGCCCCGTCATGGAGGCTCCCGGAGTACCGTGTAAAGAGCCCGTCCAACGATCCGGTGGTATCCCCCTTGAAGCCGAAGTTGATGAGGGCATCGTACCCGTTGGCGAAGAAGTCCACCGTCCGATCGCCGAAGTTGAAGGCCCGCCCCTGGCCCGGCTCCCAGCCATAGACCTCGCCCACCATGTAGAACGGCAAGCTGTCCAGGACCTGCGCCGGATGCGCCCGCTTCCAGTCGGTGAACGCCCCTTGAGCCACTCGCTTCAGCTCCACGCTGACCGACGGCTCGAAGTGCTTGGCGGTGTCGATCCGATAGCCATCGAAGCCGAACTCGCGCACCCAGTCGGTCAGCCACTTGATCACATAGTAGCGCGGCGCCCTGGGATAACCGTTGCGTCGGAAGAACGTGTCGAGCGACGCGCGCTCGGCATCCAGCCGCCCCTCCTGCCGCCACTTCTCCACCAGCGCGGGGGGAAGCTCGACAGGGTCGTCCCGGTCCGTGCGAACGTCGGGAAGCGTCGCCACCAGGGTGCAGTCCACGGTCGTCGCATAGTCCCGGTAGGAGCAGTTGGGACCGGTGCGCACCCACGCCTCGGGCCACGGCGGATCGCGTGGGGTCACCGCCCCCGTGTGGTTGATGACGGCGTCCATCAGGACTCGTATGCCGTGCCGGTGAGCCGCGTCCACCAGCGCCCTCAGGTCTTCTCTGGTCCCGAGCGCCGGGTCCACGGCGGTCCAGTCCCGAGTCCAGTACCCGTGGTATCCGTAGGTCTTTCCGCTTCCCTCGTCCACGCTCCCGTGGATCTGTTCCACGAACGGAGTCATC
>JBJMOX010000069.1:0-3827 GCA_045803515.1 Gemmatimonadales bacterium
CCGCGCGCTCCAGTTTCGCGCGGCCATGTCGGCCTGAAAGGTCCAGACCGTGTTGTTGAGCGCCTCCTTGAACAGCACGCTCTCGCGCTCGCCGGTGACGGCGCGGCGGGCGAACACCGTGCTCCATCCCGCCGAGAGCGCCACCTTGCGGCGATTGCGCTCGTACAGCTGAACCGGAAACTCATGGTAGAACTCCCGGCACTGCCGCGCCCGGCAGGCCACGATTCGGGCCGGCTTGACCAGACGGTCGAGCAGTCGGCCGTGCCAACGGACGGCCGGCTCGACCTGGGGGACCGAGTCACCGAAGCCGGCGCTCAGCTGTGCCCTGAGGACAGGACCGGTGGTCCAGTATCGATCGATCCCGTTGCCCGACTCCAGCGCGATGCTGTCCGAACCGGGGCTCTCGACGGTCACCACGGTCCGCAGTCCGTTGTGCAGCACGGCCGGACGCATTCGGAGCCGCACCGGCTCGGGGCCACCCGCGAGTTGCACGCTGCTTGGCGGCACGGCACATCCGCCAAGCAGGACGGCTGCGGCGATCAGGGTCAGACGCACGAGCGGATCTCGGGAAGCAGCAATGGATCGGTCATCGCCACCAAAGGCGGGGCGCGTATGAAACCTTCGATTCGGCTATCGTGGGGAGTCGGTAAACTGAGTCTACCGCGCTTGACCACTTCTCGCTAGATGCGCGCGCGTGGGCTCATCCCGGGACGATCCGCGGCGAGCGCCGCTTCCAGAAGAGGTACACCGGCACCCCGAGCGCGAGCAACCCGCTGCCGATCAGGGCGTTCCTCGGGTTGGCCGCAATCGAGCTCGCGACCACGTAGAGCGCGGCCGCCACGAAGAGCCCGGGTGTCCAGGGATAGCCCGGCACCCGGAACGCGTCCGGCGTGGCCGGCATTCCCCGCGCCCGGTCCCGAGCGCGATAGACATAGAGTCCCGCCACGGTGAGGCCGAAGAAGATCCAGTCGCCGAACGCCACGTAATCGACCAGCTGGCTGAAGCTGCCGGAGAGAGTGAGCACAATCGCCCAGGCGGCCTGGAGCAGCAGCGCCGCAGCCGGCGTCCGATAGACCGGGTGGAGCACCGCGAGTCTTGGCAGGAACGCGCCGTCCGCCGCCATCGCCTGGATCACCCGGGGGGTGACCATGATGACCAGGTTGAGGAACCCGAAGGTGGACGCCGCGATGCCAGCCGCGATCAGTCTCCCCCCTGCGGGGCCGAGGAGCGCCCGCATGACGTCCGCCGCCGGTGCCGAGCTCCGGGCCAGCGCCGGCAGGCCGAGCACGCGCAGATAGACCAGGTTGGCCAGCAGGTAGACGACCACGACGATGGTCACCCCCGCCACCAGCGCACGCGGCAGGTTGCGCTCCGGCCGGATGATCTCCTCGGCGATGAAGTTGGTCTGCTGCCAGCCACCGTAGGTAAAGAGGATGGGCACCAATGCCGCCCCGATGCTCACCACGACCGCGGCCGGTCCCGCCGGCACCACGGCTGCAGGTGCACTCCGCTCCGCCGGCGTGGGGCTCAGCATCAGCCCCGTCATGATCAGAGTGGCAAGCGCCGCGAGCTTGAGGACGGTGAAGATGTTCTGGGTGAGGGCCCCGGGCCGGATGCCCACGTAGTTGACACCCGTGAGCAGGACGATGGTGCCGACCGCCACCGGCATGGTGAGCCGGTCGGAAAGTCCGGTGAGCGCGAGCGCGTAGTTGGCAAAGGTGACGGCCACGGCCGCGATCGCTCCGGTGGCGATCACCAGGAGCAGCCCCCACCCATAGAGAAAGGCGGGGAGCGGCCCCCACGTCTCCCGCAGGTACACATACCCGCCGCCCGCCTTGGGACAACGCTGACCCAGCTCACCGAAGCAGAAGGCTCCGATGAGCGCGATGACTCCCCCGATGACCCAGGCCGCGATGGCCAGCGCGGGGGAGGCGACCCGCTCCGCGACCGCCGCCGGCGTGCGGAAGATGCCGCCGCCGATGATGCCACCGACGACGGCCATCGTGCCGGAAAAGAGTCCCAGCCGGCGGGCGTAGGAGACGGGAGACGCGACGGCTACTGTCGGGGCGCCTTGGTCGTGTCGCTGATCACGCCGGTGGTATCGACGCCCGTGCTATCACGCAGCTGGCCGGGTCCGCCCGGAGCGGACGTGTCCTGCGGGGCGACTTGCCCCGTGTCGCGGGCCGCCCCTGGCAGCGTCGAGTCGCGCGGCGCCTGGCTCGGCACGCCCGTGCTGTCGGGTGTGACCGTCGAGCCCGGCGGACGACCGGCAACGCCCGGCGGTCCGGTGCGGGTGCTGTCAATGGCATGGGTGACGGCAGTCGTGTCGCCGGTCTGGGTCACGGCGGTCGTGTCTCGGCCCCGATCGGGAGCGGCGCCGGTTTCCTCGCCCCTATGGCTGCAGGCGGCGAGGGCCAGGCCGGCGCTCAGGAGAAGCAGTTTCCTCATATGATCAGCTCCTTTGGCTGAGGTACGGGTGCCAACCACTGGCATCCCGAGGACTTAAGCTGTCAAGGTAGAGACCGGCGCCCCCGGCTGACGTGGGCCTGGATCACATCCGGGCCTGGCCGGTCGGGCGCTAGGTCTGCGACGGTTCCACCCATTTGGCGACTCTCGGGGCCTGATAGCTGGCGAATCCGTTGAGCAGCTCGTCGGGCGAGGCTGCGGTCACCAGCATGGCGCGATGGACCGGTGAGACGAAACCGGTCACCACCAAGTGGTCGAGGAAGCCGACCAGGGGTGCGAAGAACCGGTCTACGTCGAGCAGCCCGCACGGCTTCGCATGCAGGCCGAGCTGGGCCCAGGTCCACACCTCGAACAGCTCTTCCAGGGTGCCGATTCCTCCGGGCAAGGCGACGAACCCGTCCGCCAGCTCCGCCATCAGCGCCTTCCGCTCGTGCATCGATCCCACGATCCGGAGCTCGGTCAGACCGCGATGGCCGATCTCGCGGTCGACCAGGGCCTGCGGCATCACGCCGATGACCTCGCCACCGGCCCCGAGCGCGGCATCCGCGAGCGCACCCATCAGTCCGACCCGTCCGCCTCCATACACCAGGACGATGCTCCGCCGGGCCAACGTCTGCCCCAGCCGGGCGGCGAGCGAACGATACGCCGGAGCGTGCCCTGGATTCGAGCCGCAGAAGACGCAGAGACGGCGGATCACGCCCCGGGCACTCGCGGCGAAAGCTGCCAGCTCTCGCATCTTGAGAGGCCGGATCCGAGCGCAGCCCCGTCCGGCATTCCCTTGTCCTTGCCAATCAAGCGCTTGGCGCTCGGCCGATCGGCGGCACGTCGGTTGCCTTCACTGGCGATGTGCCTCGACCTCTCTTCTCCCGTCTCGTACCGACGTCGATCCTCCTGGCAGTGATCGCTTGCGGCTTCGATCCCGCGGGCGAGAAGCCCATGGATGCGCCGGCCGTCTACCGCGAATGGTGGGCGAAGACGGAGGCGTGCTCCGGCCTGGCCGGCGACTTCGATCGAGTACGGTGGCAGGTGGTTCCCGGTCACAGCTTCTCCTGCTCCAGCGGCGCATGCGCCGGACACTGGGATCCCAGTCACGAGATCTTCATCGCCGGCGACTGGACCCAGAATGAGATGGTCGTCCGGCACGAGATGCTGCATGATCTCCTGAACCGCTCGGGCCATCCTGATCCTCCGTTCGGCGTCGGCTGTCCCCTCACCTGGGCCACGTGGAGCGGCAGTATGCACCGACTTCGAAGCGATTCCTCCCGCAGCGAAATCGACTGAACTCGTCGAATCCTTCTCGCCTGCCGTGACTGGGGTCACCGCCTTACCTGACGGTGTCCTCTAGCCTGCCAAGAGGTTGC
>JBJMOX010000070.1:0-3643 GCA_045803515.1 Gemmatimonadales bacterium
CATCTGGAGCTCGTTCCCTCGGCCGCCGGGCTTCACGTGGCGGCGCTGGCGGTCAGGGCATCGGCCGAGCGGATCGGCGCTGTGGCACGGCGTGCGTCGGGAGAGGGGGTCGAAGTGCAGGAGCTCTCACGGTTCGCGGTCAGCACGCCGGGGCGAGCGGGGCTCATGCTGGGTTTTGGTGGTATTGCGACGGGGGATATCGAGGACGGGTTGCACCGTTTGCGGGCGTGCTTCGAGCGCTGAACCAGGCCGACCGTTGCGCGGCCCAGTGGATAGATGTATATACATCTAACCTGAGAGCCGGAGCGCGCCATGATCCCCGTCATTCCCTGGTACGTCACGCTGATCACCGTCGTAACGGATATTCTCGCCGGGCTCGCCGTTTGGCTGATCCTATCGACGGCCGCGGGCCGAAGCGACCTGGCCCCAATCTCTCAGGGTCGGTTCCGAATCGGCGCCGCGATCTTCCTCGGCGGATGGCTCGGAGCGGCCCTGCTCCTGGCACCTCATCCAAGTTCACTCCTCACGACGGACCGATTCGCGATCTCGCCGATGATTCCGGTGTTCGCTCTAGCGTCGTTCGCGATCGCTCTGCTGGCGTTCCTTTTCTCACCGACGGTTCGGCGTGTGCTCGGCGCCGCCTCACTTCCTGCCCTGATGGGGGTCCAGGTCTACCGGGCCGTCGGCTTCGTGTTCATCGTCCTGCTCGTGCAGGGACAGCTCCCGGCGCATTTCGCGGAGCCGGCGGGCTGGGGCGATATCGCGGTGGGCCTCGCGGCGCCCGTCATCGCCCTGGCGCTCGCGCGCGGAGTCGGTGGCAGCCGAGCCCTCGCGATCGGGTGGAACGTGTTCGGTCTTCTCGACTTGTTCGTAGCGGTGGGGATGGGCACGGGACTGCTCGCGGCGGTGCTGATGCCGGAGCTCGGACCTCGGGTGCCACCGGCCGCGGCGATGGGCGCATTCCCGATGATCCTCGTGCCGCTGTTCGCGGTGCCGCTGTCGATCATCCTCCACGTGATCGCACTGGGACGGTTGCGGTTGGCGCACCGCCTCGGCGCCGTCGCGGATGTTCCGGCCTCGTTGGCCTAGCGGCTATAGGGTGGGGTGCGGCGCCCCTACATCCCCTTCATCATGCCCTCATGCATGGCCAACAGCCTTTGCACCCGGTCGGCATGGGCTTTCATTCGTACCGGCAGCTCCCTGCCTTGGAGACTGGGAAGGTCGGCTAGGTCAGCCTTCACCGAGTCCACCAATGCGTTCCACTTGGCGTCTCCGCTCATCTTCATGTTTCGCATGTCGGAGCCCATGCGATCCATCATCTGCGACATCATCCGGTCGTGCGCCGCCATCATGCTCGTCATCTGCTCGGGCGACATGCGCATCATCGAATCCATGTGGGCTCGCATCATGGGCATCATCGCTGACCCTCCCATGCCTATGTTCCCCCCTCCCATCGGCACGCTGTCCATTCTCATGCCGCCCATCCCCTGCTGCCCGGCGGGCTGGCCGCCAGGTTGGCCGGACGCCTGGTCCTTTCCCTTGCACGCCGCGACGGCGGCGGCAACCACCACGACCCACAGCATCGGTCTCATTGCGGACTCTCCCTTGGTTCAAAGACAGTCAGGATGTGAACGAAAAGCGATCGAGCAACCCCCCCGAGGAATCCCTCCCAGGGCCCGCCCCTTCGGTCCCTGAGGGCTCCAGCCCTCGCCGGCGCCAGAGGTAGTACAGCGCGGGAATCACGATCAGCGTGAGGACGGTCGAGGTCACCATGCCGCCGATCATCGGCGCCGCGATCCGCTGCATGACCTCGGCCCCGGTGCCGTGGCTCCACAGCGCCGGCAGCAGTCCCAGCATGATCGCCGCCACGGTCATCAACTTCGGCCGGAGCCGGTTGACCGCACCGTATTCGATGGCCTGGACCAGGTCGGCCCGTGTGGGCGTCCTCCCATCCCTGGTGATGTCCTCCCAGGCGTGATCCAGATAGAGCAGCATGACCACGCCCGTCTCCGCCGCCACGCCGGCAAGGGCAATGAACCCGACGGCCACCGCGACGGAGAGATTGTAGTGCAGCAGCCACATCGCCCAGACGCCGCCCACCAACGCGAACGGGAGGGAGAGCATCACGATCGCTGTCTCGGTCACGGTGCCGAAGTTGAGGTACAACAAGAGCGCAATGACGGCCAGCGTGAGCGGAACGACCACCTGCAGCCGCGCCTTCACCCGCTCGAGCGCCTCGTACTGTCCACTCCACTCCAGGCGGTAGCCGGCTGGGATCTTCACCTGCCGGGCAACGATCCCTTTGGCCTCCGCCACGTAGCCCCCGACGTCGCGGCCGCGGACGTCGATCGACACCAGGTCGTTGAGGTACCCGTTCTCGCTCCGGATCATTGGCGCCCCGGGGGCGAAGCCAATGTCAGCCACCTGCGCGAGTGGTACCTGCATCCCTTCTTTCCCGCTCACCAGCAGCCGTCCGATGGCCTCGGGGCTGTCCCGGAACTCGCGGGCGTAGCGGACCTGCACCGGAAATCGCTCGCGCCCCTCCACCGTGGTGGTCACCTGATCGCCGCCGAGCGCCATGGCGAGCATCTCCTGCACGTCGCCGGTCGTGAGGCCGTAGCGCGCAAGCGCCCCGGCCCGTGGCCTGATGTCGAGGTACCGGCCGCCGAACGACCGCTCGGCGTAGATGCTCGCCGTCCCGCGGAGCCCCGACAGGGCGCCCTCGATCTCCCCGCCAATCCGCTGGATCACCTCGAGATCGGGACCGTAAATTTTGACGCCCAGCGTCGTCCGGATCCCGGTGGAGAGCATGTCGGTGCGGTTCTTGATCGGCATGGTCCAGCTGTTCACCGCGCCGGTGATCCGGAGCGCCCGGTCCATCTCCGCGACCAGAGCATCCTGGGTCACGCCAGGCCGCCACTCGGAGGGCGACTTCAAGTTCACGGTGGTCTCGACCATCGAGACCGGCGCCCAATCGGTCGCCGTGTTGGCGCGACCGGCCTTGCCCCACACGGACTCCACCTCCGGGAAGCTCATCAGGATGCTGTCCTGTACCCGGAGCAGCAGGCGCTGCTGCGTCAGGGAGACGCTCGGCAGGGTATTGGGCATGTACATGAGGCTTCCCTCCCGGAGGGGAGGCATGAACTCGCTGCCGAGCCCGTTGAACGGGATCAAGGTCAGCCCGAGGACCGCGAGGGCGCCAACGATCACCAAGGCCCGCGCCCGGAGCGCCCAACGGAGGATCGGGCGGTAGGCCCACGCGGCCCAGCGGTTCAGCGGGTTCGCCGACTCGGGCCGAATGCGGCCACGGACAAGAAATCCCATCAGGACCGGGACCACGGTGACCGAAAGGATGGCCGCCGCGGCCATGGCGAACGTCTTGGTGAGCGCGAGCGGACGGAAGAGCCTGCCTTCCTGGTCCTCCAGGGTGAAGACCGGAAGGAACGACAGCGTGATGATCAGCAGCGACATGAAGAGCGCCGGCCCCACCTCGCGCGACGCGGCCAGCACATGCTCCCAGTGATGCCGGTCGGGCTGGTGCTCCATGTGCTTGTGCAGGTTCTCGATCATGACGATCGCGGCGTCGATCATCGCGCCGATCGCGATGGCGATGCCGCCGAGCGACATGATATTGGCGTTGATC
>JBJMOX010000071.1:0-2089 GCA_045803515.1 Gemmatimonadales bacterium
GAAGAACGCCAATGTGGCGCCCCCGGGCCCGTACATGCTCTTTCTGGTGAACGCGAAGGGCGTGCCCTCCAAGGCGAAGATGGTGACCGTCGGGCCGTAGCGGCTACTTCGCCGCGCTCGGCAGCTGCAGCATCGGCATCGCCCCGCCGGTGACCTGGGGCATCTGCCCGTTCCACCGCTTGCTCATCTCGTACTGCACCAGTGTCGGGGTGATGCTCTCGCTCAGGAGCCGGTTGGCCTTGGCCTGCGCCTCCGCCTCGGCCAGGATCGCCTTGGCGCGGCCGGCGGCCTTGATCGAGTCGCCCTGCGCCTGGAACTGGTTCTTCTGCAGCTCGTTCTGCGACGTCAGCGCCTGCTGCTGCATGACGTTCTTCTGGTTGATCGCCTCGATGACCGCGGGCGGCGCGCGCAGCTCGTTGATGGTGAACTGCTTCACCTGGATCCCGTAGGGGTCGAGCCGCTGCTCCAGCGACTTGGTCACCCGCCCGGTGACCTCGGCCTTCTTGGGGCCGATGATGGCCGCGATCTCCTCGTTCCCCACCACTTCCTGCAGCGCCTGCCGGATGGCCTGCTTCACGTAGGTGTGCTGGATGGTGGCGATGTCGGTGCGGAAGGTGGAGTAGAGCGCCGGCACCTTGGTCGGGTCCAGCTCGAACGACATCGACACATCGAGCGACAGCGGCTGCCCTTCGACGCTGTTGACGTTGATCTCGTCGTTGTTGCTCGAGCCCTCGGTCGAGGCCCGCGTGAGGACCAGCGTCTGCATGAAGGTGGGATACTCCTCGATGCCGGTGGTGAGCGGATTGCGGGCGTGGAGCCCCGGGCCGAGTGGATGGGGATCCACCCCGCCGCCGGTCCGATGAATGACGATGCCCACGTGACCCGGATTGACGTAGGTCACGGCCGTCGGCACCAGCAGGAGCAACACCAGCAGCCCCAGAGCGATTCCGGCCAGACGGGCGATCCTCGTGGCGGCCCCGTCCCCGGTGGAACCGATCATTCCCAGTCGTTCGCCCATGGCACTACTCATGTAACGCCTCCTTGTAGCACACCGGACAAATGCGGCTGCCGGACGGCAGGCGCACCAGCTCCTCCTCCCGCTGCATCCCGTGGATCGGGCACTCCAGCTCTATCTCCCGCTCGAGCCGCCTGCGGTTCGCCGCCTGGCGGAACCTGAGGCCGAGCGGGGTCCAGTACCGGAGGACAAAGAAAAGGAGGGCGGCCATCGTCGCGAGCATCGCGGCGAACAGCACCCCCTCCAGAATGATCCCTGCCATGTCCTCCGCCTCGGTTGGTGGAGCGTCCTTCCGGACGCCCCAATATACCCGGCCGGTGGGTCCGCCGTCAGTCGGCCAAAGCGGCCGGGCACGAGCGTTGCCTCCGAGTCCGGGTGCCGCCGGGTTTGGCGTAGCTGGCGACGCTGCAAGGCTCGACACGACCGCGCAACCCAATCTCCCAGAGCCGCTTACGGCTCACCTGCTCGCCCCCGTCTCGGAGGTGGTCCGCATGTCCGTCCTGCATTCCGCAAGGCGCGTCTCCTCAGCCGCGACCCTGCTCCTCGTGGTGCTCGGTGGCTGCTCCCATGACAACGGACCAAGCGAGTTCAATCCGGCCGGCGCGACCGCTGATGTGAACGCCGCCGGGACCGCCTTCCAGTCGCCAGCAGCGACCAGCTATGCGGCCTTGGGCGCCGACATGTCCCTGGCGCTCGGCGGCTCCGCCGCGGTGGTCTCCTCGCCCGCGCTCGCGCTGTCCGGCGCATCGGGCCGGGAGCGGTATGCTCGCACCGTGACACGGATGCTTCCATCGGCCTCGCGGATCCAGGCCTCGGTGGCCGCCCTGCCGTCCAGTGTGCTGGGCAAGACCTACGTCTGGGACACGACCACCGGCGTCTACGTCCAGTCCGACCTCTCCGGGGCCCCGTCGAACGGAGTGCGCTTCGTGCTGTACGCCATTAATCCGGTCACCCTCCGCCCAGTCGACCCGCTGAGCGAGGTGGGCTACGTGGACGTGATCGACGAGAGCGGCAGCAGCACCATCGCCGTCCGCGTCCTCGTCGTCTCCAACGGCACGACCTATCTCGACTACA
>JBJMOX010000072.1:0-12584 GCA_045803515.1 Gemmatimonadales bacterium
TCCGGCCCTGCCGCCTCGACCCGCACCGCTGCTGGCAGCGCCGCCCTCTGCCCCTTCCGTAGAGGAGCCGGCCGCGGTCGCCTCCGAGCCGCCCGCCGAGCCGGCGAGCAGCGGACGGGAGAACGGCCAGCGTCTCGGCGTGCGGTTCCGCCGTGGCTCCCGGGCCCCGTTCCGGACCGGCGAGATCCCGCTGATCGGGGTGGTCCGGGTCGAATCCGCGCCGCCCGCGGAGACCCCGCCTGCCGCGGAGGAGGCTCCCGCCGAGTCGGTCGCCGCCAAGCCGGCCCGGCCCCGCCGCGCACCCCGGAAGCGGGCCGCCGCGGCCGCAGCCACGAAGCCTGCGGCGGAGCCGGCTGCCTCGCCAGACGCATCGGAGGCCCCGCGGCCCGCTCGTCCCAAGCGACCTCCCAGGGCGCGAAAGAAGGCCGAGTGAGCACGACGCTACGGGCAGCCACGCTGCCCGTCTCGTTTTTCGGCCGCTCCGCCGATGTGGTCGCGCGGGATCTGCTGGGAGCTCTGGTGATGTCGTCGGTGGGTCCCCAGGCCACAGCCGGCCGCATCGTGGAGACCGAGGCCTACCTCGGCGCCGACGACCCTGCATCGCACGGCTTCCGCGGGCGCCGCAACGAGCGGAATGCCGCCTTGTTCGGCCCGCCCGGATCATGGTACGTCTACCGCTCCTATGGCCTCCACTGGTGCGCGAACCTGGTGTGCGGACCGGAGGGAAACGGTGGGGCGGTGTTGCTTCGCGCACTGGAACCGCTGCGCGGGCTGGAGATCATGCGGAGCCGCAGGGGCGACGTGGATGACCGGCATCTCTGCTCCGGTCCAGGGAAGCTTTGTCAGGCTCTCGGAATCACCCGGGGGCTGGATGGGCTGGGCATGGTGGGCTCTCCCGTGGTGGTCGCCCCCCGCCATGCGGAGTCGGCGAGGGTCCTGGTGACTACCAGGGTCGGGATCACCAAGGCCGCCGAGTGGCCGCTCCGCTTCCTGGCCGCCGGGTCTCCATACGTCTCGAGGGGACCGGTGAGCGGACGCAAAACGGGCAGCGAATCGTCCTGATCCGCTGCCCGTTCGCTGCGGCGCCGCCGCTGCTCAGTAACCGCCGGTCCTCGCCTGGTCGCGCGCGCTCCCCAGTGACAATCGCAGCCCGCCGGTCAAGGTGTGGGTGGCGCCGGTCAGCCACTCGCCGAAGTCGTTCTCGACCAAGGTAGGCTTGCCGCTCCCGTCTTCCTGGAGCACGGTGGTCAGCGACTTGAACCCGAGCTTGGTCGTGATCTGGTACTCACCGAAGGCACTGAACGGTCCAAGCCTGAACTCGAGCCCCGCGATCGCCGTTCCGAACCCGCTGCTGCTGAGGTGGCTCGCATCCCGACCGTCGGCAAAGCGCCCGGCTGAATTCCCCGTGGTGTGCATGATGCCGCCGCCCAGGCCCACGAAGGGCGCCACGTTCCGGTTCTGGAGTGGATAGGCCACCAGGATCGCCGAATACTTGCGGACACCCTGGAAGGTCCAGCCGACCGCACCACTCGCAATCACTCCGCCCGAGGTATCGCGGATCTCGTACGCCGTGGCCGTCGTCTCGTCCGAGCCGAAGGCCTGATCCACGGAGAGGAGCAGCCCGGTCCGCTTGGCGGTGATCAGAATCGAGCCGCCTGCGGTCGGAAGGTAGGTACGGTCTTCCAGCGGCGTGCGGATACTCATGACGCCACCGTGTCCGCCTACGTACCATTGGAAGTTCGAGCTGCCGGGCTGTTGCGCTGCGAGTTGGGTCGCGCCCAGACAGAAGGCCAGCGCTGCCGCCGGAATGCTTCGGATGACCATGCGCATCACAGACTGCCTCCGTAAGGTGTCCGCGCCAGGTGGGTCCTGGCGACTACCGCGTGCCCGGGCGGCACAGTCGGTCAAAATGCGGGTTTCTATCGGAAATCGCGGGAGGGAATGGGGTCGCAGAGCCCTGGTAAGCTACGGTAGCGTAGCAGCTTACGTCATGCTATCCAGGGACTCCCCCGCCCGTCGGAATGGGTGAGGGTGCAAAGACCGGGCCCACCGGGGATTCACCGCGGAGACACGGACTGAATCCGTCACCCGGGTGAACTGAAGCGTCACCAGTTGAACAGATCAGATGAGCCGAAGCTGGCGGCCGACCTTCTTGAACGCCGCGAGGGCCTCATCCAGGTCGGCCCGGCTGTGCGCGGCGGAGATTTGGCAGCGGACCCGCGCCTGGCCCTGCGGCACGACCGGAAAGCCGAAGCCGGTGACGAAGACCCCTTCCGCGAGCAGGAGGTCGCTCATCCGGATGGCGGCAGACGTTTCCCCCAGAATGACCGGAATGATCGGCGTCTCTCCAGGGAGCGGCTTGAAGCCGAGCTCCAGCAGGTGATGACGGAAATACTGTGCGTTCTCGCGCAGAGTGGTGACCCGCTCGGGGTGCGCCTCGAGGTAGCGGATGCTCTCGAGAGCGCTGGCGGCAACGGTCGGCGGCAGCGCGTTGGAGAAGAGCTGGGGACGCGCCCGCTGAGTGAGATAGTCACAGACCGTAGTGGACGATGCGACGAACCCGCCGGCCGCTCCCCCCAGCGCCTTGCCCAGCGTCGAGGTGATGATGTCCACCTCGCCCAGCAGGCCGTAATGCTCCGCCGTGCCCCGGCCGTGATCGCCCAGCACGCCGGTGGCGTGGGAGTCGTCGACCAGGAGGACGGCGTCGTGCTTCCGGCAGAGCTCCACCAGGCCGGGAAGGTCCGCGATCGACCCCTCCATCGAGAAGATGCCGTCGGTGATCACCATCCGGACCCGGCGGTCCCGCGCCGCGACCAGCTTCGCCTCGAGATCGGCCAGATCCGCGTGACGATAGACGGCCGTCTGGCACTTGCCGATGGCCTTGGCCAGGCGCATGGCATCGATGATGGAGGCGTGGTTGAGCTGATCGCTGATCACGATGTCCTGCTCGCCCAGCAGGGTTGCCGGCACCGCCTCGTTGGCGTTCCACGCGCTGACGAAGCTGAGGGAACCGCCGGTCCCGGCCAGCCGGGCGCAGGCGGCCTCGAGCTCGCGGTGCACCGTGTAGGTACCGCAGATGAATCGCACCGACGCGGTGCCCGCGCCGTAGCGGTCGAGCCCCGCCTTGCCCGCCTCGACTACCTCGCGCTGATTGCTGAGCCCGAGGTAGTTGTTGGAGGAGAGGATGATGACCTCGCCCCGATTCTCCATGCGGACCCGGGCGTCCTGGGGGCTTTCCAGGAAGTTGAGGCGCTTGTACACGCTGTCCCTGATGAACTGCTCCAGCTCGGCCTCGAGGCGCTGTTCCAGCGGACTGCTCATGGGGCGACCTCCAGAATGACCTTGCCGGCCTGACCGTCCTTGATCACCTGGATGGCCTCCGCGATGCACTCGAGCGGAAAGCGGTGGGTGATCACCGGCCGCGGGTCGAGCTGGCCGGCCCGAAGGAAGCGCCGCATCTGGTGCCAGGTCTGGTACATCTTGCGGCCGGTCACACCGTAGAGGGTGAGTCCCTTGAAGATCACGTCGCGCGCGAAATCCACTTCCGTGGTCCGGTTGGGGGTTCCGAGCAGGTTGACCCGTCCCCCGAGCCGGGCGGCGGCGAAGGCCTGGGCGTGGCCGGTGGGGTGTCCGCTCATCTCGCAGACCAGATCCACGCCGTCGCCGCCGGTGAGCTCCCGCACCCGGCCCAGCACGTCGTCGGTCGAGGGGTTGAGCGTCACCTGCGCGCCCATGGCGCTGGCAAGCGTGAGCCGCATCGGGTTGAAGTCGCTGGCGATGACCAGCGACGCGCCCGCCGCGCGGGCAACCCCCACGGCGAAGCAGCCGATCGGGCCGCACCCGAGCACCAGGACCGAGCTTCCGGGCACGGAGGCCTCGAGCACGGTGTGGACCGCGTTGCCCATGGGGTCCATGATGGCGCCGATCTCGGTGGGAATGCCGTCCAGCTGGATGACATTGGATGCGGGCATCGCAATGAACTCCGCGAACGCGCCGTCGCGGTCGACCCCGATGATCTGGGTACGCTGGCAGAGATGGCCCGCGCCCAGGCGGCACTGCAGGCAATGGCCGCAGACGATGTGGCCTTCGGCGGTGACCAGATCGCCCACGGCGAGCAGCCCGGCGGATTCGGCCTCCCGGCCGAGCTGCACGATCTCCCCCGCAAACTCATGTCCGATGACCACCGGCGGACGGAGCCGGTTGCGAGCCCAGCTGTCCCACTCCCAGATGTGGAGATCGGTGCCGCAGACACCGGCGTGACGGACGCGAATCAGCGCGTCGGTGACCCCACAGGTCGGGGTCGGGACCTCCCGCAGCACCATGCCGGGGCCGGCAGATTCCTTGATGAGTGCGCGCATGACGATCCGGGAAAATGACGGCGGAATATAGCCGCCCCCCTTACTTCTGCTGGTACACCTCGAACGCATCTATCCGAGCCACGGGAAAGGCGGGACAACGAAACGGGCGAACCGCTGAACGGTTCGCCCGTTGGGTGTTGCCCGAGCGGTGGAATCACACCGCAGCCGCCTCGCGCACCGGCTCGATCCGGACCGCGCTGATCTTGAACGCCGCGATGCGGGCGTAGGGATCGAGCTGCGGGTTGGTGAGCAGGTTCGCCGCCGCCTCGCGGAAGTGCATGGGCATGAAGATCTGGCCCCGGGCCTGCCGGTCGGAGACCCGGACCCCGATGACGATGCTCCCGCGGCGCGAGGTGACCCTCACCTCGTCGCCCTCGCCCACGCCGAGGTCGAGCGCGTCGAGCGGGTGCATCTCGACGATGGGCACCGGCTCCCTCGAATCGAGCCCCTCGGAGCGGCGGGTCATGGTGCCGGTGTGCCAGTGGTACATCTGGCGGCCGGTGTTGAGGATATAGGGGAACTGGTCGCTGGGCAGCTCGTCGGGCGCGAGGAACTCGACCGGGACGAAGCGGGCGCGCCCGTCCGCCGTGGGGAACCCGTCGTCGAAGAGGAATGGCGTTCCGTCCGAGTTCGGCGTGGGCACCGGATACTGAATCGAGCGCCGCCCGCGCAGCATCTCGTAGCTCACCCCGCGCCAGGACGGCGTGACCGAGGCGATCTCCCGCATCACGTCGCCTGGGGTCTGCCAGTCGGTGCGGAGACTCAGCCGCTGGCTGAGCTCGACGATGACATCCAGATCGCGGCGGGCCTTCCCCGGCGGATCGAGCGCCGCTTCGGTGAGCTGGATGTGGCGGTCGGTGTTGACAAAGGTGCCCGACTTTTCCGCGAAGGACGAGCCCGGCAGCACCACATCGGCCCAACGCGCGGTCTCGGTGAGGAACAGGTCCTCCACGGCCAGGAACTCGAGCCCGCGGACCCAGTGCTCGGCGTGGGAGATGTTGGGATCGGAGATGACCGGATTCTCCCCGAAGATGAACATGCCACGGATCGGGCTTCCATCCTGCACCATCTCGGTGACCATCATGCCGCGCTCCAGCGAGAGCGATTCCTCGGGCACGCCCCAGGCCTTGGCGAACTCCGCCCGGACCGCCGGGTCGGTCACCGGACGGTAGTCGGTGTAGGCGAAGGGGATCGCCCCCATGTCGCTGGCGCCCTGCACGTTATTCTGGCCGCGGATGGGGAGCATCGCGGCGCCCCAGCGGCCGATCATGCCGCAGGCGAGCATCAGATTGAGCAGACTGGCGACGATGTCGGTGCCGGTGTTGTGCTGGGTCAGCCCCATGGCCCAGAGCGTCGAGGTGGCGGGGCCGCGGGCGTACATCTCCGCGGCGCGGCGGATGGTCTCCGCCGGGATTCCGGTGATCTTGGCGCCCACCTCGGGCGTGTAGCCGGCCACTGCGGCCTTTACCTGCTCGAACTCGTGGGTCCGGTTGGCGATGAAATGCCGATCCGTGAGCCCGGCCGCGATCACGTGATGCAGCATGCTGTTGTACAGCGCCACGTCGGTACCCGGCAGCATCTGGAGATGGATGTCCGCCAGCTCGGCCAGCTCGGTGCGCCGGACATCAGCCACGATCAGCTTGGCCCCTTTGGAGACGGCGCGCTTGATCAGGGCGCCGAAGACTGGGTGGGTCTCCGTGGTATTGGCTCCGGAGATAAAGATCACATCGCAGGCCTCCTCGATCTCCCGCATGGAGCCGGAGGCGGCGGAGGTATTCATCGCCCGGCTCATGGCCGCCACCGAGCTGGAGTGACAGAGCCTGGTGCAGTGGTCCACGCTGTTGGTGTGCAGGGCACCGCGGACCATGCGCATGAAGGCGTAGTTGTCCTCATTGCTGCATTTGGCCGAGGAGAGCGCGGCGAGCGCCCGGGGGCCGTGGGTGTCGCGGATCCGGAGCAGCTCCTGGGCGGTCAGGCTCATCGCCTCATCCCACGTGGCCTCCCGGAACGCGCTGTACCAGGCCGGCGGCGTGGCGGCGCGATCGCGCACGTCATCGTCTTCCAGCATCGGAACCCCGGTCTGCGGTGGCTTGCCGACGCTGCGCCTGGGCGGCCGCGGTTTCCGCCGGCCGCCCATTTCCTCGATCGTATGCCACGGCCCCTCGCGATGCCGTGGTGACTCCCCGGTCCAGATCCAGCGCGCGCCATCGTGGACCCAGCCCTTGCGGATGAGCGGCGCCATCAACCGGTCGCGATGCATCGGGAAGTCGTAGCCGAACCGCCCCTTCACGCAGGTCGAGCCCTGATTGGGCGTGTATTCCTCGATCGAGGGCGAGGTCACCCGCATGATCTCGCCGTCCTTCACATGGATATCGAGCTGGCACCCGACCCCGCAGTACGGACAGACGGAGCGAACCACCTTGTCGGGCTGGCGGACCGCCTCGGAACCGAAGCGCTGCTTGGGGATGAACTCGAAAATGGCGCCGGTAGGACACACCCGGACGCACTCTCCGCACCAGGTACAGCCCGCGTGATCCGGATCGCCGTCACCGCCGACGATGATCTGGGTATTCTCGCCGCGCATCCCGACGTCCAGCACCCCGACCTCCTGAATGTCCTCGCACGCCCGCACGCAACGGGTGCAGAGGATACAGGTGCTCATGTCGTGCTGGATCATGACGTCGCCCGGCCGCTCGTCGCCGGTGCGGAGCGGGAGATCGCGGCGGGCGCGGATCGGCACGTCGTACTGCACCGCGTAGCGCTCGAACTCGTTGCGGGGATTGGCCCGTCCGCCGTTGCTCAGGTGATCCCCCGGGTAGCGCTCCAGCAGAAATCCCAGCACGCTGCGCCGGTTCTCGACCGCCGTTTCGGACTCGGTCTCGACCACCATTCCCTCGGCGGCCGGGGTGGCGCAGGCCGGCACCAGCTTGCCCTGGCCCTCGACTGAGACAAGGCAGATCCGGCAGTTGCCAACGATGGGGAGCTTGGGGTACCAGCAGAGCGTGGGGATGTCGACCCCGGCGGTGCGGGCGGCCTCGAGGATGGTGGCCCCGGGATCGAAGGGGATAGGGGTGCCGTTGAGCGTAAGATTCGGCATGAGCACCAATTCGACAGTCAAAGAGGATGATCTAATTCGAGTTTAGACCTACCCAGGAGCAGGGGCAAGGCCTCTACAAAATACAAACACCCCCGGACCGGAATCCGGGGGCGTTTCGGGCCGCCGCGCGGTACTCGCTACGCGACGTGCTCGCTGGGGACCCGCTGATGCCAGTGGTCGCTGGCCATCTCTTCGTCGGCCGCCCACATGTAGGCCCAGAACCTGACCGGCTTGGGCGCGGGCGCCCCACTCTTGATCACGATGCCCAACGGCAGCGACGGAATGACGAGCGGGAGACTGGCCACGGACCGATCCTCTCTCTCCACGGGAAATGCTGACCTCCTCCCGCGGAAAGGCAGCCATCGTGCCGTCTGGGTGCCTTTGACAAGATCCGTCGCTTCAATGAGTTGGCTTACCGCGCCCCGGCGGGCCGTGTCATTCTGACCCGACGGCGGCGGCCCGGGACGTGTTTGGGGGACACGTCGGCATGCTGAGCACGATGCCGTCCCGCTGGCGGGTACCGCTCGCGCGCCGCCGCCGCTTGGCCTCTTCGATGGTCCAGCTTGGGTAGAGCGCCAGCAGCGCCTCGGGCGCGAGCGACTGACAGGTGGGCAGGAGGATGTGGACGCAGCCGGGCCGGCTCCGCCGCTGAAGATCGCGGACGAACTCGACCCGACAGGCGAGGCTCAAGTGCACCAGCGCACCGGGGTCGAGCACCACCAGGTCGGTCGCGTCCACGAAGTCGAGGAAACCGGGGAGCCCGGCACCGATCTGCGCGACGTAGCCCTCGAAGAGGCTGCCAAGCGCCTCGGTGGCCATCCGCGACTCCACCCGCTCGACGCAACCCAGGTCGCTGGCCAGGAAGGTGACGACCGCATCGTGTGCCGCGAGCAGATAAACGGTAGGCTCGGCGCCGCTGCCGATGACCAGCGCGTTGTCTCGAGACTCGATTCTGGGAAGCAGCCGGGCCAGGGGACAGGTGGGCTCGAGTCCCCAGTGGGTGGGGGTGCGCTGGGCCTCCCGCAGCTTGAGGAATTGACGGCGCCAGCGGTTGTAGGGCCGAAGCGCGAGTCGCTTCATGATGAGCCGGTCGACCGACTCCAGCATCAGCACTTCGGTCAGCAGGAACTGTCCCTCGGACGCGCTCTGGAGCTCCGACGCGGCCTCGTCGCCGAGGCGCAGCAGCTCGTCACGCCCGATGGAGTTCTTGAAGCCTTCGATGCGCTGGAGGATGTACTCCTGATAGTGCTGCTTGTCGGAATAGGGTGTCCGCCGACGCTCCGCGACGCCGCGAAGCTGCGCGGCGCTCAGCATGACGCCTCGGCGGAAGCGGAAGGCCGAGGCGGCAGGTCATCGCGGAGATTGAGGAGTGATGGTCCGGGCATCGTCCTCAAATTCGTAGTTGCGACTGCCTGTGTCAACGCGAAGAAAAGGCGGTAACCCGCCAGCCGGGCCTTCAGCGGGCCTCGAGGACGGCGGCTTTGAGGTATCCGGTCTCGGGAATGGTGAGCACTTCCGGATGGTCCTCCGCCTGGACCAATACATGGCGCAGCACGATGGAGCGCCCGCTGTCGGCCGCCGCGTCCGCCAGCATGGCGAGAAAGGCGGGGAGCCGTACGTGAAACGAGCAGGACGCGGTGAGCAGGCTTCCGCCCGGCGCGAGACAGCGCATCGCGCGGAGATTGATCTCGTGATATCCCCGCAGGGCCCCTGGCACCGCCGCGCGCGACTTGGCGAAGGCGGGCGGATCGAGCACGATGGTATCGAACCGCTCGTGCGCTCGGGCCAGGGCGCGCAGCGTCTCGAAGGCATCGCCCTCCCGCCACTCGATGTTTTCCATCCCGTTGAGCGCGGCGTTGACCGCCCCACGCTGGAGTGCCTCCCGGCTCACGTCCAACGCCAGGACCGTGGCGGAGCGCGCCGCGAGGTGGAGCGCGAAGGAGCCGTGGTAGGCGAAGCAATCGAGCGCTCGCCCACCGGGCCGCGCCAGCCGTCCGGCGAGAAGACGGTTCGGGCGCTGGTCCAGAAAGGCGCCGGTCTTCTGCCCGTCCCATGGCGCCGCCAGATACCGGATGCTTCCCTCCCGCACCTCGATCTCCCGCGGCACGGTGCCGTGTACCAGCTCGGGCTCGGTGGGCAAGCCCTCCCGGCGGCGTGCGGCAGTGTCGTGGCGGAGAAGGATTCCCTCGGGAGCGAAGAGCTCGCGCAGGGCCGCGAGCATCGGCTCGCGCATGGTCTCCAGCCCGGCGGAGAGGAGCTGGGCGACCACCCAGCGATCGTAGCGATCGAGGATCAGCGAAGGCAGGCCATCGCCCTCGCCATGCACGACGCGGCACGCGGTCGCGTCGATACCGGTCCGGCGGTCGCGGCAGGCCGCCAGCTTCTCCCGCCACCAGCCGGCGTCGACCGGCCGGTCGGTGCGCTCGATGAGGCGCAGCCGGATCTCGGAAGTGGGAGAGTACAGCGCCTGGCCGATGAACCGTCCGTGAGCGTCCTGCACCCGCACGATGCCGGGAGCCTCGGATGCCTGGTCCTGGACGTCGCTCCGGTAGATCCAGGGATGACCGCGGGTCCAGCGCTCGGCGCCCCGGGCGGTAACCCGGACCTGAATCACGCCCGGTCGGGTCTGAGCACGGTGGCCCTACGAAGATAGCAGTGCTTGATTTCCGCCCGGCTTTTCGGCGTGTAGGCGTGGACCAGCAGACGGATGCAGCGCGCCAGCGAGCCGGGCACTGGGATCTCGGTGGCGTGCAGCAGGGCCACGATGTTCCACCCGAACTCCTCGGCCGCGCGGGCGGGGAAGGCGGCGTCGAGATCCCGGGTAACCGTGAAGAGGCCGCTCACGATGTCGTCGGGATCGAGCTGGTTGGCTTCGATGAGCGTGCGAAGCAACTCATCGGTGGCGGCGAGGATCTCTCCCGCCTCGTTGCGTTCCACGGTGGTGGCTCCGCGGATCCCTTGAAGGCGCGGCAGGGGAGGCGTCATGGGACATAATGTAGCGGCGTTGGTTCGTCTCATGCTCGTGACTGACGATGACCTGATGGCCCAGCGGGATCCGGTGGCGCTCGCCCTCGCGGCTGAGCGGGGCGGCGCCAGCTCGGTGCAGCTCCGACTCAAGCGCGCCAGTGCTCGTCAGCTGGCGGCACTGGCGCCGAGGCTGGTCGGGGCGCTCCGCATCCCGCTCCTGGTGAACGATCGGCCCGACATCGCGCTCGCGACGGGCGCCGCAGGGGTCCATCTCGGTCCCGAGGATGTGCCGGTGGGTCTGGTGCGCGCCATCGCGCCGGCGGGATTCGTGATCGGGGCATCGGTGGGATCAGAGGCCGAGGCGGAAGCGGCCGGCGCGGCGGATTACTGGGGTATTGGACCCTGGCGTGTGTCGGGGACCAAGCGCGACGCCGGGACAGGCCTTGGCGCGGAGGGCTTTCGCCGGCTGCTCGCTCTGGCCGGCGGGCGTCCCTGCCTGGCGATCGGGGGTATCCGGCCGGAGGACGTGTCCGAGGTCGTTGCGGCGGGGGGGCAGGGGGTGGCGGTGGTCTCGGGGATTCTCGGCGGGAGCGATGTCGAGCGTGCGACGGCGAGCTATGCGCGAGCGCTCAGCTGAGCTGGCTCAGCTCAAGTGTGGGCAGGTGTTCGGGATCCTTGGCAATTTGCCATGTCCTGCACTTCAAGGCATCCCGCGACGAGACCGCGCCACGTTGCTCAAATGCTCGGCATAGGTCCGGGCGAAGAGGTGGCGCCCGTCGGGGCCGGCCACGAAGTAGAGGTAAGGCACCTTGGCGGGATACAGTGTCGCTTCCAGACTGCGCCGGCTGGGGGAGTTCACCGGTCCCGGCGGCAGGCCCGGATGCAGGTAGGTGTTGTAGGCCGAAGGGAACTGGTAATCCTTGACGTAGAGGCGCGGCTTTCGCCGGCCCGTCGCCAGCGCGATGGCGTACTGCACCGTGGGGTCGGCCTGGAGTGCCATCCCGATCCGCAATCGGTTGCGGTAGACCCCGGCGATGGTCTCCCGCTCCCCGTCCACCCGTGCTTCACCCTCGACGATGGAGGCCAGGGTCACCAGCTCGAGCTCACTCAGGCCGAGCGAGTCGAGCCTCGCGGTCCAGGCCGGCTCCCAGGCGGAGGTGAATCCCTGGGCCATGAGCCGCACCAGCTCCCGTCCCGGGATCTCGGGCGGCAGCGCGTAGGTCTCGGGACGGAGAAACCCTTCGAACGAGCTCACCCGGAATCCCAGGAGGGCGCTCGCCGCCCCGCCGTCCCGGGCCGCGGTCAGGACCGAGTCCTCCGGTACGTCCAACCGTTCCGCCGCCAGGGCAGCCACGTCCAGTATGGTGAGGCCTTCCGGTACGGTGAACCGGACGGCCGCGGTCTTGCCTGCCGCCAGCACGCCGAGCACCCGCCAGGCGGAGAGGTGCGGCGCGAACTCGTAGACTCCCGCATGGACCGAGCGATCCACTCCGCGCACCCGGGCGAGAAGCTTGAAGCCGAGCCGGCTGGAGACGACTCCGTGGGCGACCAGGCTGTCGGTCACGGCGGTGAAGGTGGACCCTGGTGGAAGGGTGACGCGCTCGGTGTGACGGCGGCCGCCGCACGCCGCCCCCAGGAGGAGCAGCAGGAGAGACAGTCGAGGGCGGCGGGGAGCACGGGGACTCATGTGCGGACCGGCCGCCGGGCATCGAGGAAGTGCTGCAGCAGCACGGCCGCCGCCAGCGCGTCCACCTCCTCTCGCCGTCCGCGGGTATTGCCGCCCTGCTCCCGAATGGCCCCGAGCGCGCGGGCGGTGCTCATCCGTTCATCCCAGAGCTCGCAGGGAAGCCCGGTACGCCGGACGATGGAGTCGGCAAGCTCCCGGGCGGCCACCGCGCTGGTCTCCTCCCGGCCCTCCGAGGTGAGGGGCAGTCCCACGACCACGCCCACCGGGGCGTGCTGCTCCACCAGCGCCAGGAACTGCGGCATGGGGAAGCGTTTGCCGGGGCGGCGGACCAGCGTCCGGAGTGGGGTCGCCAGGAGCTGGGACTCGTCGCTCAGCGCGAGGCCGATCCGGATCTCCCCCCAGTCCACCGCGATGAGCCGGCCTTCGGTGGGTAGCATGACGGAATGTACGGGAAGGACGGGAAGGACGGGAAGGA
>JBJMOX010000073.1:0-6167 GCA_045803515.1 Gemmatimonadales bacterium
GCCGACGCGTACGCGGCCGTCTACATGGAAGGCGTGTTCCGGCCATGGATGCACTCGCCGATCCACCGGCATCCTGGCGTCGAGGCCTGGTACACCTTGGCAGGCGAACAATGCCTCGAAACACCGCGCGGAAAGCTGGTGCAGCGGGCCGGGGATGCGGGGGTGATGGTGCCCGGGGGCCTCCCGATGATTCTGACGGGCACCGGTTCGGGCGTGCGCCGCTCTCTCGTGCTCATCCTGCAGGACGCGGCCCTGCCGCGATCGACGCTGGCCACCGACTGGGCGCCTCTGGGCCTATGTCGATCTTAGTTTCACAGGTCCTTTGCGGAGGGAGGGTGACGTGGTCGCTTCGTCCCGGCTCCCGCGTGATGGTGCCACGCTTCGCAGAGCCGCCCTGGCGTACCCCGAGGCCGTCTTCCTGGCCGCGGACGCGGGGACGTTTTCCCTCTCGGCCAAGCTGCCCTCCTCCGCTGGTGTGGCGCTGAGATTGCCGTTCGCTTCGCCGACCGAGTACGGCCTGGGGCGGAGTGGATGGGTCACGGCGCGGTTTCCGCGCGGAGCACGCCTGCCGCTCGAGCTCCTCAAGCTGTGGATCGATGAGAGTTACCGCGCGCTGGCGCCGAAGCGCATCGTGGCGAAACTCGGCACGGCGAGCCGCCGCTGACCTGACCGCGCATGCCACCGCGCATAGTGACGACCCCAGCATGTATGTGGGTGGAGATGTGAGTGTCGCCGAGCACCATATGGTCCTGGCGCTCCATCCCGGCGCTGGCTGACCCGCTGATGCAGCGGCGAACGCGGGCGACGGGATCCCGGTCACGGTCAGGGGACGGCACAGAGGCATTTTCGGAGCATCTCCGGCAAAGGTCTTCATGCTTCGCCTCATGCTCGTCCTGCTCGCCCTGCTGCTGGTCAGCCAGCCTTCGGCCGCCCAGGCCGTGGGCCTCGTCCGCGGGCCGAGCCCGTCGTCGCTGTTTCTGGCTCAGCCCTCCCTCGCCACCCGGGGAACGCCGGACACCACGGCCAAGCGGATTCCGGCGACCCACTGGAGACGGGGGCTGCTGATCGGGGGTACCATTGGGGGCGTGGGGCTCGGGGCCCTGGTGTATGCCTTTTGCCAGGACCTCAAGGAAACGGACCGCAGTTGTCTCGGACCGGCAGCCGGGGGTGCCGTCTTGGGAGCAGTGATGGGAGGAGTCACCGGTGCGCTGATCGGCGGGGCGTTTCGGAAGCCGGTGCCGGCAGACTCGACTCCGGGCACCCGGTAGGCCGTCGCCCTTGCCGCGGATCAGCCTCTCGTTCGGCAGCCCGTGATCATCTTTTCAGCATACAGAACGCCTATGAAGACTCTACCGAAATGGATCGTATGTCAGGTACTGATCGCCGCAGTGAGCGGCGCGGTCGGTACCTCCACCGCTCAGACCAGGCCACGCTTCCTCAATCCCGCGGCGCAGCCGCCTTCCCGGGGATACACCCAGGTCGTGGAGGTGCCCGCAGGCGAGCGCATGGTGTACATCTCGGGCCAGGTGCCCCTCGATCAATCCGGGAATGTGGTCGGGGGTGGGAATTTCCGACGGCAAGCGGAGCAGGTCTTTGTGAACCTGGACCGGGCCCTGGCTGCCGTGGGCGCGACTTTCGCCGATGTGGTCAAGATCAACTACTATATCCGGGATATGTCGCATCTCGCGGATCTCCGCTCCGTGCGCGATCAGCACGTGAGCACAACGGCACCCCCGGCGAGCACGCTGGTCGAGGTCCCGCACCTCTTTCGTGAGGACGTGCTTCTGGAGGTAGACGCGGTGGCAGCGGTTGGTCATCGGTAGAGCAGGGCGTGCGAAGGTCGTCAGAGGGCACCCATGCCTTGGAGGCAAGATGAGACGCGTGCTCTGGCGGACGTCAGTCCTCGCTGTGCTGACAGGATTGAGCGGTGCGTGTGAACCGCGACCGAGCCGCTCGGCTACTGCATTGGCATCTCGCGATTCTCAGCTCGGCGCGATGCGCGACTCGGCTCAACGCGTCATCCAGGCCGGGTTGTGGGCCTCCGCGCCCGTCGAGGTTGGGAGCCCTACCGTGGTCGCCTTTTATCCCGGCGTTGCCGACACCGCGCGCCTTCACCTGGATACTCTGGTGCTGGCGGCGATCCAGCCGTTTCGCCGCCGCCTGGAACGGTATCGCGTGGCCTCCGAGACAGCCGGATTCCACTTTGAGGTGCGAGATAGCCGTGGTGTGCATGTGTCGGACCCGCGAGCCAACACGGTGAACATGCGTCACATCGACCCCGACAGCGTCGGATTCGTCGTGGCGGTGCCCGGCGAACCGCCGAGGGTCTGGTATGGGCTCCAATTGCCGTCGACTCTGCCGTCCCGTTTGCGCGCAGTGTTGCCCGGTCCCCGCCTGGCCCCACGAACCAGCACCTAGCGCGGTGAGCGGCCCTGGTTTGCTGGTGCTGGCCGCGCAGGGTGCCATTCTCGTACTTTTCCTGCTCACTGAGAGATCGTGGCGAGTGCGGTAGCGGCGGTCCGGCGGCGGGCCGGTCCTACGCTCCGTGCGGCTTTCGGCCGATCCTTCCGGCGCTACCTTTCAGCCAATGAGCTCGACCCGCATCAGTCGCCATGTGAACGCGCCGCGTGCGATGGTCTACCGCGCGCTTCTCGATGCACGCGCGGTCGCCATGTGGATGGTGCCGACCGGCATGACGAGTCACGTGCATGCGTTCGACGCCCGCGAAGGCGGCTCGTTCCGGATCTCGCTCACGTACGACGAGCCGACCGGAACCGGCAAGACGACCGCGCAGACCGACACGTTCCACGGCCGCTTCGTGAAGCTCGTGCCGAACGAGCAGGTTGTCGAAGTGGTGGAGTTTGAGACGCCGGATCCCACGCTGCGCGGCGAGATGACGATCACGATCGCGCTCGCCGACACAGACGGTGGCACCGAGATTCACGCGGTGCATGATGGGCTGCCACGTGGCGTACCACCCGCCGACAACGAGGCCGGCTGGCGGTCGTCGCTCGGGAAGCTCGCGGCGCTCGTCGAAGGAGGCTACCGGTAGGTGACAGACGAAGAGCTGCTGACCTACTACAGCCGGCGCGCGGGCGAGTATGAGCAGGTGTATGAGAAACCCGAGCGGCACGCCGACCTTCCACGGGTTCGGTCATGGTTACGGGACGCGCTCGCCGGCCAGCGAATCCTGGAGATCGCTTGCGGCACCGGGTACTGGACCGCTGAACTTGCCCCTGTGGCAGCGGCGATCACGGCCACCGACTCCAGCGCCGAGACCCTCGAGATGGCGCGTGGGAAACCCTACCCGGCGGGACGGGTACGCCTCGCGTTGGCCGACGCCTACGCCCTTGCTGACGTGCCCGGGGATTTTACGGCGGGGCTAGCCGCCTTCTGGTGGTCGCATGTGCCGCGGGAGCGCCAGTCGGCGTTTCTGGATGGCCTGCACGGCCGGTTGGGCGGCGGGGCACTAGTCGTACTGGTGGACAACCGATACGTCGTCGGCAGCAGCACACCGATCAGCCGGTGGGACGCTCAGGGCAACAGCTACCAACGACGGCGGCTCGCCGATGGCTCCGAATATGAGGTACTCAAGAATTTCCCCACTCCGGCCGAGCTCGAAGCCACGCTGGCGCCGTTCGCTCGGGAGCTGAGCGTTACCCAGTTCGCATACTACTGGGGGGTGTGCTATCGTGTCGCGTCGGCTGCCTGACGCGTGGATGCGGTCCGGGTACCAGGTGCTGTGCCGGGCGCACCCAGACGGTGGAGGTCAGTGTTCCCCCTTTCTCAGGCAAGTGCGGGCGAGGCAGATTGATGGTTTCCGGAAAGTGGCTGTTCCTCTGAACCGGGAGGGCATGATGGGTCAGTTCGCGTGGGTGGAGCAGGTGGCGAGCCTGAGCGCCATGCTGGATACCGTGGACGCCGGGATCGCCCACAAGGACGCGACTCCGCCCGGGCTGGAGGAGTTCAAGGGCGCGCTGGACGACCTGCGGCTCCGGGCGTGGGGGCTCCTCATGGCCACCAGCTCGGAGGATCCGCATGGATTTCAGGAGCGGTTCCGCACCCATCGGGGGACAGAGATGTGCCGGGCCCTCAGCACGGATCTGCGGACCGGCAAACTGAGCGGCAGCCAGCCCGATTTGCCGGCCCTGGGCGACGCGGCGCGGGACCTGTCGGCCGCGGTCAAGAAGGGGGTGGGGCGGAAGGCTCCGAAGCCGCGCGGGAAGAAGGTCGGCTGAGGCGGTCGCGATACCTGGCATGGCTGGCGGAGCACGGTCGGTGACACCGACGCGGGGGAACGCGGATGGATGAGGACCTGGTCGGCATGTCGCGCGAGCAGCTGATTGAGGAGGCTCGGAAACTGCGCCGCGGCATTCGCGCGCACCGCGACAGCACGGGGCACGAGCTCTGCTGGCATCATCCCGCACTGTGGGGTCTTCTGCCCGACAAGCAGGATCCGCTGCCAACGGTGCCCGAATGGCCGGTATTCCTGCGCGGTTGCATCAAGTACCGGCAATCGCTGGACCAACAGGTGCCCGACGCCCCGCGCTCCTCCCAACCCTACGACGGCGGAGCAGATGGCGATGCCGAGTAGTCCCGGAGGAGCTCGTCATACCTGCCGGCGCCGACACAGCAGCGCTTGAAACCGGCGTCCGCACCTATTCGGCCGAGAGGACCTGCATCATGCAAGTCACCAGCTTCGCCAAGCTGTTCGACCATTCGATCGTTCGTCCCGATGCCACCCAGGCGGACGTGAGCCGGTTCGCCGAAACGGCCGCGAGGCTAGGCACCGCCAGCCTCACCGTGCAGCCCCACTATATCCGATTCGCCGCGGAGCAGCTCCGCGGGTCGGGTGTCCTCGTCGGAACGGTGGTCGGCTTTCCCCACGGCAACGAGACGCCGTCCATGAAGGTGTATCAGGCCAAGGAAGTGCTCGACCTCGGTGCGGAGGAGGTCGATATGGTGATGAACATTCCTGCCCTCAAGAACTCGGAGCAGGAGTGGTTTATCAGAGATGTCGCCGGCGTGGTGAGGGCCACCGAGGGAGTGAAGCTCAAAGTCATCACCGAGAACTGTTATCTGACCCAGGCCGAGAAACGGCGGGCCTGCGAGTGGATCGCCCAGGCCGGCGCGCACTTCGTGAAGACCTCAACGGCGTACGCCGACGGCGGTGCGACCCTGGCCGACGTCCGCTTGATGCACGAGGTCGTCAACGGGAGGTGCCAGGTAAAGGCCGCCGGAGGGATTCGGGAGATCGACGAGGTGCTGCAGTTTCTCGAGGCCGGCGCGCGACGGTTCGGCTCGACCCGGACGGACCAGTTCGTCCGCGACTTTCAGGCCTTGCCCGCCGAGAAGCGGGCGATGTTTGCGGAGTACGTGTCAGGCATGGGTGGAGACTCCCAGGCAGCCTGAGCAGCTTGGTTTCCCTGAGCACGCATGAAGCCCGATATGCTCGAGATTCGTGAGGCGAGTGCCGAGGATGCCGGGCCAATCGCGGTCCTGCTCACCGAGCTGGGCTATCCCGCCTCGGCAGCCGCGATCCCTGGCCGGCTCGCGGCGGTTGCCGCGGCCCCGGGTCAAGTCCTGATCGCGGAGCGCGACGGTAGCGTCCTGGGCGTGGCCTCGGTGACCCGCCTGAGTCTGTTGCACCGGTCCGAGCCCGTCGCGCTGCTCAGCGCCTTAGTGGTGCGGGCGGAACACCGCGGGCAGGGCATCGGCGGCGCCTTGGTCGAGGCAGCCGCACGCCAAGCGGCCGCATGGGGGTGTGACGCACTCGAGTTGACCAGTCGTGACGATCGTGACGCGGCACATCGGTTCTATGCCAGCCTCGGTTTTGAATCCCGGAGCCGGAAGTTCGCCCGGCCCCTCCGCGGCTGACCGGCCACTGGGAGACATCATGCGGATACGCCGACTGTCTCGATGTGCTCGGGGATGTTTCACCGATCGTCTCACGCCGTGAAGCAGTTGCTCGAGAAGGCGGCCGCCCGGCGGACGTAGGAGCGCATCCCAAAATCCTCTAGGGGCTGCCGGAGCCCATGGGCCCGGCAGGAGAGTCTATGAGTAGTCAGGCACTATTCGGACTCAGCATTCTGCTGAGCTTCGCGGCTTTCGGCCTGGTCACGAAGCTCTACATCTGGCCGCGGCTTCGGATGCTGCCGCGGGACGAC
>JBJMOX010000074.1:0-3500 GCA_045803515.1 Gemmatimonadales bacterium
CGCGGCGGCCCGCCCATCAGCGTGATCGGCAGGAACGGCAGGTTGGGCAGGACGATCCAGCACGCCAGCCAGTTGAGGAAAGCGGCGAACTCCGCGTCCTTCCGCGGCGCGACATTGCCTGGCGAGCGGTACTTGATGGCCAAGGTGTCGGTCATGGGCCCCTTTGCTGCCACTCTGCACGGTTTTGGTTGATTAGAACGTATCGCCGGCAGGCCCGCGCTGCGCCTTGCCCTTGCATTCGGCGGCGTCGGCGCGGCGGAGCCTCACTCGGTCATTGGGCCATGATCCCTTTCACCGCCCCATCATCCCCCCCATCGGCATCACCGTAAACCGCGCCACCACCCCGCCCACGACCATGAACAGCACCACCGCCGCGAGGATCACAACCGCCGTGTACGCCACCGCCTTCTCCGCCGACGCCTTCATCAGCACCGGCAGCCCCAGATACAGCAGGTAGAGGCTGTAGAGCCCCAGGATACCCAGCACCCGGAGCCCCGGCAGCAGCGCGAAGATACCCGCCACCCAGCTCGCCGTGCTGGCGTACGCCGCCACCTTGAGCGCCTGGATCGGGCTCTTGGTCCCGTCGAAGGTCGGGGCCAGCGCGTCGATGATGAGCGCCAGAACATACACCCCCACCAGGGTCAACACGTACCGCACCACCGCGGCGCTCAGCGAGGCGCCGATCGGCATCCGCCACGTGCCGCCGCCGAACCACATCCCAAACCCGAAGACCGAGTAGCCGATGACCTGCGCGATCGGGCCGATGGCCGCCAGCGGAACGATGTAGCCGGCGTAGAGCGCGCCCGGCGTGGTCGCCTCTCCATCGATCACCGCCCACTCCGTCTTCGGAGTCAGCAGGATGTTCTTGACGCGGTCGACCAGAGCCATGGCAGGTCTCCTTGCGGACGTGAAGAACGGCGGGCGGGCGCAGGTATAGTGCGCCGGGGACGCGTCGCCGTAAAGAGGGGGCGGACCCCCGCCGGAAACCACCCCGTTGAGCCCGGCGTAGGTTGGGGAGATCTTTCCCCGCTTCTCATCCCCCCACTCGGAGAGCCTGGTGCCCCTGCCCCACCCAGCCAATGTCGTCGTGCGCGCCGCCGCCTCGGCCGTGCTGCTCCCGCTGCTCGCCTGCGGGCACGCCGCCGCCCCACCCGAGGCGCCCGCGCCCGCGCCGGCCACCCACGCCGAGATCAGCGCGGCCGATCTCAAGACCCGGCTCTACCTCTACGCCGACGACTCGATGGAAGGCCGGCTGAGCGGCACCGCCGGCGACGCCAAGGCCACCGACTACATCGCCGCCGAGGCCGAGCGCCTGGGGCTCACGCCCGCGGGGGAGAACGGGACCTTCTTCCAGACCGTGCCCCTGGTGCAGCGGATGGTGACTTCCGATTCCCGGCTCTCGGTGGAAGGCGCGCCGCTCGCCATCTGGACAGACCTCCTGCCCCGGGACCAGGGCAAAGGCGCCCGGCGGCTGGACGGCGTCCAGGTGGTCTTCGGCGGCACCGTGGGCGACAGCTCGGCGCCGGTCATCTCGCCCCAGGAGGCGGAGGGAAAGCTGGTCGTGGTCACGGTGGCTCCCCAGAGCGGAGGCCAGCCCACCGGGACCGTCAACCGCGCCGGGGTGACGCAGCAGTTTTCGACTGCCGCGGGAATCGCCGTCGCCTCACTCGACGCCATCGCCGCCGCGGAACAGGCGGAGCTGCGGGCGGCAGAGGCAGAGCTCGCCATCGACGGCGCGAAGCCTGCCCCGACGTTCATGTACGTGAGCTCCCGCGCGGCCGGCACGCTCATGGGCCAGCCCGTGGCCCAGGCCCATCCCGGCGACCCGGGTGCCACGGTGCACGGCAACATCCGCTTCGGCGACATCCCGGCGCCCGCGCCCGCCCGGAACGTGGTAGCCATCCTGCCCGGCAGCGACTCCACGCTGGGCAACGAGCTGGTGGCCATCGGCGCCCACAATGACCACATCGGGGTCCTGCCCGTCGCCGAGGACCATGATTCGCTCCGCGCCTGGAACACCGTGATGCGCCCTGAGGGCGTCGGCAGCTCGCCGGGAACGCCCACGGTCGAGGAAAACGCCCGCATCCGCGCCATCCTCGACAGCCTGCGCAAGCGGCGGCCGCCTCGTCCGGACTCGATCGCCAACGGAGCCGACGACGACGGCAGCGGCACGGTGAGCGTGCTGGAGATCGCCGAGGCGCTGGCCAAGGGGCCCAAGCACCCCAGGCGCTCGGTGCTGTTCGTCTGGCACACCGGCGAGGAGTTGGGCCTGCTCGGCTCCGACTGGTTCACCCGGCACCCCACGGTGGCCCGGGACTCGATCGTGGCCCAGCTCAACATCGACATGATCGGCCGCGGCGACTCGGCCGACATCAAGGGAGGGGGGCCGGGGTACCTCCAGGTCATCGGCAGCCGCCGGCTTTCGACCGAGCTGGGCGACATCGTCGAGCGGGTGAACCGGGACGGCAACCACGGCTTCACCTTCGACTACACCTACGACGCCGACGGTGAGACCCACAACTACTACTGCCGCAGCGACCACTACATGTACGCGCGGTTCGGGATTCCCATCACCTTCTTCACCACCGGCCCCCACATGGATTACCATGAGGTGACGGACGAGCCGCAGTACATCGATTACGCGAAGATGGCGCGGGTGGCGGGCTTCATCGAGGATGTGGCGCTCACGCTGGCCGACCTGGATCACGCCGTGGCGGTGGATAAGCCTAAGCCGGACCCAGACGGGGAATGCAGGCAGTAGGCGGTGCCGCCAGCAGCTCCTCCACCGAGGCGATCAGGGCGTCCGGCGTGAAGGGCTTGGCGAGGAACGCCCCGAGGTAGTCGCTCGAGGGGCCGCCCTGGCCCGAGACCAGGAGCACCGGGATGGCGGGCCACCGGTGGCCGACAATCGTGGCCAGCTCCACGCCGTTCATCCGGGGCATGGAGACGTCGCTCACCACCAGTCCGACGACCGCGGCGCCCAGGCTCTCCAGCAGCACGAGGGCTTCCTCCCCATCGTGCGCTTCGAGCACGCGAAGACCCGCGTCCATGAGCACGCGGGCCGTATAACGGCAGACCATTTCCTCGTCGTCCACGACAACGGCGACGCGTTGCACGAGCCGCTGGGGGGCGGGGGTGCCCATTGCCTGCGCCTTATTCTGGGGGTGCGACTCCAACCTAAAGCGGCCGGCGGTAAGCGAAAGAAGGCCGTTTAGCCTATGCGGGCCGGTGCAGTAGATTGGGTGCATGCCCTCCTGCCCCCACTGCGGCGTGACTCAGCCCGCTGGCGCCAAGCGCTGCCAGTTCTGCGGCAACTCGCTGATGAACATCAATCTGCGCCGGATTCTCCTGTGGGTCTTCATTGTCGGGGTGGGGCTGGCGGTGGTGCTGTGGGCGATTCGGTTGCGGGGATGAGGCGGGAAGGGCGGGGAGGACGGGAAGGACGGGAAGGACGGGAAGGACGGGAAGATATGCAGACGCACGCTGCCGAGGTCCGATCC
>JBJMOX010000075.1:0-5096 GCA_045803515.1 Gemmatimonadales bacterium
GGCGAGCAGGTAGTTCCCCGCGTCGGAGCCCGTGAGAGTGAGCCCCGTCGCGGTGACGGTCTTGCCGGTCCCGACGTGCTTGTTCGCGAAGCTGGCCGAGCTGCCGGTCAGCGTCACGTCGTCGGTGCCGATCACTCCGGTGAGCATCCGGGTCGCCAGGGTGGCCGAGGTGGTGCCGTCGTACACCTTGTTGTTTGCGGTGATGTGACCGGTCAAGGTGACCGGAGTGATGTCGGCGGTGGTCGTGAGCGTGCTGGACGCCAGCAGATAGTTGCCGGCGTCGGCACCGCCGAGGCTGAACCCGGTTCCGGTCACGGTCTTGCCCGTGCCGACATCCTTGCTGTCGAAGCTGGCGGTGCCGCCGGTCAGGCTCACATCGTCGGTGCCGAGCACCCCGGTGAGAGTCCGGGCGGTGAAGGTCGCAGCCGTGGTCCCGTCGTAGATCCTGTTGCCGGCCGTGAAGTGGCCGGTCACCGTGGCGGGCGTGATGTTCGCTGTGGTGTTCACGGTCGTCGAGGCCAGGATGTAGTTGCCCGCGTCGGCGCCGGCCGTGGCCACTCCACTCACCGTGACGGTCTTCGCGTTCCCCACGTTCCTGGTGTCGAATGCGGCGCTGACCGAGCTCAGCGTGACCGCGTCACCGGTGACCCGGTCATCATCCAGTGTCACGTCCGCGGCCGTGGTGCCGTCGTAGACCTTGTTCTGGGCTGTGGCCGTCACCGTGAGGGTCCGAACCGTGATGCCGGCCGTGGTGGTGAGCGTGCTGGAGGCGAGCAGGTAGTTCCCCGCGTCGGAGCCCGTGAGAGTGAGCCCCGTCGCGGTGACGGTCTTGCCGGTCCCGACGTGCTTGTTCGCGAAGCTGGCCGAGCTGCCGGTCAGCGTCACGTCGTCGGTGCCGATCACTCCGGTAAGGACCCGGGTCGCCAGGGTGGCCGAGGTGGTTCCGTCGTACAGCTTGTTGTTGGCGGTGATGTGACCGGTCAAGGTGACCGGAGTGATGTCGGCGGTGGTGATGAGGGTGCTGGAGGCCAGCAGATAGTTGCCGGCGTCGGCCCCGCCGAGGCTGAACCCGGTTCCGGTCACGGTCTTGCCCGTGCCGACATCCTTGCTGTCGAAGCTGGCGGTGCCGCCGGTCAACGTGACCGTCTCGCCGCTCACGACGCCAGTCAGGGTGCGCGTGGCGATGGTTGCGTCCGTGGTCCCGTCGTACGGCCTGCCGGCGGCGGTGAAGTGGCCGGTCAGCGTCTCCGGGGTAATGTCTGCCGTAGTGGTGAGCGTGCTCGCCGCCAGGAGATAGTTGCCCGCGTCGGCGGCCGACAGGGTGAGGCCGGTGGCGGTCACCGTCTTCCCAGTGCCGATGTCCTTGGTGTCGAAGGTCGCGGTGCCGCCGGTGAGGCCGACCACATCCCCGGCCAGGACACCGGTCAGGGTGCGGGTGGCGAGGGTGGCGGCGGTGGTGCCGTCGTAGCCCTTGCCGTTGGCGGTGATCTGTCCGGTGAGGGTGATCGCCGTGATGTTCGCGGTCGTAATTGCGGTGCTCGAGCTCAACACGTAATTCGCGGCGGCGGCGCCGGCGAGGGCAAAGCCCGATCCGGTTACGGTCTTGCCCGTGCCGACGGTCTTGCTGGCGAAGCTCGCCGTTCCACCGGTGAGGGTCACATCGTCCGATCCCACGACTCCGGTGAGCGTCCTGGTCAGGATGGTGGCACCGGTGCTGCCGTCATACACCCTGTTGCCGGCGGTGATGACGGGCGTCACGCTCTTCGGCGTGATGGTCAGGTTGCCGGTGCCCGTCGCGGCGCTGAAGTTCTGCTCGTTCGGGAAGCTCGCGGTGACGACGAACGAGCCGGTGGTGAGCCCGACGCTCGCCGGGTTCACGTTCAGCAGCTTGGCCTTGCCTGCACCATCGGTGCTGGCCGTGCCGACGGCCGTTCCTCCGATGTCGAAGCTGATGGTCCTGCTGGTCAGACCGGGGCTCAGGTCGGCATCGAGCTCGACTGCGGTGCCGTACTCCGCGCTGGTCGGAATGACGGTCACCGTGACAGTGACGGTGGCCTGGCCGACGGTCAGGCTGTTGGTCCCGCTCGAGGTCCCGAAGCCAGCGTCCCCGGCGAAGCTGGCGGCGACCCCCGTCGGATAAGTGCCGGCGTTGATCGCGCCGAGGCTCGCGGCCGCGATGGAGGCAACGCCCGAGGCGTCCGTGGTCGCCGAGCCGGCGCTGGAGCCGTTGAGGCTGAAGCTGATCGATTTTCCGGCCACCGGGCTGCCGCTGGACGTGAGCGTGGCGGAGAGGGCGGCCGTTCCACCGAAGATCCCCGAGGCCGGTGCCACCGTGAGCACGGTGGCCGGAACGTTCACGGTGTGCGACGCAGTCGCGCTCGTGCTGCCGTTGAAATTGGGGTCGCCGGCATACGTGGCGGTCAGAGTGCGGGCACCGCTCGCGGTGAGCGTGATGGAACAGGTGCCCGCGGCGACCGTGCCGGTGCACGTCTCGGCCCCGCCGCTCGCGCTCACGGTCACGTTGCCGCTCGGCGTGCCGCTGCCGGGTGAGTTGGCGGTCGCGGTGAAGTTGACGGTCACGGCCTGGCCGGCGTTGGACGGGTCGGGCGTGTCCGAGGTGATGGTCGTGGTCGTCGCGGCCTTGTTCACCGTCTGGGTGAGCGTGGCCTGGCTCGGACCGAACGAGCCGCTGCCGTCGTAGCAAGCCAGGACGGCGTGGCCGGCGACGGACAACGTCGTCGTGGTGAAGGTCACGACTCCGCTCGCGTTCGGTGTCTGGCCGCTCTGCAGCGTCGTGCCCGGGGTCGCGCAGGTGCCGCCCTCGATGAAGCTGATGCTGCCGACCGTGATGGGAGTGGCGCCGTTCTTCACGGCCGCGGTCAGCGTGACGGACTGGCCGAAGACCGACGGATTGACGGACGAGATGACCGTCGCGGTCGAGAGTGCCTGATTCACGGTCTGGGTCGCGATCACCGTACTGGTGCTGGCGCTGAAGCTGGCGGCCGAGGCCGCATCCGGTGTGTAGACCGCCGCCACCGGGTGGGAACCCGCCGCGAGCGAGTTGGTGGAGCCGCTCGTCGCCGATCCACCGCTCAGCGCGACCGCTGATCCAAAGTTCGCGCCGTCGATCTTGAACTGGATCGAGCCGGTCGGCGTCCCGGTCCCGCTCGGTCCCGTCACCGTCGCGCTCAGGCTGATCGACTGCCCGAAGGTGGACGGGTTCACCGACGACGACAGCACGGTGGTCGTGCTTGCAGGATTGACAGTGTGGCTGAGGCCCGGAGAGGTGCTGCCGCCGAAGTTGGCATCCCCCGAGTAGACCCCCGTGATGGTGTGTGCGCCGCCGGCAAGCGCCGACGTACTCACGGAAGCAGTGCCTCCCGAGACGGTCTGCGGCGCGCCCAGGTTGACGCCACCATCCTTGAACTGCACCGTGCCGGTGGGGCTCGGGCCACCACCAATCGTGGCGGTGAAGGTGACCGAGCCGCCGAACGTGGAGCTCGCCGGGCCGCTCACGGTGGTGGTGCTCGTCCGCTTGATCACCAGGGTGGTGGTCCCCGTCTCGCTGGTGCCGGTCGAGCAATCATTCCCCGCGCCACCGGTGCCGGTGGCTCTCACCGTGAGCGTGCTGGTGCCAGTCGAGGTCCCGCCAGGCGTATTGATCGTCAGCAGACTGAACTGGTTTCCGGTAGACGTGCCGGTAAGGGTGCTGGGGGCAAAGGTCGCGCTCGCGCCCGAGGGGAGTCCAGACACCGAGAGTGTCACCGTGCAGCTGCCGTTGCCGTTGAATCTCACCTGCACCGAGTTGGTCGCGACGGTGCCGTAGGTGGCGGAGCCGCCGGGATTGACCGGGGTCGGAGTCTGGGTTCCCAACACCGTGACGCTGTTGATGCCAGTGTTGTCCGTAAAGGTCGCCTGGGCGGTTCGGCCAGAGGTCTGGCCGGTAGCCGTCAAGGTGAAGCGAACCCCGATGGCCGTCGAGTCGATCTCGAATTGCTGGTTGAGAATGTGCCCGGCGCCGTCGGCGGTCGCCGTCAGCGTCGTGTCCCCTGAGGCCGCGTCCCGCTGAATCCGGAGACCGACCGTCTCGCCCGGCTCCCAGCCGGCCCCGGTGATGATGACCGTGTCCGGCGGGAAGTAGTCCTCCCGATCGGTTTGGACCGTCGCGATGTCGGGGTTGCTGGGCTCTCCGGCAACCGTCGCGAGCACCACCGCGGCCGTGCGGCCGCCGGTGGCATCGGAGTTGGTGCCGATATCCGGCAGCAGGGCGAACGACGCCATGTTGGTGTACCCGATCTGGGTGCCGCCGCTCGTCAGGATGGCCGAGCCTGCCTGGGTCAGCACCTGCACGTTCGAGTACACCGTGAACGTACTGTCCGCGGCCACCGACGCGCTCGAGATGCCGCTCACCCAGCCATACCGCGCCGCCGCATCGTCCGAGTTGTCCTGCAGCGCCACCAGCCCCGGCCCATGGCTTCCCGCCGAGTCCGGCCGCACCCACCGCGCCAGGTTCCGGATCAGATTGTCCTTCGCCGAGCGATTGGTCGAGCCCACGTCCGGCGTGCCCGACCACACCGCCACCCGCCCTATGAAGGCCGCCTTGAGCCGCGCGGAAATGGTCGGATTGCGCAGCAGCCCGTACGGCGTGGCCCCGGCCCCATCGGCCAGCGAGGGGACCAGGAATGCGCCGTACACCGCCAGATCGACCGTCGCCAGATCCACCGTGCCCTGGGTCCCGTCGTACCCCCCATCGACGCCTCCGGGAAAGAGCGTCGCATCGCCGCCGAGCGCCGTGACGATCGCTCCGCATCCGGCGGCGTCGATCGAGACCGGGCAGTAGACCAGCGCCTTCTGCGCTGCGGCCGGTGTGGGAACCGCCTTTACTCCTCCGCGCGGGAGGCGACCCGCCGCTACGTCTGCTCCGCCGGCCCGGACCATGGCGGCTGCGGTCGGCTAAGCGTCATCGCCGCGCCCGTCGAGGACCTCATCGCCAAGGCCGTGCTGTACCGGCTCGATACACCCGACCTGGCGCGGGCACTGGCGGGTCGCGCGGCCGGGGATGCCGAGGTTGCCGCGCTGGCGGAGCAGCTCACGAC
>JBJMOX010000076.1:0-9608 GCA_045803515.1 Gemmatimonadales bacterium
CGCGGGCGCCGCTGCCCAAGCTCCAGGCCTACAAGCGGCGGATGGGGTGGAGCTTCCCCTGGGCGTCCTCGGGCGCCAGCGACTTCAACCTCGACTTCCACGCCGGCTTCACCGAGGAGCAGCAGCGCACGGGCGACATGGAGTACAACTACCGCCGGGGCAACGTCACCTCCACCGAGAAGGAAAGCGGCGCGCCCGACGCCCCACCGCCCGGGGGAGCGGAGTTCGCGAAGATGTCGGGCGTGGACTGGGCGACATACACCCGCGAGGCGCCCGGGATGAGTGCCTTCGCCCTCGAGGACGGCGTGGTCTACCACACCTACTCCGCCTACGAGCGCGGCGTCGATGCTCTCTGGCCCATGTACCAATGGCTCGACCGGGCGCCGCTCGGCCGCAACGAGACCGGCCTCTGGTTCCGGCGGCGGGACGAGTACCCGAAGGGGTGAGGCGGGTAGTGCTGACGTAGGCTCCCGATGAAATCGCCCGGGCCCCGCCTGAACCACGGAAGCACGGTGGTGAATCACCGAGCGCGCAACCGCATGCCCGAGATTGCGCGAACATCCTGGGTGCTGACTGAGGACACTAGCAACCCGGATCCGCCGCCGGGATCGTGAACTCTCCGCCCACCGGGATGTTGAATCGCGTGACCAGGAGCACGGCGGGTTGGCTGCTCACCACGATCGCTCGGTGAACCTGGTCGGCGACCTCGAAATAGGCGTTGCCGGGGCCGAACACCGGACCCTCCGTGCAACCATCCTTCTTGGTGAATCGCTCGACCTTGACTTCCCCTTCAATGACGTAGACGAAGCTGGGCCCGGGGTGGGTGTGCCACATTCCAAAGGGACTTGTGGCACTGAGCACGATCCTCTGGATGACGATGTCCGTCCTGGCCTTGGAATGGATCATGAAGTCCGGCAGCTGCTGGATCGCGAATGGATCGAGCGGTGCGCGGAAGGTGAAGGGTTCCAGGCCGGTCGGGGCTTCATCCGTCGCCATGCTGTGCATGTCGCTGGGTGCAGCGGGAGGATCCTCCGAGCAAGCCACAAACCCACCTGCGGTAAGGCCGGCGATGATGATACTTGTGAGAATACGGCGTGACATGGGTGACCTCCCGGTATGCAGTGTTGGATCAACGACCACTTGCCCCGTGGCTCAGCAGCGGAGTACGTTCGAGCAGTCTACGGGACCCTCGTCACCCGACGGACCCCCGGAACGTCACCGGTCCGGGTGACGGCCCGCCTGACGGATCTCCCCCATGATCGAGCTGCGTACGCTGGGCGCCCTGGAGGCGATCTCCGCCGACGGCACACCCCTTCGGTCGGTGCTCGCGCAACCCAGGCGCATGGCGCTGCTCGGCTATCTGGCCCTGGCCTCGCCCCGCGGCTTTCACCGCCGGGACACCCTCTTCGCTCTCTTCTGGCCCGAGCACGACACCGAGCACGCTCGCCACGCCCTCCGGCAGTCGCTCTACTTCCTCCGTCAGGCGCTAGGCGCGACCGCGATCGTCTCGCGGGGCGACGAAGAGCTGGCGGTCGCCCCGGATCAGCTCCGGTGTGATGCCGTGGAGTTCGAGCGCGGGGTTGACGAGGGCCGGCTGGAGACGGCCCTGGCGCTGTACCGGGGCGATCTGCTTCCCGGTTTCCACATCTCGGACGCGCCGGATTTCGAGCGCTGGCTGGATCAGGAGCGCGCTCGGCTCCGGAGACGTGCCCAGGACGCCGGCTGGGCCCTGGCCGATGTCCGCGAGCGTGGGGGTGATGCCGCCGGAGCGGTGAAGGCGGGACAAGCCGCGGCCGCGCTGGCCCCCACGGACGAGGCGGCGATCTGTCGCCTGGTGCTCCTGCTCGATCGCCTGGGCGACAGGACCGGGGCCGTGCGCGCCTATGAGGCGTTCGCCCGGCACCTGTGGCAGGAGTACGAGCTGCTGCCCACCGAGCAGACCCGGACGCTCCTGGCAGGGATCCGGGCGGGGACGACTTCGGCCGCCGTGCCGCCGGCAGTGGAGCCGCGAGCGCCGGAGTCTCTCCCGGCGCCCCAGGGCGAGGATACGATGACCCGGCCCGTGACCTCGCGGCCGCCCGCGCGACGGCGGCTCATGATCGCGGTCGTGGCCGGCTGCGCGCTCCTCGCCGGCACCTTGGTTGCCCTGGTGGGGCACGGCGTCGCTTCCGGAGCCGGTGCGCGACCCGGTGAGCTCCCGCGCTCGATTGCCGTGCTCCCCTTCGTCAACCTCCGGGGAGACTCGACCGGCGATTATTTCAGTGATGGGGTGACCGAGGAGATTCTGAACGCGCTCGCCCAGGTGCCCGACCTCCGGGTCGCGGCACGAACCTCAGCGTTTCAGTTCAAGGGCAGGCAAGCGGACGTCCGGGACGTCGGGCGCCAGTTGGATGTGGAGGCGGTGTTGGAGGGAAGCATCCAGCGCGAGGGCGAGGCGATCCGGATTACGGTGCAGCTGATCGATGCGCGGAGCGGCTTTCATCTCTGGTCCGGCAAGTTCGACCGCGGCGTCGCCGATCTCTTCGTGGTGGAGGACGAGATCTCCCGTACTGTTGCGGACACGCTCAAGGTTTCCCTCGGCCTCGCCGCGCGCCCCGTCAGTGGCACCGGGAACGCCAGGGCGCACGACCTCTATTTCCGCGGTCTCTCGCTGCTGGCCCAGCGGGGCGCTTCACTTCCTCAGAGCATTGCCCACTTCGAGAGCGCCCTGGCCACCGACTCAGGCTTCGCGCCCGCGTGGGCGGGGCTCGCGGCGGCCACCGAGCTGCTCCCGGCCTTCTATCTCAGCTCCTACGCCGAGGCGCTGCCGAAAGCGGAGCGTGCCGCGCGGCGGGCGCTGGCACTCGACAGCATGCTGGGTTCGGCCCACACCGTCCTCGCCAACATTCATCGGGACCGGCTGGAGTGGGCCGACGCCGAGCGGTCGTATCATCGTGCGCTGGCCCTGGCACCGAACGATCCCGAGACGGTCGAACAGTACGGTCAGTTCCTTTTCTGGACTGGTCAGCTCGAGCCCGCAGTGCGGTGGCTGGAGCGGGCACGCCGGCTCGACCCACTCGCCCCGATTCCGCCGGCGACCTGCGGCACCGCCCTCCTGTTCGTGCACCAGTACGACTCCGCCGTCGCCATGCTCCGGCGGTCCTCGAAGCTGGCACCCTCCCTGCCGCTTCCTTACATGTGGCGGATGTGGACCGAGCTGAACGCGAAACGCTACGACTCGGCGCAGCAGGCGGCCCGGCGGGGCGCCCAGGCAGCCGGCCTCGACCCTCAGACGTACGACGCGCTGATTGTGGGGGTGGCCGATCCCGCGCGGCGGCGGGATGCGCTGAGCCTATTGGCGAACGTGCCCGGCACGGCTCCCTGGAGCCTCAGCGCCGCCTATCGGATGAACTGGTTCATCCTGCTGGGCGACACCGCGGCCGCCCTGCACGCGGTGGAAGCGTTGAAGAGCCACGCGACCCTGTTTTCGGTGCTCAACCTCTGGAACCCCGCGCTCGATCCGATCCGCGACCACCCTCGCTTCCGCTCGACGCTCGCCCAGCTGGGGCTGCCGTTTCGGGGAAGGGAGCCGTAGTCGACCAAGAAGTGACGCCTTCAGCCGGATGGCTCCGACCGGCACGCGACCAGCACCGAGGAGCGGGTTGGCAGCCCGTTGCGGGTCCCGGGCCGGAACCGAAGGGCGGCGACATGCTGGAGCACGTCCTTGGCGATGATCGCGCCGAATTCCGGCGCTCCCTCGGGCAGTGCCCGATCCACCCGCGCGGCGGCTCCCAGGGCATAGATGTGGGGGACAAACCGCATCTTTAGCGGAGGCATACCAGGAGCTTGCACAACTTGGATAGTGCCAGGATCGACCCGGCCCAGGCTGTCGACGACGAAGCTCACAGCCACCTCGAGCGCGGTCTCCGAGCTCAGATGCGCCGGCCGGCGCAGCTCCGGGCAACCATTTCCTGATCCTGGCAGGAGCTCCGCCACTTGGCTCGCCTCCACCCGACCCTCGCCAGGGCTCCTCTTGACCTTGTCCTTCCCTGCACTCTCATTGGTACCGAGGCTTGATGCCTGGCCGAGTAGGCTTGCGCTGGTCACCTGGAGGCCGCCGGTGCGAAGCATGAGTGGGCGAGCGGCCGTGGCGAGAGTGAGCAAGGACGGCCTGACCGGGGAAAGACGTGCAAAGGACAGGTGAGGCTCGGGTCCTCGGGCCGAACGGCCCGGCGGGGCAGGCGCCGGAGTGATGTCGACGTAGGTGATGGCACTTTCCGCGGTCTCAGGAGCGGTGACCGATGGCGATTGCGGAGTCCAGTGGCTGGCACCCGCCAGCACCAGGGCCACGACACCGCCGTGCAGGCCGAGGCTCAGCGCAAATGGCGGTGTTCGTTGCAGATCCATCCGAGCCTGACCAAGAGCAAGTTACCGCCATATTACGCTCTGGGCAGACCAGGCCGCAGTGATCCAGACCCACCCGGGTCGGGGCTGCGCCCACTGAAACCGCGCACGCCATCGCCATGTAGTATCATTGTGTCACACCCTATCCCTCATCTTGGATTGAGCCTATGAACCCGTCGTTCCCCATTCTGGCGCTCGCCGTCTGCTGTATCGCCGGGCCGGTCGCCGCGCAGTCCACCCCTGTCTCCGACGCCTTTCGCAAGGGCGAGCAGCGCGCCTCGAGGCACCTCGTCGCCGCGGCGGAGGAGATGCCAGCCGACAAGTACGGCTACAAGCCGACCCCGGCGCAGATGAGCTTCGGGGACGTGATCGAGCACCTGGCGCAGGGGAACGACTTTCTCTGCGGCCAGATCGGTGGCGTGAAGGCCCCGAAGCGCACCGAGGTCAAGCCCGCGGCCGGCAAGGACAAGCTGGTGGCCCGGCTCAAGGAGACCTTCGCCTTCTGCGAATCGGGGCTCGCCAAGCTGAACGACTCGGATCTGGCCGGCAAGGTGAAACTGTTCGGCCCCAACGATTTCAGCCGGGCCGAGGCGATGTTCATCACGGTGGACGACTGGGCCGATCACTACGGACAGCTGGCCAACTACCTCCGGCTCAACGGGCAGCTGCCGCCGACGGCGAAGGAGAAGTAGGGGCGCCTACGACATCGGGCTCGAGCTCAAGTGGGTCGCCTCGCGTTTCGGCGAGGTCGGAGTCAAGGCTGCTGGCGGCTTGGCGCTCTTCGTCCTAGTGCTCGTGTGGTGGCTCGAGACGGCCCTCCGGCGACTCGGTCGGCGTGCTGAGGCGTTCGCGCTCGAGGCGCGCGGAAAACGCGCCTCAGTCAAGCCGCATTGAACGGGCAGCGTTTCATCGTCGTGCTCGATGGCTTGCAGAACGTTATGCGAACCTCGCAGCTCGAAGGAAAGACCAATGGAGATTAGACGAAGTGGTTCTCAGCCCTCCGGCAAGGGACCGGCAGACTGGTTCACTGGCGTAGTTCGGATCGATCCACTGCTCGAGGCACCCGAGCCCGCGCGCGTTGTTGGCGCGAGCGTCACCTTTGAGCCGGGAGCGCGCACAGCGTGGCACACCCACCCGCTCGGTCAGACGTTGATCGTGACGACCGGGTGCGGGTGGGCCCAGCGCTGGGGCGGGCCCAGAGAGGAGATCCGACCCGGCGATGTGATCTGGTTTCCTCCTGATGAAAGGCATTGGCACGGCGCCACGAAGACCACGGCGATGACACACATCGCCGTTCAGGAGAGGCTCGACGGCAAGACCGTAAACTGGATGGAGCAGGTCAGTGATGAGCAATACCGCCAGGAGCAGTGAGGTGACGACGATGCAAAAGCGCAGATTGGGAAATAGCAGCTTGGAGGTCTCGGCTCTTGGGCTGGGCTGCATGGGCCTGAGCCATGGCTACGGCCCCGCCGTCGACAAGCACCACGGGATCTCGCTCATCCGCGCGGCGGTGGAGCGCGGCGTGACGTTCTTCGACACCGCCCAGGTCTACGGGCCGTTCACCAACGAGGAGCTCGTGGGAGAAGCCCTCGCGCCCTTCCGTGGGCGGGTGGTGATCGCCACCAAGTTTGGGTTCGCGTTCGACGCCAGCGGGAAGGAGAGCGGCCTCGATAGTCGGCCCGAGTACATTCGGCAGATGACCGAGGGCTCGCTCCGGCGGCTCAGGGTCGACGCCATCGACCTCTACTACCAGCATCGCGTCGACCCGAAGGTGCCGATCGAGGACGTGGCCGGCACGTTGCGGGACCTGATCCGGGAGGGCAAGGTCAAGCACTTCGGCCTCTCCGAAGCGGGAGTGCGGACCGTCCGTCGCGCCCACGCGGTGCAGCCCGTCGCCGCAGTCCAGAGCGAATACTCGCTGTGGTGGCGAGAGCCCGAGGCGGAGGTGCTGCCGACGTGCGAGGAGCTCGGCATCGGCTTCGTGCCCTTCAGCCCCCTCGGCAGGGGCTTCCTCACAGGCAAGATCGATGAGACCACGACGTTCGACAGCTCCGACTTCCGCAACATCGTCCCCCGCTTCACCCCGGAGAATCGGAAGGCGAATCAGGCGATGGTCGAGCTGCTGACGCGGATCGCGGCGGAAAGGCGGGCGACGCCGGCGCAGATCGCGCTCGCGTGGCTGCTGGCGCAGAAACCGTGGATCGTGCCGATTCCCGGCACCACGAAGGTACACCGCCTCGATGAGAACCTCGGCGCTACAGGCATCGAGCTCACGGTGGACGATCTGCGGGCCGTCGAGGACGCCGCCTCGCGGATCATGGTGCACGGAGCCCGGTATCCCGAATACCTGCAGCAGCGGGTCGGCCGCTGACCGGCGGGCTCTACTTTGGCTCCCCTCTCGCAAAGACCTGTGCCGGATCCCGAAAGGCCTTGAACTCCAGCGCGTTTCCGCTCGAGTCCCGGAGAAACATCGTCGCCTGCTCGCCCGGCTCTCCGGCGAATCGCACGTAGGGCTCGATGACGAACTCGACGCCCCCCGCCCGCAAGTGCTCGGCCAGCCGGCTCCATTCGTCCATCGGCAGGATGACCCCGAAATGGGGCACCGGCACTCCGTGGCCGTCCACCGCGTTCACCACCCGATCACCGGCCGCCCCGGGTTGCAGATGGGCGACGAGTTGGTGGCCATAGAGGTCGAAGTCGACCCAGGTCTCGGCGCTCCTGCCCTCTGGGCAGCCGAGCAGGCCGCCGTAGAAGGCCCGGGCGGAGGCGAGATCGTGAACCGGAAAGGCGAGGTGGAAGGGGGGTGGCGGCATGAGGCCAAGGTACTACGGAGTTGGGCTTTCCAAAAGGCGATTTCATTACCAGCCCGTGACCCTTGGCCACACACCCGGGACCCAGGTGTCCTGACCGCGTACCAGATAGTAGCGATCGTACGGCGCAGCCGTGAGACAGGCGTGGTTGGGAAGAATCCTGACTCGCGTGCCGACAGGATATCGTATGGCCGACCCCTCGTCCCACGATTGGCTGGCGATGAAGCCATGCTCCTGGTGGACCTCGGACACGTACATACCGTCGATAGGCTCACCACCACTCGCGGGACACACCAGACCATAGCCGACTGTGGCACCCCGCCTATTTCCGCTCAGATCCTTCGACAGGGCAACCGCGCCGGCGTCAATCAGGATGCGTTTCGAGCGCGAGTTATGGCCGATCACGGTCGCCAGCACCGAGACCGCGATATCGTCGATGGTACAGCTGCCGAGCGCTACCTGCGCGAGATCGAACAGAGTGTAGACCCCGGGCCGCATCTCGGTCACGCCGGTCATCGAAGCCGCGTGTATGGCCGTCGGGGTCGAGCCGACGCTCACCGCAGGCACCTCGATACCCGCCTCGCGCAGGCGGCTCGCCGCGAGGGTAACGGCCGCGCGCTCGTCCTCGGCGATGTCGCGAATCGCCGCAACACTGGTGGCGTCGTAGCTCTGCCCGGCATGGGTCAGCACACCGGCCAGCGAAAGCATGGGGGAGGCCTGAACGGCTTCCGCGATCGCCAACAGATCCGGCCCATCAGCAGGGACACCTCCACGGCCACCCCCACAGTCGATCTCGATGAATAGCGCGAATCGCTCCCCGAGCGCCCCTGCTCGCTCTGCCACCTCATCGACAGCCTGGACGCTGTCGGCCAGGAGCCCGATCCGGACACCGTAGCGCCGCTGCAGCTCGGCCAGGGCCGGAATCTTGTGCCCGGCGATGCCCACCGCGTAGCTGATGTCCCCAAATCCCGCCTGGGCGAAATGCTCGATTTCGGCCAACGTCGACACAGTGATGCCGACGGCTCGCGCAGGCGTGGCCAGGCGAGCCAGATCCACCGACTTGGCCGTCTTCATGTGGGGTCGCAGCCGGACACCGAGATCGGCGGCGCGGCGGATCATCCGCTCGCAGTTGCGCTCGACACGATCGAGGTCGAGGATGAGCGCCGGGGTCGGGAGCTCTTCGAGCACCATGCCTGCTCCTGCTTTCCAGTTCGGGCCTGCTGCAGGATATCAATGTTACCGTAACCCCGATGCCTGTAAACGCCGGGGCGTGACCATTTTGTCCGTACTGCGCCGCGCCACAGGCCAAACCGTCCCCTCCCGGGCCTGTTCGAGGACGTTCAGCGCCTCGCGTGCGACCTCGTTCTTGGTCTGAGAGTTGCTCCCCGTCGCCCCTGACATGGATGTGACCAGCGACGTGCTCAGACAGAGGCGGCGGCGAGGCCGGCTCGCTGCGGCGCTGGTGACTTGTGCCGGGCTCCTGCTCGCCAGCTGCGAACACGATGGTCCGACGAGTCACAACGCCGCCGAGCCCGAGCCCCCGGCCGCGATAAAGGGTGCTTGCGCAGGCGTAAGAGCGGATTTCCCGTTCGACGTCGCGACCGGCGCGGCGGTCTGCCCCCCCTACACTCGGCCAGCCGTCTTTTTCTCACCGCATCAAGACGACGAATCCCTGGGGATGAGTGGGTCCATTGCCGTCGATGTCGCCGCCGGACGCCAGGTATTCCTCGAACTGATGACCGGGGGCCAGGAATCGGCAGCTCGTGCCACACTTGCGAACGGCAGGCGTGATAGCTGGCATCCAGGCGCCCATACCTATCCGCTCACCGTCGCCCAATTCAGCCTCGCCCGCACGAAAGAGTTCCTGGACGCCGCAGCTCGGCTGCATGTGACCGGGGTGTTCCTCAATGGCTTCGAGGAGAATCATCTCACCACGGAGGAAGTGACTCGTCGCGTCAACTTCTGGAAGCGATGGGGTGGCGATGGATTGAGCCTCCATGGCACGGCCGGCGCGGAGGATCCCGGCAGCGCCACCACCGGGCCGCACCCGGATCATGTGGCAGTCTGGATGGCGCTCGACCAGTCCGGGGTGCGAGATATCACCGGCCATCTGATCTATCAGTACCGCACCCACCTCGGCACTTACGACGAGCGTGTCGATTACACCGGCGTGTGCGGGGCCAGGCAAAACGCGCTTGCGGCGTACAAGGTCTGGGACCCCTCCCAAGGGCGCTATGGAATCGGCTACCATAGCGTTCGAACCCTCTTCGACAGCTCGGCCGCCAGTTGTGCGGAGTACGTCCTTCACAAGCCTCACGTCCGAAAACCGCTAGCCTCCGCTCCCGGCAGATGACATAATCCACCTATGGAAGCGCCTGATCGAGCAATATGCTATCGAGCCTTGCGGAGCCGCGA
>JBJMOX010000077.1:0-2968 GCA_045803515.1 Gemmatimonadales bacterium
GAGTTTCAGGCGCGATCGGGAACGCTGACGATCGTTTCGGCCAGCGACGCGAGGCTGGTCGGCACGTTCTCCTTGGAGACGACCGGGCTCGAGCGGAGCCGCGAGGGTCTCCAGCTGTCGCTCTCCGGTTCATTCACGGCCAGAGCGGTCTGACCCTCGATCAGGACGTGACGATGCCCGGTGCCGGCGGTGGTCGCCTTCAGTCCGAATCTGCGCCGCCCTGCGATCATCAGCGGCGGGCACGAGCCATGCGCGATCGCGCCACACCGGTGCGAGCGCCGCGAGCATCAGCGCCGCCGTGATCCCGAATGCCCCCACATATCCCCCCCGCGCGGCGACTACGCCGAAGCCCGCCGCACCGAGCCCGAGGCCGGCGTCATACGCCAGGTTCCACACGGCGCTGACCATGTCGTAGCCCGAGGGCGACACCCGCTCGAACATGAGCGTCAGACTGGCGTTCTGCGCGACGCCGAAGCCGAGCCCGAGCAGCACGGCCCCCGCCGCCACCGGCGCAGGGCCCGCGCCGAAGGCCAGAGCGAGCATGCCGGCTGCGCAGGCCACCACGCCGAGCACCAGCAGGCCGGACTGGCCATGCCGGCCCCCGTATCGCCCAGCCCCCCAGCGGGCGAGCGTGGCGGCTGTGGCGTTGGCGAAGAGCGCCGGCGCCGCGAGCCCGCCCGATCCCCGGGTCGCGAGGGGAAGGAAGGTGACCACGATACCCGCCCCCATGGCCGTCAGCAGGAACGCCATCGCGGGACGGATCTGGGCTGGCGCGCGAAGACCGGCCAGCACGCCGAGGGGCGGAGACGATCCCGCCGTCCGGCCGGGCAGCGCCGGCATCACGACCAGGCAGACGAGTGCCGCCAGGGCGCCGGCGACGAACACCGGCGGAAACCCGACCCGCTCCGAGAGCCAGACGCCGAGCGGCAGCGCCACCACGGCCGGGATCCCGACCACGACCCCAAGGAGCCCCAGGGCTTCGCTGCGCCGCTCGCGCGGGGCGAGGGTGGCCACCAGCGAGCTGCCGGCCACGACGGCGATCGCCAGGCCGACACCGCGGACCAGCGACACGGCCAGGATGGCCGGGAGGCTCGAGGTCACGGCCAGCACCAGCGCGGGCGCGCCGAGCAGCACCATGCCCGCGGCCAGCACCAGCCGGTACCCGAACCTGGCCAGCAGGGCAGGAGTGCCGAGCTCGGCGGCCACGGTCGCGAACATCAGGGCACCGGTCGTGAGCCCGGCGCCGATGCCATTGGTGCCGGCGGAGGTGGCGTAGAGCGGGACGACGGAGAGCAGGAGATAGAAACTCACCATCGCGCCGAACGCCACCAGGAGATACAGCCCCAGGGCGCGGCTTAGGAGCGGTGGTCGGGCGGAGACGGTTGCCGGCATGGGTCGAAAGTAGCCCGGACTCGGCCGAAATTCCTTCCTGGCGCTTCTCGGATATCCGGCACACATTTGAGGCGCCCCCCAACCTCAACATCGGGACTGCTTTCGAATCGCCCCTGAACTAGCCGCCGCGGGATCGGCGCGTGCTCGAAGCCGCGCCGCCATCGAAGTACTCCACTCAGAATCACGGCATGTCATGATCAGCACCGCGAGCGCGGAGCTGAGCTGGAGCCACAGCTCAGCCATCACACGACAGCGAGGAGGATTACCGAATGACGAAGCTGGGCGTGAAGGTCACCCCGTGGCACAGGGTTCTCTGGTTTCTGGGCGCGGGATGTCTCCAGCTCGTCGCCTGCACCGATGGGGCAGGGCCAGACCAGGAAGGAGTGACGAAACCCGTCTCCCAGGCAGTGGCGGCCACGACCAGCAAAATCGCCGGCAACGCGGTGTACCAGGTCAGGAAGGAAAGCGGCGCCAGCGCGTATGACGCGACCAATAACACGACCTTCATCACCTATAACGGCCCGAACATGGACATCTACGTCCGGGCCTACGACAACACCACGTCGGTCTGGGCCCCGCTGACGCTGGCAAAGCGGTGGACCCACTATGCGTGCGGGACCCAGTGGTCCTATCACAACTACAGCGCGATGGTGCTCGGGCCGGACGGCAAGCTGCACATCTTCCAGGCCGATCACGGGCATGCGCTGTACGAAGTCGTCGCGCCTGGCGCCCACTCCCTTGCCGGGACCTGGACCGAGAGGCAGATCTCCGGCGACTACAATGCCTATCCCTCGGTGAATGTGGTCGGCAACAGCATCTACCTCATATATGTGAGGGACTACTCGGGCACCCCGGATACCTACCGCACGCTCAGGTTCATCAGAAGGGATTGGAATGGGTCCGGCTGGTCGGCGTGGTCCGCTCCGCGCACCATCATAGACACCGGACGCATGATGGGCACCACCCCGGGCGTCGGCGATCGGTACGACGAAGTCTACCAGCAGAGCGTTTCCCTGTTCGATCACCGGTTGTGGATCACGTTCCATCTCGCCGGCGGTACGACCTCCTGTCCCACCAGTCTCAGCGGGCACAACTGTGGCGCGAAGGACCTCTACCTGGCCGGGCTCGACGTCACCAATGCCTCCGCCCCCGGCAATGTCTACTCGGTCGGCGGCACCAATCTGGGCGCGTCCATCGGCTGCAGGAGCCTCGGGGACTGCCCGGAATTCCGGAACATCGGAACCGGGGCCCGGGTGGCGAGCTTCCCGGCGGATCCGCAGTCGTGGGACTGGAGCCTGAGCCATCCCGTATCGTTTTCGATGGCCGGATGGAGCAGCGGCAGCGGAACCTACTTCGTGGCGTACAACCTGGGAGGCGCGGGAGACAACAATTCGGTCAGGCTGGCGAGATTCTCGGGCGGCTCCTGGAGTCATATGACCATCGACAGAGGATTCGGTCTCGGCCTCAGGGACATCTCCATGACCCAGACGAATTCCCTCGAGCTGGCCTATGTCACCGGGGCACCGGTGAAGCTGAGATCGAGAAAGGTCACTTTCACCGGCCCCTGGCCCGCGAC
>JBJMOX010000078.1:0-15878 GCA_045803515.1 Gemmatimonadales bacterium
ATCCAGGTCAGCTCGTGCTCGAAGACCTCGGCGTCGGCCGGCGAAGCGAAGTAGCCGTGCTGCTCACCGGCGGCCCGGTAGGTCTTCACGACCCGGTCGATGAGCTGCTTGAGCGACCACTCCCGCTCCGGCGTGCCCACCGCGCCCCGGAAGTACTTCGTGGTCACGATGTTGGCGGCGTTGACACTCCAGAAGCCGGGAAACTCGACGCCGCGCTGCTCGAAGTTGATCGAGCCGTCCCGCCAGTTCGTCATGACGACGTCGCGACGCTCCCAGGTCACTTCGTCGTACGGGTGGACACCCGCCGTGGTCCACACCCGCGCGACAGTGAGCCCCCGTGTCGCGACGCTCTTCTGCCGGCCGTTGGACCCCCCGCGCGCCCTGCCCGAAGACTGCCGCACTACCTCTGTCATGCTTCCCCACCCTCGTTTGAACAGCTCTTTACTGCTTCAGCGACGCGCGGGCACCCGCGGCTCGTCGTATGGAACGTCGGTGTTGCTGTGGCCGGTGCCGGGGATCGTCAACCAGTCGCGCTGGCAGCGACCGTGCGCCCTAACGCCCGCTCCGGCGAGGCACGCCCCGCAGATCCGTCCACAGCCTGCTCCGGCCCCCCGGTCGGAGACGGCTCCTGATCGCCGCGCAGCGCCGTGATTTCCCGCTCGAAGTCGTCCAGCGAGTCGAACGACCGGTAGACGCTGGCGAACCTGAGGTAGGCCACCTCGTCCAGCTCGCGCAGCGGCCCCAGAATCGCCAGGCCGACGTCGTGGCTGGGCACCTCGGCCGCACCGCGTGCCCGGACGGCCTCCTCGACCCGCTGGGCCAGCAGCGCGAGCGCGTCGTCGTTGACCGGCCGGCCTTGGCAGGCCTTCGCGCCACCGGAGTGGACCGCCGAGCTTCAGCGGGCCCTGGATCAGCAAGGAGCGGGCCGCGAGGTGGATCTGCGCACCGGCGATCGGACGTATGCCGTTACCGCGGTGCCAATTAGCAGTGCGGATCGAACCACGCTGGTTCTCCTCTTCGACGATCAGACGGAACGGCGACGTTTGCAAGACCAGCTCATCCAGTCGGAAAAAATGTCCGCCATCGGGCAGCTCATCGCGGGCATCGCCCACGACCTGAACAACCCGCTGGCCTCGGTGGTCGGTTTCGCCGATTTCCTCCGCGAGGTACCCAACGTTCCTCCCGCGCTCCGGGAGCCGCTCACCGTCATCCAGGAGGAGGCCGAGCGCGCCTCCAGCATCGTGAAGAACCTGCTCAGCTTCGCCCGGAAACAGGAGCACCAGCGCCGGCCGACCGCGCTCCAGCCGCTGCTCGACGCCACCTTCGTGCTGCTCAGGAACCAGCTCATGGCGCATCGGGTCGAGGCCCGGATCGAGGTGGAGCCGGACCTGCCGATGCCCGACATCGAGCCCAATCAGATCCAGCAGGTCTTCGTCAATCTGATCAACAACGCCGCCCAGGCGATCGCCTCGACCGGCCGGCTTGGCACCATCGTGGTCCGCGCGCGGCGTTGGCTGGACGGCGTCGCCATCGACGTGATCGACGACGGGCCCGGGATGCCCGAGGCCCTGGCTTCCCAGGTGTTCGAGCCGTTCTTCACCACCAAGCCCGAAGGCGAAGGCACCGGTCTCGGGCTCTCCATCAGCCAGGGCATCGTGCGCGAGCACGGCGGCCGGATCATGCTTTCGACGGAAGAGGGCAAGGGCTCCACCTTCACGGTGCAGCTTCCGCTCGCCACCCGGCCGGCCGCCCCTCCTCCGGCCGAGGGAACCGGTACCCCAACGAAACGACTTCGGGTCCTGGTCGTCGACGACGAGCCTCACATTCTGCACTATATGCGCGCCACACTCGAAGCGTGGGGCCACATACCGGTCGTGGCCCGCGACGGTGAAGAGGCCCTGAATATCACGGCGGTCGAGGACTTCGATCTGGTAATCTCGGACCTCCGGATGCCCCGGATCGATGGCCGGGAGTTCTACGAGGTCCTCCTCCGCCGCCAGCCGGCGCTGGCGGCCAGGCTGGTCTTCAGCACGGGAGACACCGTGCGCGGCGACACGCTGGCCTTCCTCGAGAGCCTCGACCGGCCCTACCTGCACAAACCGTTCAGTCTGGGTGAGCTCCGCGCGCTCCTGGCCGCCATCGCGCGGGAAGGGGCGCCCCTGCGCCGCCGCGATGGCACCACGATGGAAGCCACGCCAAGGACGTGACCACCCGGGTGGTGCACGTCGCCTCCGGGCGTGAGTGGCGGGGTGGACAGCGGCAGGTGTGGCTCCTCGCGCGGGAGCTGGCAAAGGCCGGGGTGACGGCACAGGTGGTGGTGACGGCCGCCGGATCCGAGCTCGCTCGGCGGCTCACCTCGAGCGGCATTCGCGTGCGCGAGGTGCCCTGGCGGGCCGGCATCGCTCCGCGCGCCTTTCCCGCCGTTCTCGCCGAAATCCATCAGCGCCCCGCCATTCTCCACGCGCATGACCCCCACGCGCTCACCATCGCGGGGGTGTGTGCGGTGCTGGCGCGCCGGCCCCTGGTGGTGACCCGTCGAGTGGTCTTTCGCCTCCGGCGCCCCGGCTTCTGGCGACGGGCCGACCGCGTCGTGGCCATCTCGCGAGCGGTGGCCGATGTCCTCGCCCTGGACGGAATCGATCCCGCCCGGGTGACCGTCGTGCATTCCGGGATCTCCATCGACGAGCTGAAGTCAGTCACCCCGCTGCAGGTTCGGCGGGTGCTGGGGCTGCCCGACACGGCCACCCTCGCGGTCAACGTGGCGAGCCTGGTCGGCGAAAAGGACCACGTCACCCTCCTCCGCGCCGCTCAGCAGCTCGCCGGACGGGTGCCGGAGCTCCACTGGGTCATCGCCGGCACGGGACCGCTGCTCCCGGAGCTGGAGCGCCTCTGCGCCGAGCTCTCATTGACGGGCCGGGTGCACTTCGTCGGGCAGCTCGACGAGCCTGCCCGTCTCATCGCGGAGGCCGATGTCTTCGTCATGAGCTCCCGGGAGGAAGGCCTGGGCACGACGGTGCTCGAGGCCATGGCGCTTGGCATTCCGGTTGCGTCCACCGCCGCGGGCGGTCTCCCCGAGATGTTGGGTGAAGGTGCCGGGCGACTGGTATCCCCGGGTGACGCGAAGGCCCTGGCGGAAGCGGTCGAGCGACTGCTGAGAGACCCGGGCGGCAGGGCGGCGGTCGTGGCCCGAGCCAGCGAGGTCGTGCTCCGTTTCACCGCCGCACGGATGGCAGACCAAATGGCTTCGGTGTATCGTTCCTGCGTCCCATTTCCTTGACGGCTCATGATTTACGTTTGCATACCCAGCTACAACGAAGCCCCGACCGTGGGGCTTCTCCTCTGGAAGGTGCGGCAGGTGTTCACCGGCTTCCCCCGGGAATATCAGCTCCTCGTTCTGGACGACGGCTCGACCGACTCGACGAGCGAGGTCCTGGAGCCGTACACCCGCGTGCTCCCGCTCACCATCATTCGTCACCCGGAGCGTCGCGGCTATGCCGCGTCCGTGGAAGCGCTGTTGCGGCGAGCGGTCGAGCTCACCGACCGGCCAAAACGGGATGCCGCCATCCTGATGCACGCCGACTTCGCCCACAACACCCAGACCATCCCCGATCTGGTCCGGCGGATCGAGAGCGGTGCGGACGTCGTCGTGGCCCAGGCCAAGCTGGAGGGAGAGCCGGCGCGGAGCCAGTCCTGGCTTCGGCGCTATGCGCCGCTGCTGCTCCGGGGCGTCGTCGCGGTGCCGGGCGTGGCCGATCTCGTCTCGGGCTTCGCGATCATCCGCCTGGTGGCGCTGCGGAACGCGATCCGCAGTCAGCCGGGCCGGCTCCTGGTCACGGACGGATGGGCGGCCAACGCCGAGCTCTACTGGCGAGCGGCCCGCTACGCCCGGCGGATCGAGGCGGTGACCTCGGTCGAACGCCACGATCTGCGGAGCCGGCCCACCCGGGTGCGCCCATGGGAAACCGCGGCGCACATCTGGGGCTCCCGGCGCGCGCTGCGTGAGACTCCCTTGCCGCCGGCGGCGCCCGAGCCGGCGAGCCGGCGTGAGGATACGCAGGCGGAGGTGGTCTCGTGATCCGGAGCCTCGTCCTGGCGCTGGCACTGCTGCAGGACCGGCATCCGGCACCGACGCCGCCCTACCCGTTCGGCGTCGGAGAGACGCTCACCTACAGTGCCAAGCTCGGGCTCCTGACGCTCGGCTCGGGCACGCTGGAGGTGGCGGGACTCGATTCGATCCGCGGCGCGGAAGCCTTCCGGTTCAGGTTTCGGCTCCAGGGCAAGACGGTGTTCTATTCCATGGACGACGTCCTGGAATCGTGGGTGGGTACCGAGGACTTCAACTCGCGACGCTTCGTTCAGGACTTCATGGAGAACGACAAGCCGACCCACCGGTTCTACGAGATCTATCCCGATTCGGGCTTCTTCCGGGAACGTGGCCGCGACACGACCCAGCCCAGCCCCCGGGACCCGCTGGATGACACCGCGTTCTTCTATTTCGTGCGGGTCACACCCCTCGAAGTGGGCAAGAAGTACGTCTACGACCGCTACTTCCGAAAGGAGAAGAATCCGGTCACGATCGAGGTGGTGAAGCGGGAGAAGATGGAGATCCCTGGCGGCAAGGAGGTCGACTGCCTGGTGCTTCACCCGGTCATCGATACCAAGGGGATGTTTTCCAAGCGCTCCGATACCCGCATCTGGCTGACGGACGACGCCCGGCGGCTCCCGGTGCAGATCCGCAGCAAGTTCCCCTTCGGCACGATCACGCTGCGACTCAGGGACATGGTGCTGCCGCCGACACCAGCCGCCGCCGCGAGGAAGTGACCGTGCCCTATCGCGAGGCCGACCTCAGCCGGGTGACCACGGTGCCGGTCGCCGGGCGGCGTAACAAGGTCGACGCTTCGCTCCTCGCCGTTCCGCCGGATCACGATCGCTCGTTCTCGAACTTCCTCTCGAGCCTGCCCCACGTTCTCGCGGCCAAGGATCTCCGGGCCGTCATCGACGGGGTCGCATCGGCCGCGCGGGCGGACCGGGGTGTGGTGCTCCTAATCGGCGGCCACGTGATCAAGGTAGGGCTCGGACCGCTGATCTGCTCCCTTTTGGCCCAAGGCGTGGTGACCCACCTCGCCATGAACGGGGCGGCCGCCATCCACGACTTCGAGCTGGCGGCGTTCGGGGGTACCAGCGAGGACGTAGAAAGTGGACTGGCGGATGGAAGCTTCGGCATGGCGGAGGAGACCGGTGCCGAGATGAACGCGGCGGTCGCCGAGGCGGCCCGGACGGACCAGGGCATGGGCGAGGGACTCGCGGCGGCGCTCGCCACACGAGCCGTCCTGCCGGGCGGCGACTGCTCCGTGCTGCTGGCCGCCCGGCGCCACGACGTCCCGGTCACCGTGCACGCCGCGATCGGGGCCGAGATCATCCACCAACACCCCTCGGCAGATGGGGCTGCCATCGGAGCGACCAGTCACCGCGATTTCCGGCGCCTGGCCGCGTCACTCCCCGCGCTGGACCAGGGCGGTGCGGTGCTGAATTGGGGCAGCGCGGTTCTCCTGCCCGAGGTGTTTCTCAAGGCGTTGACCATCGCGAGGAATCTGGAGGAGGGCCGGCCGACCCATTTCCTGGCGGCCGACTTCGACATGCAGCGGCACTATCGCCCGCGGCTCAACGTGGTGCAGCGGCCGACCCGGGACGGTGGGGCGGGCTATCTCCTCACCGGCCATCACGAGCTGCTGATCCCGCTATTCGTCTGGGGGGTGCTGGAGGCGTTGGACACGGGTTGAGGGCAGGGCCTGGAGTGTCATCGGTCAGCCGAGCGGAGCGAGGGATCTTCTCACCCGGATCGGACCTCCGCGGCGAGCGTCCGGATTCGCCGGCAAGATCCCTCGCTCCGCTCGGGGTGACAGATCTTTGTGGGAGGCAGATTCATATCCCACTCCGGGGCCGAGGCCTCGGCGAGCAGCGCGAACGGTGCGCCCGAAGCTGTCGCCGGGCGCACCGTTCGCTTGGACCCTGCTCTCTTGGCCCACCGGCCTCAGATGGTCGGATGCCCTACGATCATCTCCCGGACTCGCGCGGCGGTGTCGGGAGCAATGATCTTGAGAACGAGATAGATCAGGAAGCCGATGAAGGCGAACCACAGGACCGCCGCCAGAAGCCCGATCACCAGGCCGAAGAGACCGAAGACCACCTTCAGCAGGAAGATGGCGACGACGGCGAAGATCGCGAAGCCGAACAGTTTCCGGATCATACTAAGTTCCTCGTAGTAGCGGGTCAGGGCGCCTTACGCCCGCACGTTTCAAAAAGATTCATGGGAATATAAGTGACTGCGAGCTACGACGTTATCGTGGTCGGTGCGGGGCCGATCGGCGCCGCGTGTGCCCGCGAGCTGGCGCTCACCGGCGGGCGCGTCCTGGTGCTCGACCCCGGCGGCGAGCTGGGTCAGGCATGGCGCGCGGCGGCCGGCATGCTGGCTCCGCAGATTGAAGCCCGCGAGGAGGACCCGATGCTCCCACTGGGCCTCGCGGGCCGGGAGCTGTACCCCGCGCTCAGCGCCTCGCTTCAGGAGACCACCGGGATCGACATCGGCCTCTGGCAGGAAGGCATCGCCTGGGCCGCGGCGAGCGAGGCCGAAGCCGGTGAGCTCAAATCCAAGGTAGCCTGGCAACGGCAGAGCGGACATCTCTCGGACTGGCTCGATGCGGACGAGGTCCGGGCCCGGTGGCCCTGGCTGGGACCGACAGCCGGTGCCCTGTGGGCGCCGATGGAGGGCGCGCTCGAGCCGGAAAAGCTGGTCCAGGCCCTCCTGGCCGAGGCCCAGCTCCACGGCGCCCGAATCATTCAGGACGGGGTCACGGCACTGGAGCAGCGCGGCGACCGGGTGATCGGCGTCGTCGGAGGAGAGGGTCGTTATGCGGCGGGCGAAGTGGTCATCGCGGCCGGGGCGTGGTCCGGCGGCATCGCGGGTCTGCCACGCCCCCTGTCAGTTGCTCCGGTGCGGGGCCAGATGGCCGCATTCCCCTGGCCGCGGGGCGCACGCCGCGCCGTCGTCTACGGGCACGGGACCTACCTCGTGGCCCGCGGCACCGAGGCGATCGCCGGGTCCACCATGGAGTACGTCGGCTTCCGGCCGGAGGTCACCTCCGCAGGACTCGGCCGGTTATTCGCGGGAGTCACCGCGCTCTATCCCGGCCTCAACCGCGCCGAGGTGCTGCGGACCTGGGCCGGACTGCGGCCCATGACACCGGACGGGCTGCCGATCATCGGAGCGGAGCCGCGCCTGGAGGGATTGTGGTACGCGACCGGGCACGGCCGCAACGGAATCCTGCTCGCCGCCGTCACCGGCCTGATTATTCGCCAGCTCCTCGCCAACGAGCAGGCGGTGGAGGACCTCGCGCCATTCTCTCCGACACGATTCTGGGACTGGTGACCGTCTCGGTGAGTATCTGGTTCAGCGCTCCAGACTCTGGATTGGTCTCGGTTACTAGGGTGTGAGCGTTGAAGCGCGTCATCCCATCCGTAGTTGCTTTTCGCCCTAGAAAATCTGGGACGCGTCCATCTCATCCCGCAGTCCGTGCAAACTCCGTGAACTCCCTGTCTCGGTGGTGAGTTGTCGTCTCGGAACCCGACCAGCCGAATGAGCTGACCCCCAGGGGCGGGAGTCGCCGACCGCCGTTCCCCAGAGGTCAGTAGAGCAGTAGACCGAACCTGCACCCTCGTGAGCCCGACGGCCGGCGACCCGTTCCTCGCTCTCCCCACCCGTCGCATCTACGCCGTTCCGCCTTCCGCCGGATGTACCTCGCCCGGCCGCGCCACCCCATAGATCCGATTGGCCGCCGCGCGCGTACGCCGGGTCACAGGGACAGGTGTCGACCTGCCCGTGTTCCATCCCCCGGCTAAGGAGAAGCAAGGCCATGCAATGGAGACCGACCACGCGCCGTCGGGCGATCGTCGCGAGTCTCGTGGTGCTCGCCGGCGCTGCTGGCACGGCGGCACTGGTGATTGCGTCCGACCACCAGGACACGCCCTTCACCGAGCTCAACCCGAAGTCCGACCTCACCGACGTCTACGCCTTCCCGGGCGCCTCCGCGGGCCGCATCGTGCTGGCGATGGATACCCGGGCCTTCCTGAGCCCGGCCCAGGCCACCGACCCGGCCGAGGCCTCGTTCGATCACAACCTGCTCTACCAGTTCAAGATCGATAACGACGGCGATGCCAAGGAGGACAGGGTCATCCAGGTGTCCTTCACTGGAGAGGGCGCCAACCAGCAGGTGGAGGTCCGGGGCCCCATGGCGCCGCCGGTGCAAGGCGCGATGGAAAACGAGGCTGCCGATGCGACGCCGGCCGTGACCGGCGCGCTCAACACGGCCCTCGGCACCTCGAGCGGAATCCAGGCCTTCGCCGGGCCACGCGACGACCCGTTCTTCCTCGATCTCGAAGCGTTCTTCTGCATTCTCCCGGACCGCCGGCCGGTGCAAGGCGACTTCGCCAAGCCCTGCGCGCTCCAAGCAAACGGCCAGGCTCCGTTCTACTTCCGAAACCCCGGCGTGGATTACCTCAGCGGCTTCAACGTCAACTCGATCGTGATCGAGCTGCCGAGCTCCATGCTGGAGAACGGCACCCCCGGCAGACTCGGCATCTGGGCCACCATCAGTCAGTGATCACCCACGCGACCTGAACGGAAAGGGACGGAACCCATGCAGCTCAGCACCTTCGGCCACCGAGCGCGCCGCCTGGCGCTCGCATCGGCCGCGGTAGCATTGACCCTGGCCGCCGCCGGATGCAGCGACGACAACACCACCGGCCCGGCCACGCCGCGCATGTTCAACCAGGTCCAGCGTCTCGGAAATCCATTGGTGAGCGAGGTGCTCCTGTCGAAGCGCAGCCATGCGACCCACGGCACCATCGGCCCCGACCAGGACGCCACCCTGGTGGCACCCGAAGTCGTCGACTTCCTGACGACCGTGGCCGGACGGGATCCGGCGTACATCAACGCCATCGCGCCGGCCTTGATTCCGGACATGCTGATCGTCGACACCAGCAAGGACCCGTCGACTTCCACCTGGCTCTCCACCACACTCTCGAGCGGCTGGGGGGGCCGGAAGCTCCAGGACGACGTGGTGGACCTGGCGCTGACCGCGGTGTTCGGTTCCGCGTTGGGCGATGCGGCGCATGCCACGCCGCAGCTCACCACTGACAATCTCGCGTTCGACTCACCGGCGGTCACGTCCAGCTTCCCCTATCTCGCGCCGCCGAACTGAACCCGTGGTGCTGCTCCGGTCACCCAGCGCGGTGGCCGGAGACCGGATTCCTCAGAGAGGGAGACCAGGATGAGCAAGCTGTTGAGTTATGCCGGGGCTGCCCTCGCCAGTCTCGGTCTGGTCGTGGGTGGAGCGTCGGTGTTGTACTCGAGCAACTCGTCCCACGCGGCGCGGGGCCCGGCACCGAGCCAGGCCTGGATTCGAGACAGGGACATCGAGTTCTACCAGCGGCGGGTGGAGCACGACCGGTTCAGCGCCCGCGACTTCACCCAGCTTGCCGGGCTCTATCTGCAGCGCGCACGTGAAACGGCTGACAACGAGGACCTCGTCCGGGCGGAAGCCAACGCACGACATTCGCTCGAGCTCCGCACCGGGAGGAACGGCGCGGCGTTCGGGGTGCTCGCCACCAGTCTCCTGTCGCAACACCGGTTCGTGGAGGCGCTCGACGCCGCCCGTCATCTGCTGGAGCTCGACTCTACCTCGATCAGCGCGCGCGGATTGCTCGCCGAGTCCGAGCTGGAGCTCGGTCGGTACGATGAGGCGGGGCGGATGTTCGGCACGCTGGGTACCTACCGCACCGATCTGGCCGTGGCGCCACGGCTCGCCCGGTGGGAAGAGCTGCACGGCCGTCCAGAGGAGGCGCGGCAGCTGCTCCGCGTGGCACGCGACGAGGCCGAACGCCGGCACGGGATGCCCCAGGAGCAACTCGCCTGGCTGCACCTGCGCCTCGGCGACCTCGCGCTGCGAAATGGCCACCTGGCGGAGGCGGAGGACGAGCTCCGCGCGGGACTCGAGGTCTCTCCCCAGGATTACCGCTTGCTCGGTGCCATGGCACGGCTCGAGGCTGCGCGGCACCGGTGGGAATCGGCCATCACGTACGGCGAGGATGCCATCGGGCGGGCGCTCGATCCGGCGACTCTCGGTGTCATCGGCGACGCCTCCGCCGCCCTGGGCGACACGGTCAAGGCTCATGACTACTTCCACACCATGGAAGTGACGGTCCTGCATCAGCCCGGGCCGTTCCACCGGGCCTGGAGTCTCTTCCTGCTGGACCACCAGCGCGAGATTCCTCAGGTGCTCGCCAAGGTGTCCGCGGAAATCGAGACCCGGCGGGACATCTACGGATACGATCTCCTCGCCTGGGCGCTGCACCGCTCGAAGCGGGACGCGGAAGCGATCCCGGTCATGGCGCAGGCACTCGCACTCGGCACGCGGGACGCGATGCTCTTCTATCACGCCGGGATGATCGAGCGCGCGCTCGGCCGCGACCGGGAGGCCCAGAAGCACCTCGAGCGCGCGCTCCAGGCCAACCCGTACTGGCATCCCTTCCAACCGGCAGAGGCTCGGGCGGTGCTCGACTCGCTGCGCGCGCGTTAGGAGCATCGATGTCCGAGCTCCTGGTCTTCCTCCATCTCGGCTTCCGCCACATCACCGACTCTGCCGCGATGGACCACATCCTCTTTCTGCTGGCGCTCGCCGCGATCTATCACGGCCGCGACTGGCGGGACAGCCTCCGGGTGATCACGGCGTTCACGGTGGGCCATTCGATCACCTTGGCGCTGGCGGTCACCGGGGCCGTGCGGATCCCGACACCGGTCATCGAGTTCCTGATCCCGCTCACGATCATGGCCACCGGAGTGGAGAATATCGTCGTGCGCCATCGAGCCACCGCACCCCTTGGGGGGCGGTATCGGCCGATCTTCGCGGGCATCTTCGGACTGGTGCACGGGGCCGGCTTCGCCAACTACCTGCAGAGCTTATTCACCGGCTCGATCGCGGTCCCCCTGTTCGGGTTCAACGTCGGCATCGAGCTGGGGCAGCTCGTCGTGCTGGCCGTGGCAGGGGTGGGGCTCGCCGGGGTCGATCGGCTGATCGGCCTGCTCCGCTCACCGAGCGCCACGCCTTCGGCGCATCGGTTGCGCGTGGTAGGGATCTCGGCGGTGGTGGTGCTGGTGGCGGCGCAGATGGCCGCGGCGCGGCGGCCGTGGTAGCCCGATGACCCCGCACGGGCTGCTGCTGACGGTGGCGCTGTGGCTCCCGCCGAACGGCGCGCGTCACCCGATGCATACGGCGGTGACCGAGATTGCCTACGATGCGACCACCAGGGAGGCTTCCATCCGCATCCGGCTGTTCCGGGACGACTTCACCGCTGCCATCCCGATGGCTCCCGGCACGGCGGCCGGCGATTCCGCCGTGGCGCGTTACGTCGGGTCGAGCTTCACCCTCATCGACCGAACGGGAAAACGGCTGCCGTTCCGGTGGCAAGGCATCGAGCAGGCGGGCGACGTCCTGGTCCTCCGCTTCGCTGCCGCCGCCCCGGCGGGCCTCGCCGGGGGACAGGTAGCCAGCACGCTCTTGAGCGAGCGGTTCGATGATCAGGTCAACATCGTGCGCGCCACCTATGGCGGCCGGACGAGGACGTTGCTCTTCACCCGTGGCGAGGCGGCGAAGGGGCTTGACTGAGGCCGGGGCTTCTTGTGGACGCTCCACAGTGGCGTGTAGACTCTGGACCATGTTTAGCCAGGCAGCCGCATCGTCCCCGTTGGCCGATGGCGATCTCATCGCCAAGGCGGCCGGTGGTGACGAGCGGGCCATCGCTACCCTGTACGACCGATACGGTAGTGTGCTCTACGCCGTGGCGTACCGCATCGTGGGGCAGCGGGCCGACGCCGAGGAGGTGGTCATCGAGGCCTTCGCGCAAGCTTGGCGCGAGGCACCACGCTTCGCATCCGCACGGGGGTCGGTGGCGGGATGGCTCACCATGATCGCGCGGAGCCGGGCGCTGGACACCGTCCGGGCCCGCTCGCGCCGGGACCGGCTCACCGCGTCCGCGGCGGCGGATCCATCCGGGGGCGCCCCCGCGATGGGCGAGTGGCAGCCGGATCCCGCCGGCGCGATGGATCACGCCGAGCGGCGGGACAAGGTGAGGGAGGCGCTCGAGGCCTTGTCGCCTCCGCAGCGGCAGGCGATCGAGCTGGCCTATTTCGAGGGTCTGTCGCAATCGGAAATCGCGGACCGGCTGCAGGAGCCGCTCGGCACGGTCAAGACGCGGGTACGACTCGGCATGCAGAAGCTGCGAGAGTCGCTGCGGCCCTTCTATTTCGAGCGTGGCATATGAGCCGCCCTGACCAGGATGCCTTGCTGGACCTGGCACCCGCCTACGCCCTCGGCGCGCTCTCCGCCGAGGAAGCGCAGCGCTTCGAGGCCTATCTCGCCACCTCGCCGGAGGCTCAGCGGGAGGTCGCCGAATACCGCGAGATCGGCGCGCTGCTGGCGCTCTCGCAGGCGGAGGCTCGGCCCGATGCGGAGCTGCGCCACCGGGTCCTCGCGCGAGTCGGCGAGCAGAAGACGACCGCGCTGCCTCCACGCCGTGTCGCGCCGGTCGGGCGGCGACCCACTCCGGCGGTATGGGGTGCCCTCGCCGCGAGCCTCATCGCCATCGTGGGCCTGGGCGCGGGATTGGTCTCGCTCCGCGGGCGGGTCGACGCGCTTACGGCCGAGCTGGCCGCCCGGGAGCAGACCCTGAGCGAGCGCGAGCGGCTGCTCCGGGCGCGCGAGGCCACGCTCAACGCGATCCTCGAGCCCGGCGTGAAGCTGTTTCAGCTTACCGCCAGCGGCGACCCCGAGCCGGGCATTCAGCTTTTCTGGGACCAGCGGCGCAACGTGGCCATCCTGCACGGATTCCGGCTCAAGGGTGTGCCTCAAGGCCGCGCATACCAGCTCTGGTTCGTGAAGGACGGGAAGCCGATTCCGTCGATCACCTTCAAGCCCGAGTCGGACGGTCACGCGAAGGTGGAGCGGATCCCGGTCCCCACCGGCGGTGCCCTGAGCGCCGCGGCGATTACCGTGGAACCGGAAGCCGGATCGCCCCAGCCGACCTCGCCCATCCTCCTGGTGGGACCACTGCAGCAGAAGTCCTGATCTCCCGACGAGCGCTGACGTGTCGTGCACCAGGATTGCCCTCGGAGCCGCTGCCGGTCTGGTCGCCGCGCTGCTGGCCCTCGGTGGACTGGCTCCCCCACTCGGGGCTCAGCTGCCTCCGGACATCACCCGCGAACGGCAGGCGTACGCCGCATGGCTGACCACGGCCCCCAACTCTCCTTTCGCCGCGGTCGCGGTGCAGCCGGTAGGAGCGGGCCTCCGCCTCGGTCCCGCCGATGCCGACATCCCCCTGGCCGGAGTCGCGGGATATCGGGTGACCCAATCGTCGGGTGTGGTGGCGCTGGAGGGCCCGGGCGGTCGGCAGACGCTTCCACCTGGCCGGTCCACTCCGCTCGGCCCCTACACGCTGACACTCCGGGGGCCGCCGGACCGAGCGGTGCTCACGGTATTCGGTGCCCGCCGCCATGTGAAGGCGCCCGAGTATTACCCCTACGATCCGGCGCTCGCGCTCGACACCCGACTCACCCCAGCGCTGCACCCGGCGACCGTGCGCGTCCTCGCCCCTGACGGCGTCGAGGTCGACGCTGAGGAGGCCGGAACCGTCGAGGTCAAGGTCGACGAAGCGAGCACCACGCTCCTGGTGCGCCGTCTCCCCGGTGACGAGAGCGGAGAGTCGGAGCTCCTGGTGTACTTCCGCGATCAAACCAACGGTCACGGCACCTACCCCGCCGGGCGGTTCGTCCCTCTCCTGCCCAAGGGCGGCGATCGCTACCTGCTGGACCTGAACCGGGCCGGCAATCCGTTCTGCGCCTACAGCTCGGTGTACCCCTGCCCCGCGCCCTGGCGCGGTAACACCATCCCTGCTCGGGTAACGGCGGGGGAGCGCTACGGCAGTGGAGCGCCCGAGGTGGAAGCCTGGCGCGGGGCGCTCGAGCTTGCCGGCGGCGAGCTCCGATTCGGGCTCGAGGTCGAGGGCAGCGGTGCCGAGCGGCGAGCGCGTCTCTGCAACGGCAGCGCATGCCAGCCGGTCTCAGGGGTGAAGCTCCGCGGGGACAGCATCCAGGTGGTCATCGCGGACTACGCCGCGTCGATCACGGCGGCCGTCCGCGGCGACTCCCTCACGGGCACCTATCGCAACGTCGGCAACCGGGGGCCCCGGGTCATCCCTTTCCGCGCCTCACGCGGACGCTGGGCCTCCGCACCGGCCCCGGCGGCGCTGCTCGGCCGCTGGGACGCGACATTCTATCAGAATCTGGGGACCAGCCCGCGGGTCTTCGCTTTTCGGAATGGACCAGCGGGGTTCGAGGGCACGATGCTCTCCAACACCGGGGACTACGGGCATTTCGCCGGGGTCGCCGAGGGAGACAGCTTCGCGCTGGCGCACTTCGATGGATCGTTCGTCTACCTGCTGACCGGGCGCCTCCAGGGAGACACTTTGCGCGGGGTGTTCCACGCGGGGCTGCGCAGCGAGACGCCCTGGACGGCCGTGCGGAGCACCGGTGCAGCGCACCTCAAGCCGCCGACCGAGATCACCAAGGCGGACACCAGCCAGCCGTTTCGCTTCGCCTTTCCCGATCTGACCGGCCAGGTGATCACCGAACACGATGCACAGTTTCGGGGCAAGGTCACGCTGGTCGACGTTTTCGGCAGCTGGTGTCCGACCTGCCACGATGCGGCGCCGGACCTGGTGCGGCTCTACCGCCGATACCACAGGCGAGGTCTGGAGATCGTGGGCCTGGCGTACGAGGTGACTGGCGACACCGCCACCGACGCGGCCCAGGTCCGGCGATTCCGGGATAAGTTCGGCATCACCTATCCGCTGCTGCTCGCGGGGATCAACGAAACCGACGCGGCGGCGGCCACCCTGCCGCAACTCCAGGGATTCACCTCGTTTCCCACCACGATCTTCCTGGGACGTGACGGCAAAGTGCGGCGGGTCCACGCCGGCTTTTACGGTCCCAGTGCCGGTGAGCAGCACCAGCGTCTGGTCCGCGAGTTCGAGCGGGAGATCGAGCGGCTGTTGGCGGAAACGTGAGCAGGCGCCGACGGCGCCTCAACTCTTGAGTTTAAGGCTCGCGGTCCTGGCGTCGGGGTCGACCTTGAGTCCGAGGTACTCACCCTGAATCGCGTGGCCGGGCACCCCGCAGAGCAGCCAGTACCAGCCGGGCTCTTCGGCGGTGAATGTGGTCTGGTCCGGCTGGCCGGGCCGGAGCCCGGCGGTGATCATGCGGGTCATGGCGTTGGTGAAAACCGCGTGACCGCCCTCGGTCGGGAGCTTCTCCCGCTCGGCCATCAGCACGAGACTGTGGGGCGCGGTCGAGTCTGCCGAGTGCCAGTTCCACTGCACGGTCCAGTTGAGCGGGACGACGATCTGGACCTCGCCCGCTCGGTGGCCATTGATCAGGGCCGATGGGGCCCCGGCGGGCGCGGTCACTTCCAGAGTCAGGCGGACCGTCCGCGCGGCGCTGTCGGCGACCAGCCAGCTCGCCTCGGTCGACACGGGTGCTGGCGACTGGGCGGCGGCCGCAGGCCCCCGGCAGAAGCCAGCCAGGCTGCCGGCAGTGAGAATCGATGCGAGACGTGAGAAGGCCGTCATGCGTGTCGCCCTAGCCCACCGATGAGGTGCGCGGTACCTTGGTGCCGCCGCTCGCCGCTCGCGGCAGGCGAAGTTCGGCCTGAATCTAACGGAGGAGACCGGTTATGGCTGGACTACTGGCGCGGGAACGGATCGTCGCGAAG
>JBJMOX010000079.1:0-4257 GCA_045803515.1 Gemmatimonadales bacterium
CGCGGACGCAGCACGGGCGTTCGCGCGCGAGCAAGGTCTCGAGGATCGCCAGGTGCAGTTGATCTGGGACAGCGTCGCGCTGAATTCCACACCTTCGATCGGCCTCTACAAAGAGGCCGAAGTCGCGCTCTGCACGGCTGGGATCGGTGTCGAGTTCGGATTCCAGTACGACCGGATCCCGCCGAACGAAATGAAGAGCATCCTCGCCGCATTTCCCCGGCTCGAGATGAAGCGGTGCTTCACGGATTCGGTGTGCCGCATCGTCAAGACCAAGCCGGAGACCACCTACGACAATTTCGCGGGGGACTTCGGGGAGCGTTTCGTGCCAGGCTACCAGCGGCCGTCTACCGTGGATTTCCTGACGAACGCTCCGTTCCAGGAGTAGCTGGTCAACCTTTTTCAAGGAGCAGGATCATGAGCACCATCACTACGAAGGACGGCGCCGAGATCTACTACAAGGACTGGGGCGAGGGTCCTGCCGTCACGTTCTCCCACGGCTGGCCGCTGAATGCCGACATGTGGGACGGGCAGATGCTGTTCCTCGTGCAGAACGGGTTCCGCACGATTGCGCACGACCGGCGCGGCCATGGGCGATCCAGCCAGGCCTCGTCGGGCAACGACATGAACGGCTATGCCGACGATCTCGCGGCCCTCATCGAAGCCCTGGACCTCAACGACGTGACCCTGGTGGGCCACTCCACCGGCGGCGGCGAAGTGGCCCGGTACATCGGCCGCCACGGGACCAAGCGGGTGGCCCGGGCAGTCCTGATCGCCGCGGTGCCACCCCTCGTGCTGAAGACTTCCGCCAACCCCGAAGGCTTGCCGATCGAGCTCTTCGATGGCCTGCGGGCGAGCCTCTTCAATAATCGCTCGCAGGCTTACCGGGATTTCGCCGCCCCGTTTTACGGCGCCAACCGGCCGGGGTCCAAGGTCTCGCAGGGGGTGCTGGATCAGTTCTGGCTCTGGAGCATGCAGTCCGGGCTCAAGAACGCGTACGAAAGCATCAAGGCCTTCTCCGAGACCGATTTCACCGAGGATCTGAAGAAGTTCGATGTTCCGACCCTGGTGCTTCACGGCGAGGACGACCAGATCGTTCCGGTCAAGAACTCGGCGGTGAAGTCGGCCCGGCTGATCAAGGGCGCGAAGGAGATCTACTATCCCGGCGCGCCGCACGGCATCACGGCCACGCACCAGGATCAGGTCAACGCCGAGCTCCTCGCGTTCCTGCGGGGCTCCCCGGAAACGTCACGCCGCGGCGACCGCATGATGGCCGCAGCCTCAACCACTCGCTGAAGGATTTCCCATGAAAGTCGTGATCATCGGCGGAAGCGGGCTCATCGGGTCGAAGCTCGTCGCCCGCCTTCGGGAGCAGGGCCACGACGCGGTGCCGGCGTCTCCGGACTCGGGCGTCAACACGCTGACGGGCGAGGGCCTGGCCCAGGTCCTCGCCGGTGCGGCCGTCGTCGTGGACGTGTCGAACTCGCCGTCCTTCGAGGATGCGGCGGTGCTCAAGTTCTTCGAGACATCGACCACCAATCTCCTCGCCGCCGAGTCGGCGGCGGGCGTCGGCCACCACGTCGCGATGTCGGTCGTCGGCAGCGACCGGGCGCCCGACAGCGGTTACCTCCGGGCGAAGATCGCCCAGGAGGAGCTGATCAAGAACTCGTCGATCCCGTACTCGATCGTCCGCTCGACGCAGTTCTTCGAGTTCCTCAAGCGGATCGCGGACGAGGCCACCGACGGGAACACGGTGCGCATCGCCCCCGTGCTGTTCCAACCCATCGCGGCGGACGACGTCGCGAAGGCGGTGGCTCGGGTCGCCGTGTCGGCTCCGGTGAACGGCATCGTCGAGATCGCGGGGCCACAACAGTTTCGCTTCGACGAATTCATCAGACTGGGTCTCGGTGCACGAAAGGATCCACGGGTCGTCGTCGCCGACCCGCACGCGCACTACTTCGGCACGGAGCTGGGCGAGCGGACGCTGGTGCCTGGTGCCGATGCCACGCTGGGCGAGATCCGCTTCGAGGAATGGCTCGGCAAGCCGGCGCCCCAGACTGTGCACGCCTGACGACAACTGTCCGGCTCGACGCGGCTACCACGACGGTCACGTCGGGCCGGTTGCCTAACTCACAGGAGTGATTTGTCACATGACGAATGACAACACGAAGCGGAACGTGAATATCCGCAACGCAGCGCTGGTGGCCGTCCTGCTGTGTGCCGTCGGCGGTCGGCTGATCGCCCAGGAGGCCGTGGTCACGCCGCTGATGACGAAGGAGCTGGCGGACATGCCCGGGAAAGAGGCCCTGATGATCACGGTCGAGTACCCGCCTGGCAGCAAAGACGCCGTCCACAGGCACAATGCGCACGCGTTCGTCTATGTGCTGGAGGGGTCGATCGTGATGCAGGTGAAGGGAGGAAAGCAGGTGACGCTGACACCGGGGCAGACGTTTTATGAGGGGCCGGAGGACGTTCATGTCGTCGGCCGGAACGCCAGCAGCACCAAGCCGGCCAAGTTCGTGGTATTGCTGTTGAAGAAGCAAGGCGCCCCAGTGCTGGTGCCGGCTCAATAAGAAACGACGGCCGCGGAGCGGAGTGATGAGCAAGGCCCGAATGGAAACATTCAGCGATGGCGTCCTCGCGATCATCATCACCATCATGGTACTGGAGCTGAAGGTCCCACACGGGGCCGAGCTCACCGCGCTGCGGCCGTTGATTCCGGTGTTCCTGAGCTACTCGCTCAGCTTCCTCTACCTCGGCATCTACTGGAGCAATCACCACCACATGCTGTATGTCACCCACGGGGTGAGTGGTGCGATCTTGTGGGCCAACCTGCACCTGCTGTTCTGGCTGTCACTGGTGCCCTTCGTCACGGGCTGGATGGGAGAGAATCACCTGGCGCCAGGCCCGACGGCGGTCTATGGAGTGATCCTGTTGCTGGCCGGGATCGCGTACTGGCTGCTGCAGTACGCGATTCTCCGCCAGGAGGGGCCGGACTCGACGCTGGCAGAGGCGGTCGGGAGGGATTGGAAGGGCAAGACCTCTCCGCTGCTCTATGCCACGGCGATTCCTCTGGCGTTCCTGCACCCGTGGATGGCAGCGGCACTGTATGTGGCCGGGGCCCTGGTGTGGCTCGTTCCGGACCGCCGAATCGAGCGGAAAGTCTCGCAGGCGGGACCGGAGGTCAGCACGGTCGGGGAGGCATGAAAGAGGTGTCAGTGCTACGACCGGGCGGACGCAACCGCTGCGCCGGCGACCAGCTCCCGCACCCGCGGCATCACCTCGCGTCCGTACAGCTCGATGCTCCGCATCATGGCCTCGTGCGGCAGCGTCCCCGCGCTGTACTTGAGATCGAACCGCACGGCGCCGAGCCGGCGCACCGTCGCGGCGATCTTCCGGGCCACCGTCTCGGGTGACCCGACGTACAGCGACCCCGCGGCGATTTCGTGCTCGAACTCGGCCCGGCTGGTCGGGGGCCAGCCGCGCTCGGACCCGATCCGGTTCCGCATGATCTGATAGTGGGGCCAGAGCTGGTCCCGCGCCTCCTCGTCGGTGTCGGCGAGGTGGCCCGGCGAGTGGACGCCGACCGGCAGCGTGGTGGGCTGGCCGAGCTGGGCGAGGGCGCGGCGGTAGAGCTCGACGTAGGGGGCGAAGCGCTCGGGATCGCCGCCGATGATGGCGAGGGTGAGCGGGAAGCCGTAGCGCGCGGCGCGGACCACCGACTCGGGGCTGCCGCCGACGCCGACCCAGGTCCGGAGCGGCGGGTGCTCGACCTGCGGGTAGACGCGCATGCCCTCGACCGGCGGGCGCACGGTGCCCTTCCAGTGGACCGGCTGGCCGGCGCGGTCGGCCTCCCGGATGGCCGCGAACAGCGCGAGCTTCTCCTCGAACAGGTCGTCGTAGTCCTCGAGCGAGTAGCCGAAGAGCGGGAACGACTCGGTGAACGAGCCGCGCCCCAGGATCACCTCGGCGCGGCCGTGGGAGACGGCGTCGAGGGTGGCGAAGCGCTCGTAGACGCGGACGGGATCGTCGGTGCTGAGGACGGTGACGGCGGGGCCCAGCTTGATCCGGCTGGTGCGGGTGGCGATGGCGGCGAGGACGACTTCGGGTGCGCTGATGGCGAAATCGGCTCGGTGGTGCTCGCCGACGCCGATGAAGTCGACGCCCAGCTCGTCGGCGAGCACGGCCTCGTCGACGATGTCGCGGATGACCTGGGGGTGAGGGAGGAGCTGGCCGTTCGGGGCGCGGGTGACGTCGCCG
>JBJMOX010000080.1:0-3797 GCA_045803515.1 Gemmatimonadales bacterium
ACCGGCGTTATGTAGCTGACCAGTTCGCCCCTCTTTACCAGAGATTGCCATCGCTGCTTACAGCAGGAGTGGCACCCCTATTGGCAGATCGATTGCCACGTCTGAGGCGGGTGAAGCGCGTTGTGCGGACCTTAGCCATTGCAGACGCGCCACGCCGTTACGCTTCTCCCACCCTCACACGCACCGGCCCGCGATGACCCGCATTCTGCCCCACGATCCCGACCACCGCTTCGCCACCCGCTCGGTGCACGCCGGGCAGGTGCCCGAGCCGCTCTCGGGCGCCGTCATGACGCCCATCTACCAGACCTCCACCTACGTGCAGCCCGCGCTGGGGCAGCACAAGGGATACGAGTACGCGCGGACCCAGAATCCCACGCGCGAGGCGCTCGAGCGGAACGTGGCCGCGCTGGAGGGCGGCACCCACGGATTCGCGTTCGGCTCGGGGCTGGCGGCGCTCGACACGGTGCTGAAGCTGCTCCGGAGCGGCGATCACGTCGTCTGCGGCGAGAACGTGTACGGCGGCACGCACCGCCTGATGGAGCGGATCTACAGCGAGCTCGGGCTCCGGTTCACCTTCGTCGACATGCGCGACGTCGGGAACGTCGAGCGCGCGCTGACTCCGGCCACGCGCATGGTCTACTGCGAGACGCCGACCAACCCGATGATGAACCTGGTCGACCTCGCCGCGGTGGGAGACCTGACCCAGGCCCGCGGCTATCTCTACGTGGTCGACAACACCTTTGCCACGCCCTTCTTCCAGCGCCCGCTGGCGAGCGGTGCGGACATCGTGCTGCACTCCACCACCAAGTACCTCAACGGGCACAGCGACATGGTCGGGGGCCTCCTGGTCACTCCGCGGGACGACCTGGCCGAACGACTCGGGTTCCTGCAGAACGCCGCGGGCGGGGTGCCGGGGCCGATGGACTGCTGGCTGGCGCTGCGGGGACTCAAGACGCTGCCGCTCCGCATGCGGCAACACGACGCCAACGGGCGGCGCATCGCCGAGTGGCTCAGCCGGCATCCCGACGTGAAGCGGCTCTATTATCCCGGGCTTCCATCCCACCCCCAGCATGCACTGGCGTGCCGCCAGATGACCGGGTTCGGCGGGATGATCTCGCTCGACCTGGGCGATGCTGCCCGCGCCCGGCGCTTCGTGGAGCGCACCCGGCTCTTTGCGCTCGCAGAGTCCCTGGGCGGGGTCGAGAGCCTGATCGGCCATCCGGCCACCATGACCCACGCCTCGGTGCCGCCCGCGATGCGGCAGTCGCTGGGGCTCACGGACAGCCTGGTCCGGCTGAGCTGCGGGGTCGAGGAGACGGAGGACCTGATCGAGGACCTCGACCGCGCCTTCGCGGAGAGTGTGGGCTAACTGATCGTTCGTCGCAAAGTGAAACCGTCTGACGTCGTACTCGTACGGCGAGCACCTCTAATCCCGAGTCAGCCATGAGCACTTCCGTTCCCGCGGTGCGCCCGCGCCAGAGCTTCGCCCAGATCGCGGCGGTCTCCTGGGAGCATCCAGCGGACCGGGCGGCGCTGCAATCGCTCCGATCCATTCCGGGCGTCGACGAGATCATCAGAAAGGTGCTGGCGCTGATCGGTGGCGAGCGTGGGGTGCGCCTGCTGTTTCAGGGGAACGCCGTCAGGATCGGACCGGCGCAGTTTCCCCGGCTGTGGCACATGCACAACGAGGCGGTGACCACCTTCGATTGGCCCAGCGTGCCGGAGCTGTACGTCTCCCAGACTCCCTTCTTCAATGCCGGCGCGTACGGTATCGACCAGCCGTTCATCGTGGTCCACTCCGCGGCCGTCGAGCTGCTGCACGACGACGAGCTTCGCGTCCTCCTGGCGCACGAGCTGGGGCACGTCATCAGCGGCCATGCGCTGTACCGCACGATCGCGGCGATTCTCGCCCTGATCAGCCTGGGTGCGCTGCCGGTCCTGGCCAGCATCGCGGTGCTCCCGGTGCGGCTCGCCTTTCTCGAGTGGTCGCGCAAGTCGGAGCTGTCCGCCGACCGCGCCGGCCTCCTGGGCGCCCAGGACGTGGTGGCCGCCCAGCGGCTGGACATGAAGATGGCCGGCGGCGGCCGGGGCGAGGCGTTCACCGCGCAGCTCAACGTCGACGCCTTCATGCAGCAGGCGCACGAGTACGCCGCGAGCGGTGAGGGGCTGGACGTGGTCTACAAGGTCCTCAGCACACTGGCGCTCACGCACCCGATGCACACGGTGCGGGCCGCGGAGCTGCAGCGGTGGGTGACCAGCGGTGAATACGATCGGATCCTGCGGGGCGAGTATGTCCGCCGGGGACCGGAGTCCGAGAGCCGTCCGCTGCGCGACGATCTGAGTGCTGCCGGCAGCTACTACGCGGGCGAGGCTCGGGAGCTCGCCACCCAGGTGGCCGACGCGGCGAAGCGCGCGGCCGAGCGGGCCCGCGACGCGTTCCGGAGCGCTCAGAAGCCGTGAGGCTGCTGGTCGTAGGCGGCGGAGGCCGGGAGCACGCACTCTGCTGGGCCCTCCGGAGGGAGAACCCCGACGCCGACCTCTACTGTGCGCCCGGAAACCCAGGCACCGCCGAGCTTGCCATCAACCTGGCTATCGCCGCCGACGATCTCGACCGGCTGGCCGACGCGGCCGACATGCATGGCATCGATCTCACCGTGATCGGCCCCGAGGGTCCGCTCGCGCGCGGATTGGCCGATCGCCTGAGAGCAGAGGGACGTGCGGTCTTCGGCCCCAGTGCCGCGGCGGCCCAGATCGAGGCGTCCAAGGCGTTCTCCAAGGAGCTCATGGCGGCGGCAGGCGTACCCACGGCCCGGAGCCAGACCTTTCAGGATCTTCGCTCGGCGCTGGCGTACGTCGATCGGCACTCGGAGCCGCTGGTGGTAAAGGCTTCGGGTCTGGCGGCGGGAAAGGGCGCGGTGGTCTGCGGCAGCCGCCGGGAGGCGGCGGAGGTCGTGCGGGCCATGCTGGGCGAGGGGAAGTTCGGCGAGGCGGGGCGCATCGTCGTCATCGAGGACTTCCTCCAGGGAGAGGAGATCTCCGTGCTCGCCGTAACCGACGGCGTGGAGGTCGAGCTTCTCCCGGTGGCGCAGGATCACAAGCGGCTGCTCGAGGGTGATGCCGGTCCCAATACCGGGGGCATGGGAGCCTACAGTCCGGTATCGGTCGCCACCCCCGCGCTGCTCGACGAGGTACGCCTCCGCGTCCTGCATCCCACGCTGGAGCAACTGCAGCGGCAGGGTACCCCGTTCACCGGGGTGCTGTACGCCGGACTGATGGTGGACCCGGCGGGCGATCTCTCGGTCGTGGAATTCAACTGCCGCCTGGGCGACCCGGAGGCTCAGGTCGTGCTCCCGCTCGTGTCGGAAGGACTCACCGAGTGTGCCTTTCGGGTCGCACGAGGCGAAGGGGTCTCACCCATCGTCCAGCGCCGGAACGAGGCCTCCGTCACCACGGTGCTCGCCTCTCGCGGTTACCCGGAGACGCCGGAAAAGGGCGCCGCGATCTCGATTCCGGCGGCGTTGCCGGAGGGCGTGATGGTCTTTCACGCGGGTACCGACCGTGGCCCGGACGGCGTCCTCCGCGCCAGCGGGGGCCGGGTGCTGACGGTAACGGCCGTGGCGCCGACCTTCGTCGAGGCACAACGCCTGAGCCGAGAAGCTTCGGAGGCGATCGTGTTCGAAGGGAAGGTGTTCCGGCGCGATATCGGGTGGCGAGAGGAGGCCCGCCGGGCTGCCGGAGACGTTGCGGCGCCAGTGCTGCGCTATTGAGGTTTGCGTATCGTGCTTCAGCATTCACCA
>JBJMOX010000081.1:0-12360 GCA_045803515.1 Gemmatimonadales bacterium
ATTCGATCTTGCTGCGCGCGGCGGAGCCCGCAGAATCCCACAGGGTGATGCGATGGCCATGGTCGTAGTTGCAGGTGTGGAGCCCTGGGTGTTGGGTCCGAACTGCGTTACGCCGCACCGACGGGACCGATACCGTGCCCGTAAACCCCTGGGAGGGTATGCGTCGCCCTTGGCCATAGAACGAGGCATCAAACGAAAATGCCTCGAACGGCCTCAATGCGGGTGCCAATCGGAGATCCACCGAGTTGTCAAGCCAATCGGTATACGCGGGAGCTGAGTCGAAGTAGAGGGTGTCCGCCATGAGGGGAATGTAAACCCTGGGTTATCGGACCGCAAGCTGGCGTTGTGTGACCCGGGGGAGTGTGCACGTTTCTGTGCACGTTGGGATGTAGAAACGGGCGCGAAAGCCGCTCCCGGCCTTCGCACCCGTTCTGCATCCCCGAGATGAATATCGCATCCGGCGCGAACTTCGACGCCTCGGGATCGGCTCCCAAAGCAGGCGCGCTACCGGACTGCACCACACCCCGTTGTAAGTCTGTGGCGTGAACTTAACTGCTCTCCGACCGCTCTCAGAATCCTGGGCTGAATGGAGCCCCAGAACGACCGTCAACTTAGCGGCGTCGTCCGCCTGCTGGTAGCAGCGGGCGAGTGATACTGCGCCCTCCTCTACCGCCTCTTCCGCCCCTTCCCCAGCCGCACCATTATCAGCATTGCAGGGCGATACCAGGATGTTGTCCGATCGGGGGGAGGCATTATGCCGAGAGTCTCACTGAGTCAGCGTGTGACGGTGTCCGCCCTCCCTCAATTCCTGATCATCGCCGCAGCGGTGTCGGCCTGCGGAGGTGATGGGGGCGGTGATATCCAGGAGCCCCTGCCGGTGACCGCGGTCATCGTCTCCGCCCCGGATAGCACCATCGAGGCCGGGGAGACCGTGCAGCTCACGGCTACCGCCCAGGACGCGGGCGGCACCGTGGTCGAGGGCCGCACCTTCGAGTGGACCAGCGCGGATGCAGCCGTGGCCTCGGTGTCCTCGACCGGTCTCGTTACCGCGCTCAGTGAAGGCCAGGTCGAGATCCGCGCGACCACTGAGGGCGTTACCGGCAGCATAGTGATCACGGTCGTAGCCACTCCCCCACCTCCCGGTCCGGTTGTCCTGGGCCTTCAACCGGTTGCCGCCGGGCTCGACTTCCCGCTCTACATGACCTCGCCGCCGGGCGACGACCGGCTGTTCATCGTCCAGAAAGGCGGCGCGATCCGCGTGCTCAAAGGCGGCACGCTCCTGGACACGCCCTTCCTCGATCTCACCAGTCAGGTCCAGAGCGAGGGCGGCGAGCAGGGCCTGCTCGGCCTCGCCTTTCCTCCCGACTACGCGTCCAGCGGACGGTTCATCGTCCACTATACCGATCTCTCGGGGAACACGCGGGTCTCCTTCTTTCAGGTCTCGGGTGATCCCGACCGCGCCGACCCAGCGAGCGAATCAGTGGTGCTCGCGGTCGAGCAGCCGGGTGTCGCCCACAACGGCGGACAAGTCCTCTTCGGACCCGATGGTTTGCTCTACATCGGTCTGGGCGACGGCTCCGACAACGATCAGGGGCGCGGTCAGTCGCTGAAGGACCTGCTCGGGTCGATCCTGCGGATCGATGTCTCCTCGGCCGCTCCCTACACCGTGCCGCCTGACAATCCGTTCGTGGGCACCGCCGACGCCCGCCCCGAGGTGTGGAGCTACGGGTTCCGTAACCCGTGGCGCTTCAGCTTCGACCGCGCCACGGGAGATCTGTACATCGGGGACGTGGGGGAGAGCCATTGGCACGAAGTGAACTTTGCGAGTGCGGCAGACGGCGCGGGCCGGGGTGTGAACTACGGCTGGAGCATAATGGAAGGACAACATTGCTTCCGGGGTGCACAGTGCGACCAGACCGGGCTCACCCTGCCGGTGCTGGAATACAGCCATTCCGACGGGTGTGCCGTCATGAATGGCTACGTCTATCGGGGCACCGCGATCCCCGCGCTCCAGGGAACCTATTTCTACGCCGACTACTGTCTTGGCTGGGTGCGGAGCTTCCGGATGGCAGGTGGTCTGGCGGTGGAGCAGACCGACTGGCCCGCGCTGCAGCCCGGAGGTCAGGTGACGAGCTTCGCGGAAGATGCGGCGGGCGAACTCTACCTGCTCACCGAGCAAGGCGGCGTATTCAAGATCGTCCCGCAGTGATGGCGCCCTAGGGCCTACATCGGGCCGGTGACGGCCCTGGGCGTGCTCCGGTCGGTTGTGGTGCCATCGCCCAGCCCGCCATTGCCATTGTTGCCCCAGCAAAAGGCCCGACCGGCGCCCGTCTTGGCGCACGCGTGGAAATAACCCGCGCTTACCTGATCGAAGAAGTGGCCACCGGCGACCAGCACCGGCGTCGCACTTCCGCTTGTCCCCGAGCCGTCGCCCAGTTGGCCGGAGACATTCGACCCCCAGCAGTAGGTCCGATTCTCCGTGGTCTCGCCGCAGCTGAACTGGCGGCCGGCGGTCACCCGCTCGAAGGCGATCCCACCGCTAACCGCGCGGGGCACAGCCCGCGGGGTCGTGGTCCCATCGCCGAGCTGCCCGGCGCGGTTGTCGCCCCAGCAGAACGCCCGGTACGCGAGCGTTACGGCGCAGGTGTGGAACACGCCCGCGTCCACCTGCCGGAACCGGCGTGTGCCGGCCACGCGGCTCGGCGTCAGGCGGTTGGACGCGCTCGCCTCGCCGTCGCCGATCTGGCCGTACTGATTGTCGCCCCAGCAGAATGCCTCGTCCGAGGTCGTCACGCCGCAGGAATGGCCCGTGCCGACGCTCACCTGGCGGAAGACGAGGCTGCCGGAAACCCGGACCGGGGTCGCGCTGCCCACGGTCGACCCGTTGCCGAGTGCCACCGGCATGTCATCGGTCAGGAGCCCCCAGCAGTAGGCCCGCTGATCCGTGGTCACCGCGCACGTATGGGAGTCGCCCGCGCTCACCTGCCGGACGCGGAGGCTGCGGACGAGCACCGGGGCGAGACGCAGCGTTTCGGTGCCGTCGCCCAGCTGGCCTCGCGCATTGAAGCCCCAGCAGTAGGCTTTGTCGTCGGTGGTGACGCCGCAGGTGAAGTCGTTGCCCGCGCTCACCTGGCGGAAGCTGAGGCCGCCGAGGACGGCGACGGGAGCGTCCCGTTCCTCAGTCGCACCGTTGCCGAGCTGGCCGTAGGCGCCGAATCCCCAGCAGTAGGCCCGGCCGTCCTCGGCGACCCCGCAGCTATGCAGCCCCCCCGCGCTCACCTGATGCAACGGGAGTGAGCTGGTCGAGGCGGCGGCGAGCGCCGGGGCGGATTCCGGTACAGAGGGTGACTGGGCGTCATCACCGCAGCCCAGCACAGCCAGCGCGAATGCTGACGCGATCACGGGAACCAGGCGGGATGGCCTGCAATGGATCATGCGTGGCATGGCGGACTCCGGCATCGGGACAGTCGTGCACTTCCAGGTCTTGCCAAGATCCGATCACTAACCGCGTTCAGTCAAGCCGAAGTCAAGCGGTCAGATTTCGCCACGCCGGGAGTGGCCCGCTGGCAGCGACGCCGGGCGACGGGAGACGCCGCGAAACTCGAAGTGCTCCGGCCGGAGCACGCGCTCGGGCGCGGTATACCCGCCATGTCCCTGGCGGAGGAGCCAACTGGTCATCCTGTCCGCCATCGCGCCGGCCGAGTCCCAGATGCCCGCCTCGAGCGGAGCGTACAGGTGAGCGAACTCGGCTTTGAGCCGCGCTTCACGGCGGCTGATCCTGGTGGCCTCCACGGGTTCTTCTCCTCGGGTCAACGCTGCCGCACTGCCTCCACGAGCGCCCTGAGCGCCCGCCCCCGATGACTCACCCCATCCTTCTCCTCGGCCGTGGCCTCGCCGAAGGTCTTGCCCAGCTCGTCGCTCCAGAAGAGCGGGTCGTAGCCGAAGCCGGCCGCCCCGCTCGGCGCCTCGAGAATGCGGCCACCGCAGGAGCCCTCGAACACCTCCGGCACGGCGCCGGGGCTCTCCAGGAAAACCAGAACGCACCGATAGCGCGCCCGCCGGCGCGCCTCGGGTGCCCCGCGAAGCCGGCGAAGCAGCTCGGCATTGTTGGCCGCGTCGATCTCCGCGGAAGTGCCCGATGCCCCAGCCCAGCGCCGGGAGCGAACGCCAGGGGCGCCACCCAGCGACAGGACCTCGAGCCCCGAATCATCGGCCACCGTGGGAAAGCCGCTCAGCCTGGCGAAGTGCTCCGCCTTCCGTCTCGCGTTCGCCGCGAAGCTCTCGGCCAGCTCCAGCAACTCCTCACCGGGCGACTGGAAGAGGCCGAGGTCATCGGGGAACATTACCTCGATCCCGGCCGGGACGAGCACCCGCCGGATCTCTTCCTGTTTTCCTCCGCTTCGAGTGGCCGCCAGCAGCTTCACAGGCCGAGCGCGCGCCGCTGAGCCTCGAAGAGCTCGGCGATACCGTGCTCCGCCAGATCGAGCAGGGTCTCGAGCTGGCCGCGGGAGAAGCTGGCGTGCTCCCCGGTCCCCTGCACTTCCACGAATCGCGCGGGATCGAGCATCACCACGTTGGCGTCCACGTGGGCGTCACGGTCCTCGAGGTATGCCAGATCGAGCCGCTCCTCTCCCTCGACGACCCCGACCGATACCGCGGCGACCAACTGGCCGAACGGCGACGGGACACCGGTGCGGTCGGACAGCCAGGTGCAGGCATCGGCGAGCGCGATGCAGCCGCCGGTGATGCTGGCCGTCCGGGTGCCGCCATCGGCCTGGAGAACGTCGCAGTCGATCCGAATGGTGTGCTCGCCGAAGGCCATCGTCGCCATGGCAGCGCGAAGCGAGCGGCCGATCAACCGCTGGATTTCCTGGGTGCGGCCCCCGGGGCCGCTGCGCTCGCGGGAGGTCCGCTCGACGGTGGCCCGCGGAAGCATGGCATACTCGGCGGTAACCCATCCTTCCCCGGTTCCTCGCTTGAATCCCGGCACACCGGCTTCGACCGACGCCGTACAGTGGACCAGGGTGCCACCCATCCGGATGAGACAGGATCCCTCGGCATACGGATTGGCGCGGCGCTCCAGGGCCAGGGGGCGGAGCTGGGCGTTGGTGCGGCCATCAGGACGAGGCACGAAGACGCTCCACAAGGGCAGAGGTTGAGAAGCCGGCGACGAGAGGCACCCGGACGACCCGTCCGCCGTGGGCCTCGACCCAGTCGGCGCCGACGATGCGGTCGCGGGAGTAGTCCGCGCCCTTGACCAGGACATCGGGGGCGAGCGCCTCGATGAGCTGTCCAGGCGTCTCCTCATCGAACAGGACGACGCAGTCCACCGCCGCAAGCGCCGCGAGCACGCGCGCCCGCGCCGTCTCGGCGGCCACCGGCCGGTCGGCGCCCTTCCCCAGCCGGCGCGCCGAGGCATCGCTGTTGACGCCGACCACGAGCGCGCCACCTTCCCGCCGGGCAGTCTCGAGCAGCTCGACGTGCCCCGGGTGGAGCAGGTCGAAGACCCCGTTGGTGAACACGACCGGTACCGACAGTGACCGGCGCCAGGCGATGGCCGCGGACAATGCACGAACCTTTCCCGCCGTGCCGGTCACGGGGAGGCACCCGGCGGAGAGCCGAAGAGCGCCTTGAGTCCGGGCGGCGCCACGAACGTGGTGACCATCACCATGAGGAGCACGGCTCCGAACACCTCGTTGCCGAGAATGCCGGAGCGGCGTCCGATGTCCGCGAAGATGAGGCCGACCTCCCCGCGCGGCACCATCCCCACCCCGACCACCAGGCGGCGCACTGGAGCCCAGGGAGCGGCCCACCCCGCGGCCAGCTTGCCGAGAATCGCCAGCGCGGTCAGCGCCCCGGCGATGGCAAGGGTCCCGCGCGCCTCCGGGCTGCCGGGAACCAGCAGCCGCAGGTCCACCGACGCACCGACGCTCACGAAGAAGATCGGCGTGAAGATCGACGCGACCGGCCGCACCTCGTGCTCGATGGTATCGAATTGATTGGTGCCGGACAGAATCAGCCCAGCTGCGAACGCCCCGATGATGAGGGCGGACCCGGCGACTGCCGCCGCTGCGGCCAGGCCGAGCGCGAAGGCGATGGAGAAGACCAGCAGCACGAAGCGCACGCGCATGCGCACGACGAGGTCGAAGATCCGCGGCATGATGAACCGGCCGACCAGCACCGCGGCCAGCAGGAACCCCACGGCGACCGCCAGGGTACGCAGGATCCCGACAGCCGATACCCCGGCCCCGGCGGCCATGCCGGAAACGACGGAAAGAATCACCAGCCCCAGAACGTCATCGATCACGGCCGCACCGATGATGATGCGCGCCTCCTCCGTGCCCAGGCGCCGGAGGTCGGAGAGCACTCGGGCGGTGATGCCTACCGACGTGGCTGTCAGGGTGGCGCCGACGAACAAGGCCGTGGTGGTGAGATCGGACGAGGTCGCCACGATGGCGTGCGGCGCGTAGGCCCAATAGAGGAAGCCCAGGAGGAACGGCAGGACCACGCCGGCGGTCGCGACAGCCAGCGAAGCCGGTCCGACGCGGAACATCTCTCTCAGGTCGGTTTCCAGACCGATCTCGAAGAGCAGCAGCAGGACGCCCAGCTCGGCGAGGACGTGCACCAGCTCGCCGGCCGGACCCTGCATCGGCACGACTCCGAAGGCGCTCGTGCCCAGCAGCACGCCCGCCACCAGCTCCCCGAGGACCGCCGGCTGGCCGATCCGCTCGGCGAGCTCGCCCAGGAGCTTGGCCAGGATCAGCATGGTCGCGAGGGCGAGAAACAGCCGTGCGATGTCGAGCCCACCATCCGCGCCGAGGAGCGAGCCGGCGAGGAGCAGCCCCGCTACCGCCCCCAACGCCCCGCGGCCGAGCCTACTCCTCGGCGTGCGGCCGGAGAACGAACGCGTGCTTGAAGAACGGGAGGTCGACACGCTCGGTGTACTCGGTCTTGATGGTGACCCGTCGGCCATCCCGGGTGATCTCAAAGCGGGGAGACTCGCCGAGCAAGGAGTCGGCCTGCGCGGCCAGGTGGGCATTGATCTCGTTGTCGGAGAAGTTGGCGCCCATGTGCGCCTGGGTCCGCATGTCGTCCAGCAGCTCGAAATACCGGAGGTATACCTGGCCGATGTGAACGCCGTAGTAGAGCGCGCCGACGAAGAGCGCCAGAGACACGAGGCAGCCGAGCGAGCTGGTGCCGCGTCGGGAGTGGAGCGGGCGAGCTACCATTGGGACTGCGCCCCTTCGACGATGTAGGTGACCAGCTTGTCGAGAGCCTTCTGGCGGCCTTGCGCCTCCTGCCCCTGCTCATAGTCCCCTTCGAGCAGGAGGCCACTGCGCTCCCAGAGCGGCTTGCCGGCGCGCTGGTCCTGGATCTGTACCGTGACGGTGATGTGCACCAGGCGCCGGGTGACGCTCACCTGCGCCTGTCCCTCGTTGCCCGAGTACTGCACCGGAATGTCCGGCTCATAGCGGGAGATGGTCCCGCGCACGACCGCGTCCGCCTGGGCCTCGCTGGCGGCGCGGAGACCGAGACGGCTCTGAACGGCGTCGCGGACCCGGACGGCGACTTCCTGCGTGAGGGTGGGCTCCGAGGTCTGGTTGTCGAACGGGAGCAGCGCCACCGTCTTGATGTTGGAAGGCAGGCCACCACCGGCGAAGCCGTACAGGCATCCGGCCAGCGCAACGGTACTAAGGCTTGCGAGGAGTCCAGATGTCAGGCGCAAATTGGGCCCGGGCGGTCGAAAGGAATGTCAGATTGAGCTTGGCCGGCACGGTCGGGACGACCAGCCGCGCAGCCAACGGGGTGCCCGACGCATCCAGCGTCGCCTCCGCCCGCCCGACCACCTTGCCCGCATGGCGCACCTCGGCGACGAGCTTGCCGGACTTCCCGGTGGTGCGCACATACTGGACGGTGTCGGTGGCCCCGTCATAGCGCCAGCTGATCACGTCACCATGGACCATGCCGCGAAGCACGGCGCCCTCATCGGGCATCCGGGCGATGCCGAACATGGCCCACATGAGCGGGTAGTTCGGCACCAGTTTCCTGACCGCATCCGGCGGCTCGGCCCAGAGCGGCCGGTCACCCACCACCGCGGCGGAGGCGGCGCCCGAGCCGAACGGTCCGGCCACATCGAAGCGCAACGAATCGGGCGGGGCGATGCGGGCGCTGCCGCGCCCGCCGGCGCTCGAGCGCTCATCCTGGAAGAGCCACTTGAAGCGGTGCAGCCGGTCCTCGGTCGGGCGAGTGGCATTGACCCAGGTGGAGACCTGCTCAATGGTCACCGCTCCTGCTCCCTCGGGCACCAGCGGACCGGGCGCAGTCCGGCAGCCCACCGAGGCCAGCGCAAGATATGCCAAGCAGCTTCCTCGGTCAACGAAAACGCGTTGTCGCATCAATAGTTATAGCCGAAGAAGAAGCTGAGGAAACCAGCGTCGCGCTGATCCGGGTTGAGACCGTACCCCTGGAAGTCGTCGTTGCTGAATCGCCGGCCCAGATCGAGACGCAGCACGGCCAGCGGGCCCAGCGCCATGCGGAAGCTAACCCCGTAGCTACCCAGCAGCGCCCTCGAGGTGGTGGTCGGGAAGGTGGCGCGACCCACGTCGGTGAAGAGGCCGGCCTGAATCTCGGGGAAATCGACGTCGCCGAACGGGGTGCCCAGCGTGAGGTGGGTGAGGAGCGGAAAGCGAACCTCCTGGTTCAGCATGAACGCCCGGGAGCCGACGATGTAACCGAACTGGGGATAGCCTCGAAGCCCGAGCGTGCCCCCGAGATTGATCCGCCGCGGCCGGTCGCCCCCGCTGTAGTAGCCCAGGGCACGAAGCGCCCAGGCGCCCCGGCGGCCCATCCGGAAGTAGTGGCGCCAGTCGCCGGTGAACAGATAGCTGTCGAAGCGGCCGTTGGAGAAGTCGCTGGACACGCCCGCCGTAACGCTCACCCGGCCGCCGTCGATGGGGCCGCTGTTGATCCAGAGCGAGTTGTCGTGGACGTAGCTCAGATAGTGCGAGGCGATCCACCCGACCCGGCGGGGCTCGTCGACCGGCAAGGTGAAGTCCACCCGATCCGAGTGCTCCATGACAACGGTCCCTTCGATCCGGGTGAAGCGGCTCAAAGGATACCGCAGTACGCCGAGCGCCCCGTACGCGGTCTCGTCGTAGGAGACCACCTGCTCGCCCTCGAAGTTCCGGCTCTTGGTTCGAAACGCGCCGATGCCCCAGTTGATCCGCCGCGACTGATTCAGGTAGAGGGCCTGCCCGCTCAGGTTGGACAAGATGCTGCCCAGGCGCCTGCCCTGGAACGAGGAGACGGAGCCGAGCAGCAGATTATCGCCCAGGAGGTCACTCATCACGAAGAAGATCCCCTGGGCTCCCCCGAAGCCGGGGACGATCACCGCGTCTCCGGCGGCAAAATCCAGGCTCATCCGGCGCCGGTACGGCTCATGGGACGCCGCCAGGCTCGCGGTGTCCGTGGGCAGCTCCCAATTCCACTTGCCGGCGGCGGCGGGCGGCGCCAGATCGAAGCGGTCCGCCCGGGCCGCCGAGTCGACCGGGTAGCGATAGAGATTCCAGCTCAGGTCGTGGAAGCCACCGACCACGAGGCCCGCGCTATCCGGCAGCGGCACGCCGTCGAACGCGCCGGTCCACGCGGAGGTCTCCCGCCGGCCTTCCCCGAGAGTATCCACCGAGAACACGTTGAGGACGCCATCCCGGTCGGAGCTGAAGTAGATGCGGCCGTCGCCACCCCAGATCGGCGCCTCGTCCACCCAGTGGCCCGAGGTCAGCTGGGTCGAACGGCCGGTGGCGACATCCAGCAGGAACAGGTTGACGGCGCCCTCCATTCCCTCGGCCGTGCGGTCGGAGGCGAAGACCACCCGGCGTCCGTCCGGACTGGGGGACGGGTCGAGGTCCTGATAGCGATCGCTGGTGAGCGGCGTGAGCGCCCCATCGGAGACCCGGACCCGGTAGAGATCGGATACTCCGCTCTGGGACAATCCGCTCAGCAGGATACTCTCTCCGTCGGGCGTCCAGTGCGGCGAGAGCAGCGAGACCAGCTCGGCGAACTGGTAGCGTCCCGCGACCCGGCCGCGCCGGAGGTCCCAGACCACCAGGGCGTCGCGGTCACCGTAGCGGGCCGTGAAGAGCAAGGTCCCGGCGCGCGACGCGTCCATGCGGGACTCGAACGGGTGAAACGACTCGAGCTGGGCCGAGCGGCCGCCGGTCACCACCGCGTGCGCCCGGCCTCCTTCCAGTGACTTCCGATAGATCGCGACGTAGCCGGTCTTGGGCGACAGGTAGGCGACATCACCGGCATCGCCGTCGGCCGAATCGGGAAGCAGCACCGGTTTGACCGCCAGCTTGGCGACCTCGGTGCCCAGGACGCTGAGCGGCGACAGGGTGTCCGCCGAGGGGTAGTACTGCCGGCGCATCGCCAGCTGAAATTCTTCGTTGAGCTGATCCAGAGTGCGACCGTAGACCGATCGCACCGCGGACTCGAAGGTGCCGTGCCGGTTGATCTCCTGGTACATCAGCGCGACGCGCCAGTCACCATAGGCGTTCGCCAGCCAGCGATGGATCTGGCCACCGAGGGGGTAGACCAATCCGTTGGTGACGTAGGTGAGCTGCTTCAGCGTGGGGAGCCTGCCGGTCAGCGTGAGATCCCGCATGACCATCTCGTCGCGCGCGTCCTGCCCCCCCGACCAGAGCTCCGCCAGACCCTCGCTCCACCACAGCGGAAAGGAGAACCGGCTGGAGCGAGGCGCCTGGACGTAGCTCTCCGACTGCAGGTCCAGCTGGAAGACGTGCACCATCTCGTGCCGCATGGTGTGACGGAACTCGGCGAAGTTCCCCCGGAAGGGGAGCGATACCCGGCGCTTCAGGAAGTCGGTGACGCCCAACAGGCCTTCGGGCGGGGTGTAGGGGAGCACATTGGTCTGCTCGAAATCGGTATGCGAGGCGTACACGATGAGCGGGATACGGCTCGCCACCTCATGCTGGAACTGCATGGCGAGCGTGTCGTAGCTCTGCTCGGCATAGCTCAGGGCGGCCGGCGCGAGCTCGGCCTCGGCGGGATAGTAGTACAGGTCGACGTGCGCGCCCCGGAGGATGCGCCACTCCAGCTTGCGGTACTGGATCTTGTTCTGGCCGAAGGCGAAGAACTGCGCCGATGCGGGCGGTGCCACGGCGCCGAGCAGCCCCGCCAGCAGGACGGCGCGCGCCAGCAGCGAGCGGGAGGCGAGGCTCATCGGCGAATCGTCCTGATGACGTCGCCCTGGGTGACCCGGGCAACCGTCGCGGTGCCGTTCACCACCCGGCCGAACACCGTGTAGGTGCCGTCCAGGTGCGGCTGCGGCGAATGGGTGACGAACCACTGGCTGCCGCCGGTGTCGGGCCCGCTGAGCGCCATCCCCAGCGTGCCGGTCTCGTACGGGTGCCGGTTGATCTCGTCACGGATGGCATACCCCGGACCGCCGTTGGTGTCCCCGCGCGGGTCGCCGCCCTGGATCACGAAGTTGGGGACCACGCGCGGCCACTCCTGCCCGTTGAAGTATCCGCGCCGCGCGAGCGCGAGGAAGTTCTCCACCGTGAGCGGCGCGTCGTCGGCGAACAGCTCCAGGTCGATCGTGCCGCGCTCCGTCACGATGCGCACGCGCGGCCGCGGCGTCGCCTGGCCGCGCCGCACCAGGCCGCGGTACCACTCCATCGTCCGCCCCGTCATCACCGGCAGCGGCGCGCCCCACGCCCGCGCGGCGGCCGAATCGCCGAACGCGGCCGCGACGTGCTCGCGCACCAGGTAGTCGCCCGACCGGGCGAAGCGGCCGAAGAACGCGCGGGCCACGCCGGGATCCTTCTTCGCCACCGCGCCGAGCGCGTCCGCGGCGGCGATCGCGGCATCGTCCATCGAGTCGCGCTGGGCGCGGGCGTACGCGTCCAGCAGCGCGGGCGCGTCCGCGGGGTCGGCGCTCTGGCCCAGGCCGCCGATCGCGTTCACGCGGGCGTAGAAGTCCGCGTTGCCCAGCCCCTCCAGCAGCAGCGGGCGGATGCGCGCCGCGCTGTCGCCCGCCGCGCCGACGGCCGCCTCGAGGGCCGCGGTCGCGACGATCCCGCTGCCCTGCCGCACGGCGGCTTCCAGGGCGGCGGTGGACACGCGGCCGTCCGGGTCGCGGATCACCGCATCGAGCCGGGAGTGCGGGGATGACGCGGCGAAGTCCGCCTTCCCCGCGGCACGCGCGTAGATGCGCGCGGCGGCGGAGCGCGAACGCCACCCAGGCTCGCGCATGAAGGCATCCGCGACCTCGGCCGCGGCGCCCTCGTCCACCTCGGCGAGCGAAGCCAGCGCGGAGGGGCGCAGGAAGATGGGCTG
>JBJMOX010000082.1:0-15458 GCA_045803515.1 Gemmatimonadales bacterium
CCGAAGCAGGCCGCGGGCATTGCCGGCGCGGTCGATCGTCCGCCGCGTACGCTCCAGGCGTCTCTCGCCGTCAACCGCTGCGCTGAACAGCTGGTGCGCAAGCGCTGCCACGAGTCCGGTGAGCACGATGGCGACCAGAACTTCGATCATCGTGAACCCATGAGCGCGGCGCGCGCTCACGGCCGGCCATCGTCGGGACGGTAGACGACCGTGACCAGCGTTCGTACCCCTCGCCCGGGCGTGCCTCCGACGGCGATGCGGTACAGGGACCGCTCGGGCCGCTGCACGTCGGTCACGAAAGGCCCCACCGCATGGCGGCCCAGCCGCCGGTCCAGATCGGTCCGCTCGAGGAGGGTCATGGCGGTGAGCAGGCGATCGAGCTCCTGCACCTCACGCTCGCGGTCTTGGAGAGCCACCTCGCTCCGGAGGGCGTCACTCAGGAGCGTCACGGCGGACACTCCGGCAAGGAGGAGCAACGTGAGGGCTACGAGGACCTCGAGGAGCACTGCGCCCCGTTCAGCGGTCCGCATCGATGACCTCGCCCGTCAGATAGTCCAGGCCAGCCCCTACCGCCCTGCCGTCCGGGAGGAAGTAGGCCTCGGAACCCGCGGCGGTCACCCGCACCGCCCGGCCGCTTCGCGCCGCATCGAGACGGCCGCGGTCGAACGCCTGATCCCGAAGGCTCCGCTGGGTGGGACGCCGGGCGCCGAGGGTGGCGGCGCCCAGGCCGGTCAGCACGCCGATCAGGAGGAGCGTCACCATGAGCTCGACCAGCGTCGCGCCCCGCTTCATGCGGCGGGGCGGAGGCTGTAGAGCGCCTGAAGCAGCGCGGCTGCGACGAACGCGACGAACCCGCCGAGACCGATCACCAGAAGCGGTTCCAGCAGGCTGACAAGGGTGGAAAGCGCACGCTGGGTCTCCTGAAGCGCCAAGTCGCCGGCACGCTCGAGCATCAGCTCGAGCTGGCCGCTGCTCTCCCCGACCGCGACCAGTTGGAGGGCCCCGGCGGTCAGCGCCCGCTGCGCGCCCAGGGTGCGGGCCAGAGTTTCCCCCTGACCGACCCGCTCGCGCGCAGCTGCGACTCTGGCGGCGATGGCGAGATCACCGGCCGCTTCCTGTGCCGCGTCCAGCGAGGGCAACAGCGGCATCCCTGCGTGCAGACAGCCGCCGAGCGCACGGCAGATGCGGACGGTGGCCAGCCCGTGGCGTACCGGGCCAAGGCCGGGAACCGCGAGGAGCATTTCATGCCAGCGCCGGCGGCCGGCGGGTCGACGGGCCCACGCGGCGGCCAGCGAGGACAAGAGAACGAGACCGAGGCACAGCGGCAGTGCATAACGCGCAATGAACCCCGTGCCCTCGAGCAGGAGCCTCGTGGTGAGCGGAAGGTCCTGGCCGAGCTCGTCGAGCAGTGTTGCGAACTTGGGCACTACGACCGTGGCGATCACCACGACCGAGGCCAGCCCCGTCACCGCCAGCACTGCCGGATACGCGAACGCGTGCCGGATCCGGCTCACCAGCTCGGCCTCGAGCTCCAGGTGGGTGGCCACCTGCTCCAGCGACGGGTGGAGCCGGCCGCTCCGCTCTCCGGCGCGGAGCATTCCGAGCACGACCGGCGGGACGGTGCCCTCGTCGGCCTCGAGCGCCTGCGCGAGCGTGCGGCCGGCGCGGAGCCGCTGGCCGCATTGGTGGAGCGCTACCCGCAGGGCCGGACCGCTCAGCGCCTCCGTAGCGGCGATGGCCTGATCGAGCGGCACGCCGGCACCGGTCAGCGCGGCGATGCTGCGGAAGGTCACCGCCAACTCTCGTCGCGGTGCGGCGCGGGCGGCCATTTGATCCGCCGGTACCGGCTCGATCAGGACGGGCTGGAGGCCGCGTTCCACAAGCAGGGCGCCGGCCTCGGCGCCGGTCACGGCTTCCAACTGGCCGCTCCGCAGGCGGCCATCGGACTGGGCGGCGCGGTAACGGTAGCGCCGGGTCACCGGGACGGCGCTCCTGCCCACGAGGTCACGTCGGCGTCCTCGCCGGTGCCACCAGGCGCGCCGTCCCGGCCGAGGCTCAGCAGATCGTACGACGCGGGATTGGTCTCGCCGGGGCTCCGGTAGACGTAGGGCCGAGCGTAGGGATCCAGCGGCACGGCCTTTTTGAGGTAGGGACCCCGCCAGTTCCTCGCCGCCGGCTCGCCGCCGGGCTGGCGGCTGAGCGCCTCGAGCCCCTGGGCGGTGGAGGGATAGACGTCGTTGTCCAGGCGGTAGCCGTCGAGCGCCAGTCCGAGGCTCTCGATCTGGGCCCGGGCGGCGGCCAGCTTGGCGTCGCCCACGTTGCGGAAGACCATCGGCGTCACCAGCGAGGCGAGAATGGCGATCACGGTGATGACCACCAGCATCTCGACCAGGGTGAACCCGCGCCGCCGGTCAGCTCTCGACGACACGCAGCACCTCCTCCACCGTGGTGATGCCCGCCTGCACCTTGGCCCAGGCATCCTCGCGGAGCGTGGCGACCCCCTGCTCGCGCACGTGCTGGCGCAGGCCGGCCAGGTCGACCGAAGCCGTGAGATCGCGCCGGAGCTCGTCGGTGAGGACCATCAGCTCGAAGATGCCGGTGCGCCCACGGTACCCGGTCTCCCGGCACCGGTCGCACCCGCGCCCGCGCTCCAGAACGAGATCACCCACCGGCCGGGCGGCCAAGAGGGCCACGGCCGCGGGGTCGGGCCGGTAGCGCTCGCGGCAGTCAGGGCAGATTCGCCGCACGAGCCGCTGCGCGAGCACCCCCTCGAGCGTCGCCGCGATCATGTAGGGCTCGACCTTGAGATCGGCCAGCCGGGTCAGCGCGCTGGCCGCGTCGTTGGTGTGGAGCGTCGAGAAGACGAGGTGCCCGGTCATGGCGGCCTGGACTGCGATCGCGGCGGTCTCCTGGTCGCGCATCTCGCCCACCATCAGCACGTCGGGGTCTTGCCGGAGAATGCTGCGCAGCGCGGCCGCGAACCCCATTCCGGTCTTGTGATGGACCGGCACCTGGGTCACTCCTGGCAGGTGGTACTCCACCGGGTCCTCGACGGTGATCACCTTCTCCTGCAGGGCGTGGCGAAGGCCGAGCGCCGCGTACAGCGTGGTGGTCTTGCCGCTGCCGGTGGGACCGGTGGAGAGCAGGATTCCATGGGGCCGCTGTGCCAGCCGGCGGAACGTGGTGGCGAGCTCGGCGCTCATGCCTAGCTCGTCCAGGCCGACAGGCCGGCCACCGCGGTCGAGCAGGCGGAGGACGACCGATTCGCCGTAGAGCGTAGGAACGGTCGAGACGCGAAGGTCGAGCTCCCTCGACTCGAGCCGCACGCGGATGCGACCGTCCTGCGGCTGCCGGCGCTCGGCAATGTCGAGCTCGGCCAGCAGCTTGATGCGGGACACCACGGCGGCCTGGAGACCTCGCGGCGGGCCAGGCAGCTCATTCAGCACGCCATCGACCCGGAGCCGCACCCGCAACCCGTCCCGCATGGCCTCGAGGTGGATGTCGCTCGCGGCGGCATCGTGGGCCTCGCGGATGAGGAGGTTGACGAAGCGGATGACCGGCGGCTGGTTGGCCAGGTCACGCACGTCGGTCAGTGCGTCGTCGGGCTGGGCTCCCTCCAGCGAGAGGTCGGCGCTGAGATCGCGCACCAACTCCAGCACCGACTCGCCGGCGGCGTAGGCCTGACGGATGGCGGCGTGCAGCTCTTCGGTGCTGACGGGCACCAGCTCGAGCGGTGAGTCGTAGAAGGCGCGGAGGTCGTCGAGGGCTTCGGTGTGGGGCTCCCCTGTCACGGCGACGAGCAGGCCACGCTCGGAGAGCTCGAGCGGCAGAAAGCCGTAGTACTCGAGGTACTCCGGGGCGAAGGCGTCGGCGATGGGCAGCCGGCAGAGCAGCACGGGGTCGGGCACGGGATCACCTGGCGAGGATGCCCCTGGTAAGGCAGGGCACGTGCCAGATGGGAGGCGGCGCTAACTGCTTGAAGCGGCGGGAGCTGGCGGCGGCGTCACGGGGCCGTCCTGTCACAGGTTACAGAAATCGCCCGGACACTTCCGTCCACAGGTTACTGAAATCCATGGCGAGGAGTCCAGCGACTCCGGCGAGGAGACGATAGAGGTGCTGACGGCTCACGCCGAGCAGCCGGGCGGCTTTGGTTTTATTGCCGCCGGTCTGTCTCAGAGCATCCCGGGCGCGCTCGGCAGCAGATTCCTGGTGGCGCGACTGCAGGACGTCGCCGAGGGTGGCGACGAAGCCTGGGGGCAGGTCCGACATCTCGACGGCATCGCCCGGCGTGGCGTGGAGGACCGCGTAGCGGCACACGTCCTCCAGCTCCCGCACGTTTCCCTGCCAGCGCGCCGCCAGGAAGCACGCTCGCACGCGTTCGGAGAGCACCGGGCGCTCCGCAAAGCCGAGCACGCGGGACTCATGCTGGAGGAAGAGGTCTGCCAGGGGAAGGATCTCGTCAGGCCGATCAGCCAGGTCGGGCATCCTGAGCACGAGATATCCAAAGCGGTCCCGCAGGTCTCGCCGGAATTGGCCCTGCTCGATCATGCGGTCGAGGTCGGAGTTGGTGGCAGCGATGAATCGGACGTCCACCAGCCGGTCGCGCACCTCGCCCACCCGGCGCACTTGCCCATCGTCCAGCAGGTGGAGAAGAATCTGTTGGACCCGGGGGGACGCCAGTGCCAGCTCATCGAGGAAGAAGGTGCCCCGGTGTGCCGACTCGAGGAGGCCGACCCGATCGGCATCGGCGCCGGTGAAGGCTCCCCGGGAGTGGCCCGAGAGGTGGGAGACCTCCAGGTGCTCCGGAATGGCGGCGCCCGACTCCCTCACAAACGGGCCGGGGCGTTCGGAGAGCGCGTGTAAGTGGCGGGCCAGCAGGGTCTTGCCAGTACCCGGCGAGCCCAGGATCAGGATGGGGTACCGGGTGCCTGCGTAGCGCGCGCCATCCTCGAGCACCGCCTGCATGGCACAGGAGGAACCAAACAACAGCCGCAGCTGCTGGGTCATGTGCTGGTTGGCTCGAGGGTGAAGTGGCGCGGACGAGGCGAGAATATACGCGCCGCGGCCAGGTTGGTAAGGGTACTGCTGCTCCATCAAAAGATCGTCAAATTTGGACAGCGGGGGATCTTGAGAGGCCAGGCTGGAGTTTGCTGCACGGCAAAAGCGAACAGCAGGAGAGTGATACTGTCTTTAGTCTCCCATGATGCCAATCCGAAGCGCCATCTGCCGAGCACCAAGCCCGAAGGGGATAGCGAGAATGGCCCCCACAGCCACCGCTCCCCACCGCCAGCGGACCAATGGCCGAAGTAAGCCGAGCAGTAATCCGCCCAGCAGGCCACTGCACAGATATAGGACAACTATTGTTGCTAACGCCGTGTGATAGTGCTCGAGGACTTCACGGCCACGAAGTACGAACACCAATACGACCAGTACGATCAAACTCGCGGCAAGCAGAAGGCCCCATGTGGCGCCCCACCGGAGGTCGGCAAGCAGGCTCGTTCGTGGGCTTCTCATTGCGCTCACAGCTCTGTGAGTGGTTCACTGCGTGCGGCGTGTTCCAGCCACTTCGATATGGTGGCTCGCGTGCGCCGATGTGGTGCTCGGCTAAAGATCCTCTCTCAAATCTCTGGTGGAGACTCTAACGCTTGGAGTGGAATCACTGCCCTGAACGGGTTGTAGAGAGTCGAGAATTGCTGTGCCGAAATGCGATCGCGCACCACCAGGGCGAAGACTGCAGAGACGATCATCGTCATTCGGTCGTAGGGCCTCATGTCATGCACATCATCAAATCCTAGCGACCGGACGGTGCGCATTGCCGCCTCCTTTGCCTCGGACCTGCCCGCCTTTCGAACAGTCCTCCAGGCGCCTTGCCACCTGATGAGATCGGCAATCACAAGGAAGAACGATTTCCGCGGTCTGCGAAACAGAGCGAGGGCTTCACCCCAGCTCTCTTCGTTCAGGCGGGCAAGCGATCCGAGCAATGCTCTGACGTGCGCGGTGTTCGGGCCGTACTCTCCACTCATCGGGTGCGCCATAGTTTGGCGTCTACGCCTCATGCAAAATCAATAATCACGACTGAGCGGGCGCCGGCAGTCAACCATGAGAACGACCCGCATCGTGAGAGCGGACTGCGTACCACCACGGCCTCAGGAATAAAGTGCCCAGCAACTATGCACATTGTTCCAGTGCATAGTCGCAGAGATCTTGGAGTGGACGTCTGTCGCCGCCCCGGGCCGGCCAGCTCAGCTTCCCGCTAGAGAAGGAAGGATGCGAAAATTCCAGCTACCTACTTCAGATATGTTTCCCTTGAGATAGTCTCCCCATTAGCAGCCGGTAAAGAGGGAGGGCAAGGTGTCGAAATGAGGGCGCTGGGAGCTCTCACCGTGAGGTTAGGCTGAAGATGGAGTTGACCCCGTTTCGTGGACACGCTCCCTTTGGGGCGGAAGGAGTCCACGATGCGACCCCAGTACCCTCTGGAGTTTCGGCAGCGATGGCCGCGCTGGTCCGGGCCGGTCGGAGCCCGAAGGCGCTGGCCAAGGAGTTCGAGCCCTCCGAGCAGACGATCCGCAACTGGGTGAAGCAAGCGGAGCTGAATACTGGCCAGCGCACCGACGGGCTCACCAGCGCCCTCGTGCCGCTGGCGAATGGCTCCCGACCGGCGTAATAAAGCGCTCACAACGGGAAGCTCGCCAGGTCTCCGTCGAAGCAATTCCCGTAGGTGATCAGTGCTTCATTGGTACTCCCTACCCCGACTACCTCGCCCTGGTTCGTCCTATCGTTCACGACGCGTGATGCCAGAGTGATCTAGTATCCCTTCTGTTCGGTAGTACAGCCATCCCAGGTAAAGTGCCAAGAACCCAGGACCCACAGTCATGATAACGGCACCAAGTCTCGTCTTCGCCCAAAGCGACAATCCCCACGCGAAGAGCGCCCCTTGAGCGAAGATGATCACGAAGAGTATAACCGCGTTGCCCAGTGCGATTCGCTCATGCAACCGGCTCATGTAGTGTTCTCCCGCCAGCACCTATTTCATAGTCCAGCTAGGGTCTGTCAAGCACTGAGCATATAGAGGAGGAAATTCCAAGTGCAGCCCGAGGCCAACGAGCGCTTCACTCTCTCTGCCCAGGCGGGCAAGTGGTCACGTGTCTGTTTCCATTCTTGGAAGTGTGCGCAACAACCCTTCTAATTCCGAATTGCTCACGGATTCTACCCTGCTTGCTGTTACGACCCATGAAATTCCTCGCTGAGATTCGGTCTCGGTCGCCTCCCTCTTACCCAGACTGAGGGGCATCATTATCACGTAGTCTCTCTGAGTTGCTTGCAAAGCAGGAAGCGGTAGAACCAGAAGGTCGCCCGCCCCGACCAGGCCCACCAAGTCCGAAGCTTTAACATCATCGCTCAGCGATCCTATTACCCCACGGTGCTGCTCGAGGAAGCGCACTTGAGTTTGGTGCAATTGAGTGGCCTGGGAGTCATTTGCCGGGGTAACGGCGAGGACCATATCCTCATTCTCAACATGTGCGACACACTTGACTGGCTTCTCTAAGGTCTCCAGCGCAAAAGCGGCGGCCTCCATGGACAATGGGCGGTTCTGCGGTATGAGTCGCACAGATCCGGACATTACGACCTCGCCAAGGGAGGCCTTTGCCAATAGAAGCGCAGCGCGGGCCGCTAGAGCGTCCGACGTCATGGTTCGAGTCCTAAATTAAATTAGCGGCGGTTCGGGAGATCACTTGATCTTACCGCCAGCTTCAAAGAAGCCGACCCCTGCCTCAAACAGCATCTGACCATAGGCCGAATAACTAGTTCCGAAGTGAGTCCAGGTACCCTTGTATATACCGACGGGTATTCCCTAGGCCTGACGGCCAAACCTAAAGGTACCTATAACATTCACAAGCTCCAGATCCCAGGTGCCCCAATGTCCCGTGTTATCCGAAGCCGCATAGAACGTGATCCGTTGCAGGTGGTTCTTCCAAGCTTCGGCGTGATACATTCCGATCGCAATCGGAGCGGATGATGCTGCGCCGCTAAAGCTCACGTAAGTGGCTGCCCCCTGCGTGTTCTCGGCCGTACCGTAGCTGCCGGCGGTCAGGGTCGTGGGTGCTTCAATGTCGATAGCTGCATAGAGTTTTTGGAGTTGCTGGCCTTCGCGCCAAGCATTGATCCTAGCGCGTGCCTGTGCTCGAGCAATGTACCCGGCTCCTGAGCCGAACACCTCTGTCAGGTCATCCCGATGCCTGCGAGACCCGACGCTCCACCGCCGCCACTGCCGTCACCTCCGTCCTTCGGGGGACACCGCTCCATGTACTTGCCGCTCGGGTCAACGGCTTCCAGCGCGTTTCCAGCGACATACGCGTACAGGTTCGCCCCGCCCCCGTACCCGATCGGGTCCTCCTGCACAAACCGCCGCTGCCCCGGGTCGTAGTAGCGCGACCGGTGGAAGTACCACCCAAGCTCCGCATCCCACTCCCGCCCGGTCCAGCGATAGCGCAGCGCCACCCGCGTCCCCGTGGTAGCCAGGCTGGTCCCGTACGGCCGGAATCGCTCGGTGAACTTCCAGCTCCCATCCCGCCCGACCAAGCCCCGTACACTGCCCAGCTTGTCGCGCACCGCGTAGTAGTGCTGTCCCCCTGAGTCAGCCGCCACCAGCTCGTCGGTGCCCGGCCCCCAGGTGTAGCTCCAGCCGATCGTGTCAGTCGGGGTGGTCTCGAAGGCCACGTCCTGGCCGTGGTAGACGAACCGGGTTTCGCCCACAGTCCCGCCGGAGACGTTCGAGTAGACCCGCTTGGCGATCCGCCGGCCCAGCACGTCGTAGCCGTAGCGAGCGATCAGCACCCCGGCCCGCGTGGCACTCACCAGCCGGTTCAGCGCGTCATAGGTGTACGCCCAGGTGACGCCCGCGTTCGTCGTCCCGGTCTGATTGCCGGCCCGGTCATAGGTGTAGGTGCGAGTGGTGCCGGCATCGTCCGCGGACGATGTATTGCCCGAGCGACCGCCGCGCGGCGTCATGGGCCAGGTACACCCGGCTCGAGTCGCCGTTCTGACCATCCGAACGAGACTTAGCCGTTGACACAGCCGATGCAGTGTCTTGAGTCGGCCGCGACGTTACCTACGCACTACCCTGGCGTGGGTGTGCCCCGTGATGAGTCCGTTCCGAAAATCTGATTACGGCCCTTCCGCCTCGTTCGAGCGCGTCTCGGTCCGGCGGCAAGAGAGAGATCGTGCCCCCAGCGTCATAGTCCAATAGCCATCTGTTGAAAACTGACAAGAGGACGATCAAGGTCTCACCGCCGCCACGGAGTTCTACGAGAGGATCCGGATCTCCTTGGGACCACGCGTCAATCTTCTGGATAAACACGCTTACCGTGGTCCGCGCATCCAAGCGGTGCCTGTCGAGTACCGCCCCCTCCATCTCGCGACAGGAAATCGTCCGCATATTCGAGTCCGCTTGCAGAGAGCAAACGACTGGCTTAGCTAAGGCTGCGAGATGGCGACAGATCTGCTCGCGTGTGAGTGGGGCAGCTCCCGGCAAGATCACGTATTCGGAATTGCTCGAGACTGCATCTTGCCGCAGCCCCGCATGGAGGGCAAACAAGCAGACCTCCGCGGCGTGATAGTCTTGACTTTCACTCGTCGAAGGCATTGATCGGCTCCTCATGGATTGTCGCGCACCTCATCTTGAGGTCCAGAGTTCAGCGTCCAGCATACTCTGGCCCCATGAGTCAGAAGCGATTACGGAGTATAGAATTTTGCCTCACCCGTGCCGGGTATGACTCTTCCCCTCACAAAGTAGCTCTCTCCGGCCACCCATACATAGCCACGATAGTTGTATGCTCGCGGGCCAACGAAAGCGTCCCAGCGGCTAAGACCACCTCGCACCAAGTCCGTGAAAAGCACTCGTTGATACTGCTCGGCGGAGAGCCCTTGTGCCATCAGAACGATTTCAGGTCGAACAGCTTCGTACCTCTTCTCTACCTTAGCCAATTCAGGATCGGCATAGATATAGATAGTGATGTCGACCTGCTGGTGCACTTCAGACGACGCGTTTCGGTAAGCGGTGGAGACATTAGTGCCAGTAGTGGCTGGCCGCGCTGCATACGTCTCATACATCTGCTGGGATATATCTCTCGTAGTACCATCGGCGTTAGTGGCTGTATATCCGATGATTCGCCGGCCATGTTCAGTTTGCCCACCGGCTGCCATCCAGGCATCGTAGCGGGCGGCATCTGCGGCGAGGAATTGGTCCAAAAAACTGGCGCCGAATTGGAGGTACCATGGTGCTCCACCGCCCCCGCCAGGTGGCAAGACGTCGTCCATCATCATGCCGCTCGGATCCGTCGCCTCGAGCACCTGCCCGGCCACATAGGCGTAGAGGTTCGTCCCGCCCCCGTACCCGATCGGGTCCTCCTGCACAAACCGCCGCTGCCCCGGGTCGTAGTACCGTGACCGATGGAAGTACCACCCGAGCTCGGCATCCCACTCCCGTCCGGTCCAGCGGTAGCGTAGCGCCACCCGCGTGCCCGTCGTGGCGAGGCTCGTGCCGTAGGGCCGGAAGCGCTCGGTGAATTTCCAGCTTCCGTCCCGTCCCACCAGGCCCCGCACACTGCCGAGCCGATCGCGCACCGTGTAGTAGTGCTGCCCTCCGGAGTCGGCCGCCACCAGCTCGTCGGTGCCCGGGCCCCAAGTGTAGCTCCAGCCGATCGCGCCGGCCGGCGTGGTCTCGAACGCCACATCTTGGCCATGGTACACGAACCGGGTCTCGCCCACCGTCCCGCCGGAGATGTTCGAGTAGACCCGCTTGGCGATCCGCCGACCCAGCACGTCGTAGCCGTAGCGGGCGATCAGCACCCCGCCCTGGGTGGCGCTCACCAGCCGGTTCAGCGCGTCATAGGTGTAGGCCCAGGTGACGCCTGCGTTGGTCGTGCCGGTCTGATTGCCGGCCCGGTCATAGGTGTAGGTACGGGTGGTGCCGGCGTCGGTCCGAGAAGTCAGCCGTTCGGTCGTCGCGTCGTAGACCTCCCCGCCACCAGGTGAGGTGACATTGCCGGCCAGATCGAAGTCCAGGCTGTCTGAGCCGACCAGCACGGGGTGGGCTCCAAGCTTGACCGCCAGCCACTTCCGGACCCATTGCCGGCCATCATAGTGCAGGGTGTCCACCAGGCTGTCGACCGCACCGGCTGAGCCATGCTTTTCGCTCCAGGTGGGCCCCAGCGTCGGCCCGGGCGGATCGTCCACATCCGGGGCTGTGAGCCGGTCGAAATGCCCCGCATCGTAGCTCGGGGTGGTCCCGACGACGTGGCTCAGGCTGTTGAGCTCGTTGGTGTTGGTCCAGGAGGTCGTACGGTGGAAGGTGATGCCGGTCCCGTGCACCAAGGTCGAGCTCAGCCGCCCCTGTGCGTCGCGCACCACCCGGAGCGTGTCGGTGAACGGTGTAATCAGGGTGTCGACGTAGCCCCGGTTATTATCGTAGCCGGTCCGCCAGATGCCGAGCCGGTCGGTCATCGTGCTGGGACGCTCGAAGGTATCGTAGGTGTAGCTGGTCACCTGGAGTGAGGCGTCGACGAAGCTGGTGTCGGCGCGGAGCCGGCCGCGCTGGTCGTAGCCGTAGCGCACCTCGCCGTTCACGCCGCCGATCGGGTCCGTCGGCGTGTCGTACCAGACCCGGGTAAGCTGGTCCTGGGGACCGGCAAACGCCTTCCGCAGCGTGCCGACGCCGGGGATCACGGTCAGCGTATCCTGGTTCCGGGCATCGTAGTCGGTCGTGATGACGTCGCCCCGCCGCGTGATCGTCTGCTTGAGGTTGCCGGCCAGGTCATAGAGCATCGAGTCCATGACCATGGAGGAGTCGGTCCACGGCCGGCGGCTGAGCGACCGGCCGAGGCGGTCGTAGACGTAGGCCGTGGCCTTGCCGCGAGCATCGAGTCTGAGCGAATCCCGCCCAGCACGGTCGAAGCGAAGCCCCATCCGAGTCGTATCGGTTGCCGTCGACCAGCTCGGCGGTGTGCTCCTACAGCTATTGGTGCTGCAGGTGACGCTCCGAAACAGCACGGTGGAATCAGCCTGGTTCGCCGTGTTGTAGTAGGTCTGAGTGCGGCGCCACTGCCAATAGAAGGTGGAGGTACCGAGTGGTGACTTGACCTGCACCCGCTGGTCCACAGTCGTAGCTCTTCCGAGTCCGTCCCGGGCATAGATCGCGCTCACGCCCTGCGCCTCGTCGAAGACCTTGAGAAGGTTCAGCAAGCTGGCATCGTAGGTGAAGACCCGATACTCGCTCGCGCCCGGCGCGAGGGTGGAGTCGGGGAGCCCATCCGGTCGGAATGCCGTGCGGCCGATGACCCCGGCTGAATCCCAGGTCGCGATCACGTTGCCTTTCAGGTCATACGTGACGCTATCCACCTGCCCACGAGAGTCGATTTCCTTCACGACCCGGCTGCTCGGATCATAGACCAAACTGTCGAGGCGCAGGGTGTCGCCTGGCGCGCGGACGATGTACTGCTTGGCTACACGCCATGCGGCGTCATAGGCCAGGTACACCCGGCTCGAGTCGCCGTTCTTCCCCTCCCAGGAGAGCGGAAGACCGTCCGGAGTGTAGGTGCTCCGGCCGAGTACGCCGAGCACATCCCAGGTCACCCTGGGCTGACCCCATCGGTTGAGGAGCGAGCGGGTGTAAAAGTTCCGCGGATTCCGCACCTCGAGGTACACGCTGTCGAGCGAGACCAGTGCACCGGTGCCTCGGCTCTCGTAGGGCGTGTAGAGGACCACCGGGGTGACCATCGCGCCGGTCTGATCGGGGACCTGCGGCAGCTTCACTTGTTTGGGCCGGCGAAGGAAGGTGGAGTCGTAGACCACAAGCGTCGTGTCCGTGATGACGCCGATGCGTTTCTTGAGGACCACCGTGCTGGTGCCCGGATAACTCTGGTACACGTAGGTCGATCGGTTGCCCCGTGTGGTGGGGGAGGAGGCGGAGTCGTACGTAAGCTGGTTGGTGGTGCCGTTGATGGTCACTTTGCTCTGGCGTCCACCGGGATCGGTGATACTGGTGAGCTTGGCGCTCCCATTGTAGGCGAAGACGATCGCCTGGGCGCCACCACGTGGATCGACCAGGCGGTCGATCTGATCCGTCGTGCCGACATAGGCGACTGAATCGCGGTTCCCATTCTGATCGACCGACGCCTGTAGCCGGCCCTGCGCATCGAACACCAGCTTGGCCGTGCTGCCGCGGGGCCGGAGCTCCCAACCCGAGGCCGTCTTTACCAGGCCCGTGAATACGCCCGGGGGCGGCACATAGACGCTGTCGCCGTTGCCGCGGTAAACCGTCGCCGCACCGGTGGGGCCGATCAGTAGCCGGTCCGAGCCGGCCGCCGCGATCTGGCTGATCCCCGCCGGCCACCAGCCCGAGCCATAGCGGGTCGTCCGGCGGTCCACCAGCACCACCTCGACCGAATCGCTCCCCATCTGGACCGTGGCACCCGAGGTTACGCTGGCCTCGACCGTCAGCCACTTCCGCGTGGGAGCCGACAGGCTCGACGCGCCGAAGTCGCCCTGCAGGGTGGCCCGGCAGCGCTTGACCGCGCCCGTGGCACACGTTGGGGTGGCCAGCACCAGCGAATCCAGGCGGGTGACGCCGTCGAGCAGCACCAGCTTGACTTGGTCCGGGGTCCCGGCCGGCCAGGGCAGCTCGAGATCGACGTTCACGATGGCGCGCGGATAGGACTGCCGGGTCGAGTACACCAGTCCCGTGCTCCGAGCCACGCCCATAGTGACGTAGCTCGGGATGGTGAAGCCGGTCTCCACCTCCGCCCCGCTCATGCTGACGCCTGGGCCCACCGGCCCGCCGGAGACGCTGCCGAGCGCTTCGAGCGGCATCCCAGTGAAGCCGAGCACTGGCTTCTGATCGTTCAGGAGCACGGCCCAGCGGGTCGCCGTGGTGCACCCGCCGCTGGTGCCGCAGGCCGTCACCTCCACCAGGGCCGAGTCGCCGACAGCGAGCCCGTGCGCGGAATCGACCTCCCATTCAAGCAGGCCCCGGTTGTGCCGTGCGAGCCCGGTCACGACCTGACCGCGCCACTTGAGCACGGTGGCCGCGGTGTCGATGGTGGCACCGTTGGTCGCGAACGTGGCACGGATCAGGGGCCGTCGGGTGCGGACGACGGCATTCGCTCCGGGCGTGAGCACCGGCGCCACGAGGGTAACGAAGGGTGGCCCCGCCGTTGCCGTGATGGTGTAGTAGCCCTGATCGGTTCCGCCGCCGCTGGCCGAGAGAGTGAGTCGCCCTCCGGTGCTGCCGACGTTGTAGGTCACGGTGATCAAGGCATCCCCATCCGGCCCAAGCGTCTTGCTCGAGGGGACGACCGAGATGCACCCGATTCCACCGGTGACCGAGCAGGTGAGCGTGTAGGTCGCGCTCACCAGGCCGGTGTTGGTGAGGTCGAAGGTGGTGGTGTACGGGCCCGTGTTTCGCACCTTGGAAATGGGGGCCCCATCGGGATCGACCGACACCCCGACACACGAGCCGACGCAGTCTCGCTGGGCCTGGGCCCGAGAAGTTGCGATCAGAAGCCCGAAGAGGGCCAGGAGAACAGCGAGAACGCCGGAAGCACGCCGCGAATGCATAGGAAGCTCATGGTGGGTGGGCTTCCCTCAAGGCAGACGGCATGCCGGGTACGCGCGGGGCTTCGAACCATGCAGCATAAGGACTTGCGAGCGACGGTCAGGTCGCGTCGATCAGCCTATTCCCACAGCCGTGGGAACAGCATTCCCATTTCTGGGAATAGTGCGGTGAACGCAAGAGAGCCGAGTCCGACCCCCGCGTGCGGCGTTATCGAGTCGCCGGCGCCGCGGATGTCGTACTCGGCCCTCAGTGTCTGCTGCTTACTCAGTTACTCGGCCCGCGCGAGCGGCTCGTCATGCCACCGGGAGACCTCCTCGAGCAGCTGCGCCATCAGCTGCTCGTGGCGGCTGGCCTGGTCCGTATCGCCAAGACCGAAGGCAGTCTCGAAGAAGCTCGCGGGGCCGAGCGTCTCGCGGGCCCGCTCGATGTCGGCCGTGCTGAGGAAGCCATCCTCGGCGGGGACCGCGATGTGGCGCATGCCGACCCGTGTGCCCTCGGGTAGTCTGGTGCCCGCGTGGGCCATGGCGCCCGCCCCGATGAGCGTTCCAGACCCCAGCACCGCCCCCTGGAGCACGATGGCGGCCGTGGCGAGGTAGCACATGCGCCCAATGCGGCAGCCGGTCAGGGTGCAGTGCGGGGAGACCAGCGTGCGCGCCCCGATCGTCACGGCGAACGGGGGCCGAGCATGGCCACCGACGGAGCGAACCACGCTGCCGGCGAAGACGATCACCTCCGGCCCGATTTCGATGGCTGGCCCGCTGCTCTCGATGACCACCTGGTGATCGATGTAGCACCGAGCGCCGACCGTCACGTCGCCGACGATTCGCGCGGAATCGGCGATTCTGGC
>JBJMOX010000008.1:0-5404 GCA_045803515.1 Gemmatimonadales bacterium
CACACCCACGGTTCGAGGCTTTGCTCAGGAAGATGAACCTGGGCTGAGGGCTGGACGTGCCGGTGGCGGGAGGCCGTCATCACGTGCGGAGCTGTCATGCCGATCGGAACTGTCATCCCGAGCGGAGCGAGGGATCTTCTCCGCCGGATCGGGACTCCGCCGCGAACGTCGGGGAGTCGCGAGCGCGCTTCCCACCAGCCACTCCGCCACCTCCTCGATCGGGTCCATCGTCGCCGAGAGCCCGATCCGCTGCAGCCGCCGCCCCGCGACGTGTTCCAGCCGCTCCAGGCTGAGCGCCAGGTGCGCCCCGCGCCGGGACTCGAGCACGGCATGGATCTCGTCCACGATGACCGTCCGCACTGTGCGCAGCATCTCCCGGCTCCGCCGGGCGGTGAGCAGCAGATAGAGCGATTCGGGAGTGGTGACCAGGATGTGTGGCGGGGTCCTGAGCATCGCCGCGCGCTCGGCGGCCGGGGTGTCGCCGGAGCGAACGGCAGCCGTGATCCGCGGCGTGCCGAGCCCCATCTCCTCGGCGAGACGGCGGATCTCCCGCCGGGGCTCGGCGAGGTTCCGGTGGATGTCGGCGCTCAGCGCCTTCAAGGGGGAGACGTAGAGGACCCGGGTCTCCTCCGGGAGCGAGCCCGACAGGCTCTCGCGCAGCAGGAGGTCGAGCTCGATGAGAAAGGCCGCGAGGGTCTTGCCTGAGCCGGTCGGCGCCGAGATGAGCGCGTTCCGCCCGGCGCGGATCGCCTCCCAGCCGCGCTGCTGCACGGCGGTCGGTTCCCCCAGTCGCTCGGCGAACCAGCGGGCGACGGCGGGGTGGAAGCTGCGAAGGGGCATGCAGAAATATAGCCGCGTTTTCACCCCGAAATCCGAGTCGGCAGAAGGCCCCGCCACCTGCCGATGCCGCGGGAGCCTCCGGTGATCAGGGCGGACTTTCCTCGAAGCGGGTGTTGCCTCGTTCAGATCCTTGCGCGCTAACCTCCCCGCACGCCGTGACTTTCCCCAGGTGATTCGCAGGTGATTCCGCCGTGACCGCCAGGCGTAAGATCGTCCTCGGCAATTACACGGCTCGCACCCTTACCTGCACCGGGACCGCCGGTCCCCAGGAGAAACCATGCGCCCCTCCAGCTCGCGGTACAAGACCTTCCGCTTCCTGCCGCTGGTCGCCGCCGGCCTGGCGTTCTCGGCCTGCGGAGACGGCGAAAGCCCGCTCGATCCCTCCCGCGACCCCACGACCGCGGCCGCCGCCGAGCCGGCGGCGGTCAATCCCCCGGCGTCCGGCAGTGTCGCCAGCGTCATCACCTCCAAGACCATCGCGTGGATCTCCTACCGGACCGGCTGGACCGAGCTGTACAAGACGGACCCCTTGGGCATCCAGTCCACCCCGCTCACCGCGCTCAAGACGACCCTGCAGGGGGTGTCCTGGTCCTGGGACAACAAGCGGTTGGCGACGGTCCGATACCGCGCAATCGATCTCTATCACGGTCACAATGACATCTGGATCATCAATGCGGATGGCAGCAACGGGCATTGGGCCAGGACGCAGACGTTCCCCTATAACGTGTACGACCCCTCCTTCTCCCCCGACGGCACGCGCATCGTGATGACCGTGAACGTGGGCGGCACCAAGGCCCTCGGCTGGATCGAGCTGACCACCGGCAACGCCGGCCTCTTCCCGAAGCCCACCGGCGGCGCCTACCTGGGCTGGAAGCCTTCCTACAACAAGGCCGGCACCAAGATTCTCTACTCCACGGGCTTCACCCTGGACCAGATCAAGCCCGACGGCTCCGGCCATGCGGTCCGCGTCAACCCGGGCGCTTGGGTCGACCACGGCCTGTACTCGCCCGATGGAACCAAGATCGTGTACGAGCAGGGCGCGTCCCCCGGCAACATCGACATCTACGTCAAGAACTTCAGTACCGGCATCACGACCCGCCTGACCTCGAACGCGGCCGTGGACCGCTTCGCGAGCTGGTCGCCCGATGGGGAAGAGATCGTTTTCATGAGCAACCGGTCGGGAAAGGATCAGGTCTACACCATGGACGCGGCGACGGGCGGCAACGTGGTGCGGATCACCTATACCAGCGTGGAGGAGTGGGCGCCGGTGTGGGCGCATTAGCTGGAAGGGCGGCGAACGAGGCGAGCGGACCTCATGCCGGAGGCCGCTTCAGCTCCTCCAGTTGGCTGGTCCGGTGCACCTGCCAGAGCGCGAGGCTCAGGTCGTTGGGGGGCCGGGCCGCGGCGCGGATGATGTCGTCATCGGTAAGCCCCAGGTCCGCGTCGGGAATCACGATCTGGTTCCCATCGCGGGGAGGCTGATCGAAGTCGAAGCAGAGATTGGGGCCGCTGCTCCAGATTGGCTGGAGTCTCGGCGCTCGGGGGCCCGGTGCCGCGAACCCCCAGCGATCCGCCACGCTCTTGAGCAGCGCGGTGTGATCGAACGGGTCCTTGACCGTGACCCCTTTCGGGGTATACGGACTCATGACGATCGTGGGGACGCGAAGCCCCAGGTACTTGAACTTCTCATCCGGGTTGCGCTCGGGGGCTTCCGGGGGCACGACGTGATCGAAGAACCCGCCGTGCTCGTCATAGGTGAGAACCAGCGCCGTGTCCTGCCAGCTCGGGCTGTGCAGCAGGGCGTTCACCACGCCGCTGATGAAGTGCTGCCCCAGCCGCGGATCCTCCCATGGGTGATCGGCGAAGAGGTCGTAGTTGGGCTCGACGATCGACACGTCGGGGAGCGTCCCCGCCTGGCAATCGCGGGAGAACTGGGCGATGTCGGCCCCGTGCTCGGAGTGGCCCACGTGGGTATAGGGCCACAGGTCGAACATGGTGAACTCCTCGCGCTCCTTGAAGAAGTAGGCCTTCCAGGTGAACTGCCTGGCGTGCGGCCGCGGCTGGCCCCACGCTTCCCAGATGAACTTGGGGAATACCTTCTGGTACCGCGCCAGCAGATCGTCGGTGGAGACGAGGTCGCCGCAGTGGCCCGCGTTGACGAATATCCGGTTTGGCCAGGTGGAGCCGAGGAAGGAGCTGAACCAGTGGTCGCACACCGCGAATTCGTCGGCGAGGACGTAGAGGACCGGTAGGGTGGCCCGAGTGTAGTAGCCCATCACCAGCCGGGCCACTTCCGGCGGAATCGTCTTCCCCTTCTTCTGCTTGAATGCCTTCTGGTACGCGGACACGAACCCGGTGAGCGCCCCATCGGCGAATTGGGTATGAACCTCCGGCCACTCGTGGGGAGGATCCACGGACTTGGGGTCGACGATCCAGCGATCCCGTTTGTCCTTGGTCCATGGCGGATCGGGGCGATCGTTCCACGCCGGGTCATCCAGTTGCCATGAGCGTACCGGCTTTCCGCTCAGCAGGTTGACCGGAAGATCGGTCCGCAGGTTACCGTGGCCGTCGCCCAGCCCTTCGACATCGGGATGGCGGACGGCCTCGGCGCCGAGCGTGAGGGCGCCCAGGTAATGATCGAACGATCGGTTCTCCATCATCAGGATCACGAGGTGATTGATCTGCTCCATACCCATGAGACGGTCCTGTTAATAGGAAAGGCGAAAGTGCATGGTCTGAACACTAGGGCGGGGAGGGCTAAGAAGGTACGAGCCAGCGCCGAGGAGGGTCCTCGCTCCTCATCCGCCGCGCCACGCGTTAGACTTCCGCCGCCATGACCACAACAATGAGTAGCCCACCGGGCCCGTCCGCCGACCCCGCCTTTCTCGCGCGCCTCCGCGCCGCGACCACACTGCTGGAGGAGCTCGTCGCCGACCGCTCCCTCCTCGTCGGCGTCCCGCCCGACGACCAGCGCCGTCTGCTCCAGGCCGCCGGTCACGTCTACTCGCCCGACGCCCTCGCCCGGCGCCGGCTGGTGCGGGCCACGGTCCGCGAGCGGAAGGCCGCCAAGGTCCGCCGGGAGGACCAGGTGCTCGGCGCCACCGGCATCCGGACGCTGCGCCGCCAACCGGTCTACACCAGCCCCAACGTCTTTCCCCCGCCCGGCTTCGAGCAGCGCGCCGTGGCCGACGACGGCGGTTTGCGGGAGCCGATCGAGCCGCAGCACTGCTACGTCTGCAAAGTGAAGTTCACCGAGATCCACCACTTCTACGACCAGATGTGCCCGACCTGCGCCGCGTTCAACTACGCCAAGCGCACCGAGACCGCGGATCTCACGGGCCGGGTGGCGCTGCTCACCGGCGGTCGTGTCAAAATCGGCTACCAGGCCGGCATCAAGCTGCTCCGGGCCGGCGCCCGGCTGATCGTCACCACCCGGTTTCCCCGCGACTCGGCCGCGCGCTACGCCCGGGAGCCGGACTTCGAGGCCTGGGGACACCGGCTCGAGATCTTCGGGCTCGACCTCCGGCACACGCCGAGCGTCGAGGCCTTCTGCGACGAGCTGCTCGCGAGCCGCGACCGGCTCGACTTCATCGTCAACAACGCCTGCCAGACCGTCCGCCGTCCGCCCGACTTTTACGAGCACATGATGGATGCGGAGCGGGCGGCGCTCCAGGGCCTGCCGGAGCCCGCGCGGAAGCTGCTCACCGGATGGCAGGGATGGCGCGGCGCGCACCTGCACCTCGACGGCACGGCCGGAGCGGGCACGGCTGTCACCCCCGCCGCATTCGAGCGCCGGCTGCCGAGCATCGCCGGGCTGGTGCATCCGGCCGAGCTGTCGCAGGTGCCTCTGTTAGAGGAAGAGCGGGAGCCCCGGCGGCATCTCTTCCCCCAGGGCCGCCTCGACCAGGACCTGCAGCAGCTCGACCTGCGCGAGCGCAACTCGTGGCGGATGCTGATGGCCGACGTGCCGTCGGTGGAGCTGCTCGAGGTGCAGCTGGTCAATGCGGTGGCGCCGTTCATCCTCAACGCGCGGCTCAAGCCGCTGATGCTCCGGACGCCGGAGCGCGACAAGCACATCGTCAACGTCTCGGCGGTCGAGGGCCAGTTCTACCGGAACTTCAAGACCACGCGGCATCCGCACACCAACATGGCCAAGGCGGCGCTCAACATGATGACGCGGACCGCCGCGGCGGACTATCAGGCGGATGGGATCCATATGAACAGCGTGGACACGGGGTGGGTGACGGATGAGGACGCGGCGGAGATCGCGGCGCGGAAGGTGGCGGAGCACCGGTTCCATCCGCCGCTGGACATCGTCGATGGCGCGGCGCGGATCGTTGATCCGATCATCGCGGGGATCAACACCGGCGAGCATGTGTGGGGGCAGTTCCTGAAGGACTACCGGCCCACGGATTGGTAGGAGGACGGTCGGGCCCGGCGCGGGGGGCGCGGGACGGCCCCCTTCGGGCGCTGCAGACGCCGCCACGTACGCGTTAAGAGACCACCGGCGGTGGAGCGGGGTGGCGTCGACTGACGCGCCCCACGGGAGCCATCCCGCGCCCCC
>JBJMOX010000083.1:0-2562 GCA_045803515.1 Gemmatimonadales bacterium
AAAGCCCCGAAGTCGTCGGCGTACCCGAGCAGATCCTTGACCGCCTTGTCCTGCATCGACTTGTCTTTCCTGGCCACCCCGTTGGTGTAGTCCACGAAGAAGCCGATGTGCTTCCGCCAGAGGGCGAGGAAGGCGGACCCCGCGTCGGCGCCGTAGACCGAGCCGATCGCCTTGCTCAGGGCCACCGAATTGGCATCGAGCGCTCCGGCCGCGTCCTTGAACTCGCCGGCCCGTCCGCCCATCGCCGCTTCCGTCGTAGCGGCCGCGAGCCAAGCGTGCTCGGCCAGTGTGGTGTTGAGGGTGACGCGAAGGTCCGCGGCCGACTGGGCGCGGGCCGGGACCGCGAGGGTAAGGGCGGCCGCCAGAATGGAGACGGCGGTGCAAAGCTGGGTGAGCGAACGCATGGCTAGTGGGCTCCGTTGGTGTCGGGGACGACGCGGATTTCGCCGCGCATGAAGTGGTGCCGGTCGCAGTAGTAGCGGTAGGTGCCGGCCCGATCGAAGCGGTGACCGAAGCTCGAGCCCTTGCCCGTCAAGCGTCCGGCGAACGCGCCGTCGGCGCTGTCCGGCACGCCCGAGGTGACCGTGTGCTCGATCTCGTCCTGGTTGCTCCAGACGACCTCGGCTCCCACCGGGATCTCCAGCCGTGGCTCCCGGAACTGGAAGGTGCGGACCTGCACCGCCGCGTCCCGCACCACACCCCCGAGCCCGGCCGCGACGGCCAGGGCGATCAGCCTCATCCACATCGGTCTCTCCTGGGTTCACGATTGGTCACTGCATCCGATCTACGGCGACCAGACCCGAACGGATTGCTCGACCCCATAGCCCAGGCCCCGCGGCACGCAATAGATTCTTCCCATGACCACCCTCACCCACGCCACGCCGATCACTGCTCCGACGGGCACCACGCTCTCCTGTAAAGGCTGGCACCAGGAGGCGGCTCTCCGGATGCTCATGAACAACCTGGACCCCGCCGTGGCCGAGCGACCGGAGGAGCTCATCGTCTATGGCGGTAGCGGGAAGGCGGCGCGGAACTGGGAATGCTACGAGCGCATTGTCGCGACGCTGCGCCGGTTGAACAACGACGAGACCCTCCTGGTGCAGAGTGGCAAGCCGGTCGGTGTCTTCCGCACCCACGAGGAGGCGCCGAGGGTGCTGATCGCCAACGCACACCTGGTGCCCCGCTGGGCGACCTGGGACGAGTTCCGCCGGCTCGACGCGCTGGGGCTCACCATGTACGGCCAGATGACCGCGGGCTCCTGGATCTACATCGGCACCCAGGGAATCCTGCAGGGCACCTACGAGACCTTCGCCGAGTGCGCGCGGCAACACTTCGGCGGCAGCCTCGAGGGCCGGCTGGTGGTGACCGGTGGACTCGGTGGTATGGGCGGCGCGCAGCCGCTCGCGGCCACGATGAACGGCGCGGCCTTTCTGGGAGTGGACGTCGACGAGAGTCGCATCCGGCGGCGGGTGGAGACACGGTACTGCGACCGGCTGGAGCACGATCTCGACTCGGCACTCCGGCTGGTAGACGAGGCCCGGGCTCAGCGCCGGCCCCTCTCGGTCGGGCTGGTGGGGAACATCGCGGACGTGCTGCCGGAGCTGGTCCGGCGGGGCGTGACTCCCGACGTGCTCACCGACCAGACCTCGGCCCACGATCTCCGGGTGGGGTACATCCCGGCGGGTCTCTCGCTGGACGCGGCAGCCGAGCTCCGCGAGCGAGACCCCGCGGCATACGAGAGCCGGGTGCTGGACTCGATGGTGGTGCATGTGAGCGCCATGCTGGACCTGATGGGCCGGGGCGCGGTGACGTTCGACTACGGCAACAACCTCCGGGGCCAAGTGGCCGACCGGCGGGCGATGCCGGAGGCGTTCACCATTCCGGGATTCGTCCCGGCGTTCATCCGGCCGCTCTTCTGCCGCGGCGCTGGGCCCTTCCGGTGGGCCGCCCTCTCGGGCGATCCGGAAGACATCGCCCAGACCGACCGCGCCGTGCTGGAGACGTTCCCGACCAAGGAGCCGCTTGCCCGGTGGATCCGCCAGGCCCAGGCCCGGGTGCAGTTCCAGGGACTCCCCGCCCGGATCTGCTGGCTGGAGTATGGTGAACGAGCCGAGATGGGGCGCCGCTTCAACTGGCTGGTGAAGCGGGGCAGGGTGCGTGCGCCGCTGGTGATCGGACGGGACCACCTGGATACCGGCTCGGTGGCTTCGCCCAACCGGGAAACCGAGGGGATGATGGACGGCTCCGATGCGATCGCCGACTGGCCCTTGCTCAACGCTCTGCTCAACACGGCCTGCGGTGCCAGCTGGGTTTCGCTCCATCACGGGGGAGGCGTGGGCATCGGGTACTCGATCCACGCCGGCATGGTAGCGGTGGCGGACGGAACCGACATGGCGGACCGGCGGCTGGAGCGGGTGCTGACGGCGGATCCGGGCACCGGGGTGATGCGCCACGCGGATGCCGGGTATGAGCTCGCGATTGAGACCGCAAGGGAGCGGGGGATTGATCTGCCGATGCGGGAAGGGCGGTGAGGGCGGGAAGGTTGGGAAGGACGGGAAGGAC
>JBJMOX010000084.1:0-4349 GCA_045803515.1 Gemmatimonadales bacterium
ATGCCACGGTTGCTCCTCAACCGGCCAAGGGTCCCTCCAATGACGTGAAGGCCGACCGGCAGTTCATTCAGGAGGTCGCGGCCGACAACACGCTGGAGATCCGCCTCGGTCAGATGGCGCAGCGCCAGGCCAGCGGATCCGACGTGAAGCGGCTGGCGGACCGGATGGTCTCGGACTTCACCAGGTGGCAGGACCGGTGGACCTCGATGGCATCGCGGAACGGGTTGCCGGTCCAGCCGGGGATGGGGAACCTCCATCGGCAGAAGCTCGAGCGGTTGCAGAAGGCGTCCAAGGGCCAGTTCGACCGGGTCTATGTGAGGACGGTGATCGAGAACCTTCAGTCCATCGTCCCCTACTTCGAGAACGAGGGCCGGTCGGCTCGGTCTTCGCAGGTACGGAACCTGGTCCAGGACGAGCTCCCGACGCTGCGGCAGCACCTGGAGATGGCGAAGCGGATTAATAAATCCTAACGCGTCACGCCGGAGTCGCAGAACCGGAATGCCCGGGGCCTCGCGTCCCGGGCATTCCGTTAGGATACAGTCAGCGCCCCACCGAGGAGCCCCGTGCCCGGCCTGGAGCTCGCTGTCGTCCTGCTGACCGTCGCCGCCGCGCTCCGCGTGCTCGCCGGCCGGCTCAACATCCCGCACCCGGTCCTGCTCGTGCTCGGCGGCCTGGCCCTGGTCGCCATTCCCGGCCTCCCGCGGATCGAGTTCGAGCCGGAGACGCTGTTTCTCCTCTTCGTGCCTCCGCTCCTCTACTGGGCCTCCCTCACGACCTCGCTCCGCGACTTCCGCGCGCAGCTCTGGCCCATCGCCCGATACGGCACCGTCGTGGTGCTGCTTACCATCGCCGCCGTGGCGGCTGTGGCCCATACCCTGATCCGCGAGATCACCTGGCCCGCCGCCCTCGTCCTCGGCTCCATCGTCTCGCCGCCCGATCCGGTGGCGGCCGTCGCCGTGATGCGGAGCCTCGGCGCCCCGCGGAGGATCGTGACGCTTCTGGAGGGCGAGGGGCTGGTCAACGACGCCACGGCGCTGGTGGCGTACCGGATGGGCGTGGCCGCCGTCGTGACCGGGACCTTCTCCGCCGGCCGCGCCGCGCTCCAGCTGCTGGTCAGCGGCCTCGGCGGCGTCGCGGTGGGCCTGGCCATGGGCTGGCTCATCGCCCAGGTCCGCCGGCGCACTCCCAAGTTCCCCATCGTGGAAAACACGATCTCCCTGCTGACCCCGTTCCTGGCCTACATCCCCGCCGACTGGCTGGGCCTCTCCGGCATCCTCTCCGTGGTGGCCATCGGACTCTATCTCGGCCGGCAGGGGCCCCGCATCGTGAGCGCCGCCACCCGGGTGCAGGCCGAGTCGATGTGGACCATGATCCAGTTTCTCCTGGAGAGCTTCATCTTTATGCTGGTGGGCCTGGAGCTGCCCTCCGTGTTGCGCGCGCTCCGCTCGCACGGCCTGGTCGAGCTGGCCGGGTACGGGGCCGTCGTGGCGCTCACCGCCATCGTCCTCAGGCTGGTGTATACCTTCACCGCTGTCCTGCTGGTGCGGTTCAGGCTCCGGCGCCAAGGCAAGCCGCCCCAGCCGTCCTGGGGGGAGGCCACCTTCGTCGGCTGGACCGCCATGCGGGGCGGGGACTCGCTGGTGATCGCCCTCGCGCTGCCGCTCCGGACTGCGGCCGGCCAGCCGTTCCCCGCCCGCGAGTTGATCATCTTCCTCACCTTCGCCGTCATCTTCGACACGCTGGTGCTGCAGGGGCTCACGCTCAAGCCGCTGCTCCGGTGGCTCGATCTCAAGGACGGGGCGGAGCTGGACAACGAGGAGGCCCACGCGCGACGCATTGCGGCAGAGGTCGGCCTCCACCGGCTGGACGAGGAGGGACGACAGGACGGTGTCGAGCCCGACGTCCTCCGCTACCTTCGGCGTAAGTATGCCGGCCGGCTCGACCGCTGGTCCGCGCGCGATCGGGAGGCCCACGGCGCAGAGGACCCGGAGCACCGCGCCCTCGCGGGCCGGGACGGCGCCGGCGCCGAGCGCGCGGCCACCAGCTACCGGCGACTCCGGATGGCGATGATCCACGCCGAGCGGCGGGCCGTCGTCGGTCTCAGAGACAAGGGTGAGATCGGCGACGAGGTTCTCCGCCGGGTCCAGCGCGACCTGGATCTGGAGACCATGCTGCTGGAATCCGGGGAGGACGACGCGCCGGAGTCACCCTATGACACGCTGTGACCCCTCAGAGGGCATCCCGGATCGTTCGCCTCCGCCACGGAAGATGAAGTCGGCATCCGAGAGCACCCGATTCGTCCGGTCCCGTACCATCACCGCAATCCCGCGATACCTCGCGACCAGCTCGGCCAAGTGGGCGGCGGCGGTCCACATCCGTGCGGGAAGGTAGGGGTAACGGTCTGCAGCGGCCGGTCTAAGTGCCGCCTCACGTACAGCTTGCATCATTGCGCCTCAACGCGGACCCACGTCCCGTCCGTCCGTACCACACACATAGGCCGAACGTACCATTCCCGGATGTGAGCCAGCCCACCGGGACAGGGGACAGATCGGCCTTCTCGCGGCCGGGATCTTGCACAGGCCCGAATCGCGCGTAACTCCTCCTCACCCATCCTGCCGAGGTCGCCTGTGGCTCAGCCGAATTCCGTCCCGGAGCGCCCGGTCACCATTCTCGTCGCGGAGGACGAAGAGGTTCTGCGCCAGATGGTTATCCGGCTGCTGGGGGGCGAGGGCTACCGCACGCTGGAGGCTCGAGAGGGCGGAGAGGCACTGCATCTGGCGCATCTGGCGCCGCATCTCGCCCTCGTCGTGGCCGACGTGGTCATGCCGGGGATAGACGGCTGGGAGCTTGGCAGGCGGCTCGCGATTGCTCGTCCCGGGGTACCCGTGCTCTACATGTCGGCCTATCCACCCGCCGACATCTTTCATCGCGGCGCGCCGAGCCGCTCCTCCGTCCCCTTCCTCCAGAAGCCGTTCGAGCCCGAGGCCTTCCTCACCGTCGTGCGGACTCTGCTCGAGCAGGCCGCCGCTCCTTCACGCTGACGGTCCGGCCCCGCACTCACGCAATCCATGCCGATTCCGCGCCCGCTCGCCTGGATTCTCACCGGCGCGGTTGCCGCCGGGGCCCTGCTTGCCTGCCACGACTCGAGCTCGCCGAGTCCTGGCCCTTCCGACGAGCAGTCCGCCGCCATCGGCACCACCGCGCAGGACCAGGTAGAGGCGTCGTTGGACGCGCTGACCCTGCCGACGCTCCTGGTGCCGATCGGCGACGATCCCCCGTGCGCCACGCCGTCCTCCCCCACGGACTCCGACGGCGACGGAATTCCCGACGATGCCACGTACGAGTTCACCTCGCCGCCCTGCCACTTCACCGGCTTCCGGGGCGGGACCCTGGACGTGGTGGGCCAGCTCCGGATGCAGGACCCGACCCCGAGCGCAGCCGGCTTCGGCTACGATGGCACGCTCACGGTGCTCCGGCACACCATCACCAGCGGTGACGGGAAGACCACGTACAGCGTCACCCGGAACGGCAAGGCCACGCTCACGGGCTCCACGGCCGGGCTCTTCCTCTCCACCGATCTCCAGGTGGCGCGCACCTTCACCGGCCAGCCCGACGGGGCCGTAGACGAGCAGTGGACGGTGACCTACGCCCCTGAAACTCCGCTCCAGATCAACCAGCCGATCCCCGCCGGCACCCTGGATGTCTCGGGCGCTCTCGGCTGGACCCGCGGCACCGAAAACTTTTCGCTCACCGTCACCACGCCGACCCCGCTTCATTACGCGGCGTGCACGGAGACGGCCCAGCGGTTCGACGCCGGCGAGCTCCGCGCCGCCGGCACGTTCGACGGCACGACCGGCTACATCCGCGTGAGGTGGAGCGAGTGCGGCAAAGACCCGGAGGTCCGGTTCGTAGCCCAGTAGGCCTACGCTCGTACACCTTTGCCAGGAGGCGACCCGATGCGAATTCGGTGAAATCGTGCTCGCGGCGCCGCTGGTCACCTCGCTGATCATCGAGGGCAACACCGGCAGACGATAGCCTTATGCCACGCGGGGGGTCACTTCACCTCGAATTGGACACTGAACAGGTACGGCTCCGGCCCATGCGGCCCCAACTCGGGTAGCTGATCCGAGAGAACCCGGAGCCGATAGCGTCCCTTCTTGGTGACGCTCAGGTCGTCGAACACGGCCACCCCATTATCGGTTTCCCTGAAGCGGTTGCCCGACAGCAGATCGTTGTCCGGCGTATCATTCCCCTCCGGGAACAGTCCGAGATACATCAGGATTCCGGACAGCGGCACAAGGCTCCCGTCCTTGGCCGCGAGGGCGACATCGACTCGGAACCGCTCGCCC
>JBJMOX010000009.1:0-2266 GCA_045803515.1 Gemmatimonadales bacterium
GTCGCGGGTGAACTGATAGACGCTCTGCAGCACTTCCTTTCCGGGGTTGTCCGCGGGATGCGCCTTGCCGGCGAAGATGATCTGCACCGGTCGCCAGGGATCGACCAGCAGGCGGCGCAGCCGGTCCAGATCGCGGAAGATCAGGTTGGCGCGCTTGTAGGTGGCGAATCGGCGGGCGAAGCCGATGGTGAGCGCCGTTGGGTCGAGCAGGGTGCCGGCACCGACGACCTGGGCGGCCTCCTTGAGCTGCCCCGCGAAGCGGCGGCGGGCGTCCTCCCGGATGAAATTGGCCAGGATGAGCTTGAGCCGGACATGCGCCTCCCACAGCTTTGCGTGGTCGAGCGTCAGGACCCGGTCCCAGAAACCCGGCTCGTCCAGGTGCGCGCCCCAGCCTTCGCCCAGGTGCTCGTCCAGCAGGCCCATGATCGGGCTCGCCATCCAGGTGGCGAGATGCACGCCGTTGGTGACGTGCCCGATCGGCACCGTCTCCCACGGGCGGCCCGGCCAGAGATCGCGCCAGAGATTCCGCGACACCTGGCCATGCCGCCGGGAGACGCCGTTCACCCGGCCGGAGAGCCGCATGGCCGTGGCGGTCATGTGAAACTGACCGGGCAGCGCGGGATGGGCACCCAGGCTGAAGAAGGCCTCCCGGTCGATCCCGATGTCCTTCCAGACGGGTCCAGTACAGCTCTCCAGCTGCTCGACCGCGAAGGCGTCGTGCCCCGCGGGCACCGGCGTGTGAGTGGTGAAGATCCCGTGGGACCGGACCTGGTGCACGGCATCCGGGAAGCTCAGACCGCGAGCGGTGCACTCCCGCAGGCGCTCGACCATCATGAAGGCGGCGTGCCCCTCGTTGGCATGCCACACCGCGGGCTCGATGCCCATGGCCCGCAGCACCCGCACGCCGCCGACACCCAGGATCCATTCCTGACGGAGCCGCATGTCGGGGCCGCCCGCGTAGAGCTTGCTCATCAGGGCGCGATCGTCCGGGTGGTTGACCTCGAGGTTGGTGTCGAGCAGGTAGATCGGAACTCGTCCCACCATCATCTGCCACGCCTGCACGTGCACCGGCCGCCCCGAGGTCTCCACCGTGGCGAGGAAGCGCTCCTTGCCGCCGTTGGCCACCGGGGTGAGCGGCGTGAGGCTCACGTCGTATTCGACGTCGCTGTCCTGCTGCCAGCCGTCGAGGCGCAGACGCTGGTCGAAGTACCCCTTCCGGTAGAAGAGTCCCACGCCGACCATCGGCACGCCGAGATCGCTGGCGGCCTTGCAGTGGTCGCCCGCCAGGACGCCGAGGCCGCCGGAGTAGATCGGCACCGAATTGTGCAGGCCGAACTCGGCACAGAAATACGCTACGGGCCGCCCGTCGAGCTCCGGATAGGCATGGCGGAACCAGGTGTCCTGGCTCGAGGTCTCGTGCGCCATCCGGGTCATGACGTCGTCGTAGCGGCGGAGGAAGTCGCTGTCGCTGGCACAGGCGGCGATCCGTGCCGGATCGACCCGGCAGAGCAGCTCGAGCGGATTGTGCCGGGTCAGATGCCAGAGGGGCTCGTCCACCGAGCGGAACAGGCTCCGCGCCTCCCGGCTCCAGCTCCACCAGAGGTTCATGGCGAGGGCGGACAGACCCTCGATGCGCGCGGGAAGGTAGGGAATCCGGCTGTGCGAGGTCGTCATGACGTAGTATAGCGAGGCGCGGTGCTGGCCGGGCAGCCATCGGGGTAGGGGCAGGGCTCGACAAAAATGTCGGCTCGCGCCCCCATCTAATGCACCAGCTTCTTGTAGCGGATCCGGTGCGGCTGATCGGCCGCGACGCCCTTCCGGCGCTTGAAGTCGGCGGCGTACTCCTGGTAGTTCCCTTCGTACCAGACCACCTCGCTGTTGCCCTCGAACGCCAGGATGTGGGTGGTGATGCGGTCGAGGAACCAGCGATCGTGGCTGATGACGACCGCGCAGCCGGCGAACTCCAGCAGCGCCTCCTCCAGCGCGCGCAGCGTATCCACGTCGAGATCGTTGGTCGGCTCGTCCAGCAGCAGCAGGTTGCCGCCGCTCTTGAGCACCTTGGCCAGGTGGACCCGGTTGCGCTCGCCGCCGGAGAGGAGGCCGACCTTCTTCTGCTGGTCCGCGCCGCGGAAGTTGAATCCCGCGCAGTAGGCCCGGGCATTCACCGTGCGGCGCCCGAACTGCAGCTGGTCGGCGCCACCCGAGATCTCCTGGTAGACGGTGTGGTCGGGGTCGAGTGCATCCCGGCTCTGGTCGACGTAGGCGA
>JBJMOX010000085.1:0-21397 GCA_045803515.1 Gemmatimonadales bacterium
CAGCGAGTCGCGGCGCTCACCATCGGCGAGCTCTGGGCCATCCCCGCCATGCTGCGTCTCGGGCTGATCGAGAACGTGCGGCGGATGGCGCTGCGCGCGGTGCAGCGGCTGGACGAGATGGAGGCGGCGGATGCGGCCGCCGCCAGCATCGCCCGCGCGGGTGAGTCCGACCGGGAGGCACTCGACGGCGCGCTCAACCGGTTCGCATCCCACCCGCCGCCGCTCACTCCGACGTTCGTCTCCCGCTTCCTCCAGCAGCTCCGGATCGAAGGAGGCGCGCTGCCCGCGGTCGTGCGGCTGGAGCAGTGGATTGCGGAGGAGGCGTTGGGAGCGGAGGAAGCCACCGTCCGAGCGACCCAGCGCCTGGCCCTCACCCAGGTGGGGATGGCCAACAGCATCACCAGCCTGCGTGCCATCGCCCGGATGAACTGGCGGGCCTTCGTCGAAGCCCAGGGCCGGATGGAGCCGATCCTTCGGGAGGACCCCTCCGGCTTCTACTCTCGGATGACCTTCGCCACCCGCGACCGCTACCGCCACATCGTAGAGCGCATCGCCAAACGCACGCGGCATCCCGAGGAGGCCGTGGCCCGGAGCGCTCTCGAGTGCGCCCGGGCCGGCCCCGAGCCGGATCCGATGGACCCGCGGCGCAGGCACGTGGGCTATTTCCTGATCGGCCCCGGGCTGGTGGAGCTGGAGCGAATGAACGGTTATCGGCCGACCGTTCCCGAGACCATCGACCGGTGGGTGCGGCGGCACCCCAATGTCGTGTTCGTCGGTGGCGTGCTCACGGCCACGCTGGCCGCGCTTGCCGCGGTGCTGTGGCTGGGCGGGCACCCGGCCCGCCAGGAATGGCTCGCCGTGCTGCTGCTGGGATTGATTCCCGCCAACGATATCGCGGTCAATCTGGTGAATCAGCTGGTCACGGCCTTTCTCCCGCCCCGGCCGCTTCCCAAGCTCGATCTGCACGAGCACGGAGTTCCGCCCGAATTCCGCACGGCCGTCGTGATCCCTACGCTCTTCGGCAGCGTGGACGCGGTGCACGAGGCGCTGGAGAATCTGGAGGTCCAGTACCTGGCCAACCGGGAGGCCCACCTGCACTTCGCGGTGTTGAGCGACTTCACCGACGCGCCGAGCGAGACCCGCGAGGGCGACGCGGCGATCGTCGCCGCCGCCGTCGAGGGCGTCCAATCGCTCAACACCCGCTACGCCGGCGGCCGGCAGGACGCGTTCTACCTCTTCCACCGGCCCCGGCGGTGGAACCCGGCCGAAGGCGTGTGGATGGGTTGGGAGCGGAAGCGGGGCAAGCTGGCCGAGTTCAACCGCTTCATCCGGGGTGGCGCCGAGGGGGCGTTCGGCGTGACCGTGGGCGACATGGAGCCGCTCCGCAGCGTGCGCTACGTGATCACCCTCGACGCCGACACGGTGCTCCCGCCGGATGCGGCACCGCTCCTGGTCGGTGCGCTCGCCCACCCGCTCAACCGCGCGGTATACGACCCCGCGCTCGGCCGGGTGGTGCGGGGCTACGCCATCCTGCAGCCGCGGGTCGGGGTCTCGCTTCCCAGCGCCCACCGGTCGGTGTTCGCCTCCATCCACTCGGGCCATCCTGGCGTCGATCCGTACACCACCGCGGTATCCGACGTGTATCAGGATCTCTACGGCGAGGGGAGCTTCACCGGCAAGGGCGTGTACGACGTGGACGCCTTCGAGCAGGCGACCCATGGCCGCTTCCCGGAAAACAGCCTGCTCTCCCACGACCTCATCGAGGGCAGCTACGCGCGGGCCGGGCTCGCCACCGACGTCATGGTCTACGACGACTACCCTGCCCGCTACCTGACGTACACCAGCCGCAAGCACCGCTGGATCCGGGGCGACTGGCAGCTGTTGCCGTGGCTCATGCCCCGGGTGCCCGGCCCCGACGGCGCCGAGCCCAACCGGCTGTCGCTCCTCTCTCGCTGGAAGATCGTCGACAACCTCCGCCGGAGCATGGTCGAGCTGGCCCAGCTCGCCTTCCTGGTCATCGGCTGGACCGTACTGCCGGGCGGCCCCCTCCGCTGGACGCTGCTCGGGCTCGGCGCCATCGCGGCACCGTGGATCGTCTCGCTGCTGCTCGCGCTGCTCCGGCCGCCGCTGGACAAGTCCTGGCGCGCCTACTACGCGGCCGTGGGACGGGACGCCGCCACCAGTGCGCAGCAGCTGGCCCTCGCCATCGTCTTCCTGCCCCATCAGGCCTGGGTCTCCGGCGACGCGATCGTCCGCACGCTGATCCGGATGCTCTCGACCCGGCGTCACCTGCTGGAGTGGCGGACCGCATCGCATGCCGAGCGCGGAATGTCGGACGCATTTCCGGTCTACTGGCGGGGCATGTGGCCGACGGTCGCGCTCGCGGGCCTGGTGCTGCTGCTGGTCGTCCTGCGCGCCGCGGCGGGGCACCCGGACCCGCCGGTCCCGCTCTGGCAATGGGCCGTGGCGGTGCTGCCCCTGATCCTGGCCTGGTCGCTCTCGCCGGCGGTGGCCCACGCGCTGGGCGCGCCGGTCGTGGCCCTGGAGCATCGCCTGCCGCCGGACAGCCGGCGCCAGGCGCTCCGCTACGCGCTGCTGCACTGGCGCTTCTTCGATCGCTTCGTCACGGCGGAGACCCAGTGGCTGGCTCCGGACAACTTTCAGGAGGACCCCGCGCCGGTGGTGGCGATGCGCACCTCGCCCACCAACATCGGGCTCCAGCTGCTCGCCACGGTGAGTGCCTGGGACCTGGGATTCATCCCGCTCGACGACCTGGTGCGCCGGCTCGAGCTGTCGTTCCGCTCCCTCGAGCGAATGCGCCGGTTCCGGGGCCACTTCTACAACTGGTATGATCTCCGGGACCTGAGCGTGCTGGAGCCGGCGTACGTCTCCACGGTGGACAGCGGCAACCTCGCGGGCCATCTCATCGCACTCCGGCAGGCCTGCCTCGAGCTGCCCGACGACACGGTGTTCGATTCCCGGGTCTGGCGCGCCATCGAGACCGCGCTCGGCCTGATCGACGAGCGGGCGAGGGTGCTGACCCAGGCCTCCGGAGTCCGGGACCATCTCCGCGCGGCGCGGGCGGCACTGGTCGCGTCCCGGCGCGAGCCGGCCTCCACTGCAGCCCTCGCGCGCGTCGGCGAGCCGCTCGAACGCGCCATGGCGGCGCTGAGCGATGCCAGGCTCCCACCCGAACTGGCGGAGCCCGCGCTGGAGTGGATCGCGTGGTGCTTGAGGCTGATCGCCACCCACTGCGCCTGGACGGCGCGACTCGACGCCCGGCCGTTCGCCAGCCTGCGGGAGCTCGCGCCCCAGTCCTCCGAAGCGGTGCAGCTCATCTCCCGGCTCGACGCCATCGCCGAGCGGGCTCGGGACTATGCCATGGAGATGGATTTCCGCTGCCTGTTCGACGAGAAGCGGAAGCTGTTCGCCATCGGCTTCCAGCAGGGCGCCCACGCGCTGGACACCTCGAACTACGATCTGCTCGCCTCCGAAGCCCGTCTGGCGAGCTTCATCGCGGTGGCCAAGGACGACGCGCCGGTGGATCACTGGTTCCATCTCGGCCGCACGCTCACTTATGCGGCGGGGACGCCAGCGCTGGTCTCCTGGAGCGGAAGCATGTTCGAGTATCTGATGCCGATGCTGGTCATGCGCTCCTTTCCATTCACCCTGCTGGCGCAGACCTGCCATAGTGCGGTCAGCCGGCAGGTCGCCTACGGCGGCGAGCGGGGCGTTCCCTGGGGCGTGAGCGAGAGCGCCTACAACCTGCGCGACCGGCACCACACCTATCAGTACCGCGCCTTCGGCGTGCCCGACCTGGCCTTGAAGCGCGGCCTGGGGCGGGAGCTGGTGATCGCCCCCTACGCCTCGGTCCTGGCGACAATGATCGACGCCCAGCAGGCGCTGGCCAACCTCGCCCAGCTGGAGAGCAAGGGAGCGCTCGGTCCCTACGGCTTCCGGGACGCGCTGGACTACACCCGCCCTGATCCCGAGCGCCGCTACGCCCTGGTCCGCAGCTACATGGCGCATCATCTGGGCATGGGGCTGGTGGCCCTCACCAACGCCATGACCGCCCACGTGTGGCAGCGCCGGTTCCACGCGGATCCGGTGGTGCGGTCGGCCGAGCTGCTGCTGCACGAGCGCATCCCGCGGCGCCTGGTGCTGCAGGAACCGCAGGCGGATCGGCTGGACCAGGCCCGCCCCGAAGCCGACCTGTACCGCCCGACGGTGCGCCAGTTCGACGTGGTCGACATGCCCCAGCCGCACGTCGCGCTCCTGGGCCACCTGCCGTACACCATCATGGTGAGCCACGGCGGGTCCGGGTACAGCCGCTACGAGGCGCTCGCCGTCACCCGCTGGCGCTCGGACGGGACCAGCGACGCCACCGGGCAATTCTGCTACCTGAAGGACCTCTCGACCAGCCGGCTCTGGTCGGCGGCACACCAGCCCGTGTGCGCGCCCGCGGAGCGCTATCGCGCGCTCCTCGCCACCGACCGGGTCACCTTCGAGCGAACCGACGGTGACATCGAGACCCGCACCGAGATCGCGGTGGTCCCCGAGGACTCGGCCGAGGTGCGGCGGATCACGGTGACCAACAACAGCGATCGGGTGCGCGAGGTCGAGCTCACCAGCTATGGCGAGATCGTGCTGGGCCCGCCGGAGGCGGACCGGGTCCATCCCGCCTTCGGCAACCTGTTCGTCCAGACCGAGTGGCACGAGTGGTGTAGTGCGATCACCGCGACCCGGCGGCCCCGCTCGGCAGCGGAGCGGTCGCTCTGGTGCGTGCACGTAGTGGACGCGGGGAAGGAGCGGGTCGGTCCGGTCACCTGTGAGACCGACCGGGCCCGCTTCCTCGGCCGGGGTCGCACGACTCGCGATCCGGTGGCCCTCGAAGCGGATGGCGAGCTCTCGGGCTCGACTGGCTCGGTGCTCGATCCGATCTTTGCCCTCCGGACCCGGGTGAGGCTCGATCCGGGCCAGTCCGCCTCGGTCGGGTTCACCACCCTGGTGGCCACCAGCCCCGAGCGCGCCTTCGAGCTGGCCGACCGCTATCACGACCCCCACGCCGCGCAGCGGGCGCTCGACCTGGCCTGGACCTCGAGCCAGGTGGAGCTGCGCGAGCTCAACATCACCCCGATGGACGCCGCGGTCTTTCAGGAGATCGCCGGCCACCTGCTCTATGGTGGGTCGGCGCTCAGGGCACCGCAGAGCGAGCTCCGCCGGAACCAGGGCTCCCAGCCGCTTCTCTGGGCCCACGGCATCTCGGGGGACTGGCCCATTCTGCTGGCCACCATCGACAGTGCCGACGGGCTGCCGACCCTGCGGCAGCTGCTGGCGGCGCACCGCTACTGGCATCGCCGCGGAATGCTGGTCGATCTGGTGGTGGTGAACGCGAAGCCGTCGACCTACCTCGACGATCTGGGGGACCGGATCACGGCCGCCGTCTACGCGTTGAGCGATCCCGGCGCGATGGACCGGTCGGGTGGGGTGTTCATCCGGCGCCGCGACCTGCTCAGCGCCGAGGACCTGCTCATGCTGCGAGCCACGGCGCGAGTCCACGTTCCGTGCGATGGTCGCGCCCTCGCCCGGGTGCTCAGCTCGGCGATGGCGCCGGTACCGGCCGAGCCAGGGGTGGATCATCGCGAGGCGGCCAACGCCCCGGCGCGTGCCCCTGAGCGGAGCGACTCGCGGGTGGCAAAGGTGGTCCGGCGGATCGGCGCGCACCTGCCGGGCTTGCTGGCCAGTCGCCCGAGCGCCGCTCCGGTCGAGCGGAGGGCGAGGGTAAGGCGCGAGGGAGAACTCCCCCCCGCGGAGCTGCTCAACGGGTTCGGAGGACTGGTCCCCAACGGTGACTACAAGATCCGCGTCTCAGGAAACCGGCTCCCGCCGGCGCCCTGGGCGAACGTGGTGGCCAACCCGCATGGCGGATTCGTGATCACCGAGCGAGGCGGTGGCTTCACCTGGGTGGAGAACAGCTACTTCTTCCGGCTCACGCCATGGCACAACGACCCGGTGAGCGATCCGCCCGGCGAGGCGATCTACCTGCAGGACGCGGAGAGCGGCGAGCTCTGGTGCCCCACGCCGGGGCCGATCAGAACGGGAGCGGCCTACACGGCACGTCACGGGGCCGGGACCTCGTCGTTCGAGCACCAGCGGGACCACATCGCGACCCACCTCACGCTCGGCATGGCCGACGACGCCCCGGTCAAGCTGTCCGTGCTCCGGGTGACCAACCACGATTCGCGTCCCCGCCGGCTGACGCTGACGAGCTACGTGGAGTGGAACCTTGGCGTGCTGCGCGAGCACACCCAGCACCAGGTACGCACCACCTTCGACTCCGAGCACGGGGCCATTTTGGCGCAGAACTTCTTCGACCCGGAGTTCGCGGGGCAGGTGGCCTTCCACGCGCTCACCGAGCCTGTCATCGGACATTCGGGCAGCCGGAGGGAGTTCCTGGGCAGAAACGGCACGATGAGCGCTCCCACCGCTCTGGGCGCCGGGACGCTCGGGGGAACGACGGGCGCGGGCCTCGATCCCTGCGCGGCACTGCAGTGCACGCTCGAGCTGGCGCCGGAGGAGAGCCAGGCGATCGTGCTCCTCACCGGGGCCGGACCGGGTCACGCCGCCGCGCTGGAGATGCTTGCCGAGTACCGCGACGTGTCTCGGGCCTTGGCAGCGCTCGACCGTAGCGTCGAGGGCTGGCGGAAGCGGCTCTCGGTGGTGACGGTACGCACCCCGGAGCCAACCTTCGACGCGATGCTCAACCGGTGGTCCCTCTACCAGGCGCTCGCCTGCCGCATGTGGGCCCGCTCGGCCACGTACCAAAGCAGCGGCGCCTATGGCTTCCGCGATCAGCTCCAGGACGTGATGGCATTCGTCTACGCCGAGCCCGCGCTCGCGCGGGAGCACATCCTGCGCGCCGCTGCCCGCCAGTTCGTCGAGGGTGACGTGCAGCACTGGTGGCACCCGCAGAGCGGACGCGGCGTGCGGACCCGCTTCTCCGACGATCTCGCCTGGCTGCCGTACGCGGTCGACCACTACGTGCGGGTGACCGGCGATGCGTCAGTGCTCGATCAGGAGGTTCCCTTCCTCACCATGCGGGCGCTGGAGCCGGACGAGCACGAGGTGTACGACCTGCCCCAGATTGCCGAGGAGCGGGCGAGCGTCTATCAGCACTGCGTGCGGGCGCTCCGGCGCGCTTGCACCTCCGGCGCGCACGGGCTCCCGCTGATCGGCATCGGTGACTGGAACGACGGGATGAACCGGGTGGGCGTGGAGGGTCGGGGCGAGAGCGTGTGGCTCGCGTGGTTCCTGATCGCTAGCCTGCGGGCATTCGCCGACCACGCGGAGTCCCATGAGGATGCCGCCGTCGCGGCCGAGTTCCGGCGGCAGGCCGACGAGTACCTGGCGGCAGTCGAGGAACACGGGTGGGATGGTGCCTGGTACCGCCGGGCCTACTTCGACGACGGCACGCCGCTGGGCTCGCTCGGGAGCGACGAGTGCCGCATCGACTCCATCGCTCAGAGCTGGAGCGTCATCTCCGGGGCCGGCCGCCCCGCGCGCCAGGCGCAGGCGATGCGTTCGCTCGAGGAATATCTGGTGCGGGAGGACGCACGTCTGCTGATGCTGCTCACTCCGCCGTTCGACACCACGCCCAAGGACCCCGGCTATATCAAGGGCTACTTACCGGGTGTCCGGGAGAACGGCGCGCAGTACACCCACGCCGCGCTCTGGGCGGTGCTCGCCACCGCGCTGCGGGGCGACCACGATCGCGCGTTCGAGCTCTTCCAGATGCTCAATCCGCTCACCCACGCGCGCACGCCGGAGGAGGTCGCGACCTACAAGGTCGAGCCCTATGTCGTCGCCGCCGACGTGTACACGGCGGAGGGCCATCTGGGCCGGGGCGGCTGGACCTGGTACACCGGCTCGGCGAGCTGGATGTACCGGGTCGGACTGGAAGGGATCCTCGGCTTCAGCAAGCGGGGCGATACCCTGTTCCTCGAGCCCCGCGCGCCCGCCGCCTGGCGGGAATACACCATCGAGTACCGCCATGGGCGGAGTCTCTACGTCATCGTGGTGCACCACGGAGACGGCGGCGAGGACGGCGCGCTGGAGGTGACTATCGATGGCCGGGCGTCACCGGAAGGGGGGATTCCCCTGGTTGACGATGGTGAGCGTCACGCGGTGGCCGTGCGAGCGACGAGTACAGCGCCACGCTCGCCACGATCAGGTTCGCCACCACCACCGGTAGCGCGTGGATGAGCCCGCCGTAGACCACCCACAGCACGGCGGCACCGGCCTGGACCCGCCGGAGAGCGATCTGACTCCGGCACAGGTAGGAGCTGCAGAACGCCGCGGTGGCGACCCAGCCGATCCAGGAAAGCATCGGGCTCACGCGACGGCCTTGGGGGCGGCCGCGAGATCCCGGATGGTGAGCGAATCGGTGCGGACCTTGTCCCAGTCCTGCAGCACGAACCCGTGGGCGGCGAACAGCGCCCGGATTCTGCCGCTGTCCCAGCCCGCGATCTCTTCCAGAATCGGAATCAGCACGCTGAGCCCGTCGTCACTCAGAATCGTGCGCCGGGCGATCGGGGTGAGATACCGATTCTCCGACACCGCGATGGTCAGGCCATCCAGCCGGTTCACGTGCAGCATCACGTGCACATCGGAGCTGCCGTCGCCGACATACACCACGCGGTCGTAGCTCACTGCCAGGGTCCGCCGCAGCTCCTCCAGCACCGCCACCTTCCCGTAGCCCGCGGGTACCCGCGCGATGGACTCGATCTCACCGGTGCCGGCGGCGTAGCGGAACCGCGTCCCGAAGATGTGACTCTCCGGAACGATCCCTTCGAGCGCCGACCGGATCACTTCCTCCGGGGCGGCGGAGATCACGTAGAAGGCGAAGTGATGCCCATCGATCGCATCCAGCAGGCGGGACAGCAGTCCCAGGTTCTGCTTGAGCCGGACCTGCTTGCCCACCTCCACCAGATCCTCTCGCCGGACCCGGCGATACTCGGGGTCGTGCAGCAGCAGATAGGCCAGCTCGGCCCCCTGCTGCACCAGATGAATGTCCGAGAGTCCGGCCGTCTTCTCCGCGAAGCCGCTGATGCCCAGCATCTCGCTCAGCACCAGGCCGGAATCGTTGAAGCTCAGCGTCTGGTCGAAGTCGCTGGCCAGCAGGAACTGCTTCATGAATCTCTCCATGTTGGTCATGAGCTCGATGGGTGGATACGCGCCCAGTCGGCAAGTCACGTGCCCCGGAGGCCCTCGCGGCTTCCGGATGTAGGGTAAGCGCGCCCGCCCCCGTGATCGGGGGCGGCCAGGTAACAATCGTGAATCCCGAGGAGGTTCCAAGCGACAAATCTGTCGGACGGGTGGGGGGAGAGCGGGCTGTTATGCCGGGCGGAGCTGAAACCGCCCCCACAGGCGGGCGTAGGGCCTAGTACCCACCGACACACCCATCAAGCACCAGGAGGATCAAAGTGAAACGCTCAGTGTCCTCGCCGCCCGTCTGGCTCGCCGCCTCCGGGCTGATCGTGCTCCTCGCCGGCTGCAGCACCGCCAAACCCGAGACCGAAACCGCCTCCGCAGGCTCCGCGACCGCAACCACCAATACCAAGATCTGGGTCACCACCTCGTCTGACGAGGCGCGGGGGCTCTACACCAAGGGCCGCGCGCTCGCCGATCAGCTCAAGGCGCACGATGCCCGCGAGCTGTTCGAACAGGCGGCGGCCAAGGATCCATCGTTCGCCCTGGCGCACTACAACCTCGCGCTGACTTCCGCGACCGCGAAGGATTTCCTCCAGCACCTGAATCAGGCGGTCGCGCTGTCGGACAAGGCGTCCGAGGGAGAGCGTCTGCTGATCCTGGCGCTGCAGGCCGGCAGCAACGCCGATCCGACCAAGGCCCTGGCGTACTCGGAGGAGCTGGTCGCCAAATATCCCCAGGACGAGCGCGCCCATTTCACCCTGGCCGGCAACTATCTGGGCCAGCAGGAGTACCAGAAGGCCATCGACGAGCTGAAGCAGTCCATCGCCATCAACCCGAGCTTCTCGCCGGCCTACAACACGCTGGGGTATGCCTACCGTCCGCTGGAGAACTACGTCGAATCGGAGAAGGCGTTCAAGAAGTACATCGAGCTGGTGCCCGACGACCCCAATCCGTACGACTCCTACGCCGAGCTTTTGATGAAGACCGGGCGATTCGACGAATCGATCGCGCAGTATCGGAAAGCGCTGTCGATCGATCCTCACTTCAGCAACTCCTATGTCGCGATCGCCTCGGACCTCATGTATCAAGGCAAGCACGACCAGGCCATCGCCGAAGTCCAGAAGCTGTTCGACGGGGCCCGGGATGATGGCGACCGCCGCCTGGCGCGGTTCACCCAGGCCCTGATCTATGTCGACGCGGGGAAGACCGCGAAGGCAATGGAGGCGATGCAGCAGGAGTACGCGGTGGCGGTCAAGATCGCCGACACGGCCTCCATGTCGGCCGATCACGTCGCGATGGGCAACATCCTGCTCGACGCCTGGAAGCCGGACGAGGCCCAGAAGCACTTCACCCAGGCGCTCGATCTGGTGACGGCGTCCGGTCAGTCGGCCGAAGTGAAGGAGGACACCAGGCTCGCCAATCACTACGACCGCGGGCGTGTGGCCCTCGCCAGGAAGGACCTGAAGACCGCCACGTCGGAGGCCGCCCAATATCTCAAGGGCGCCGAGGCGAGGCACAATGCCTTCCGGATCCGGCAGGCGCACGAGCTGGCCGGCACCATCGCGCTCCAGGAGAAGCAGTTCGATCAGGCCATCAGCGAGCTGGCCCAGGCCAGCCAGCAGGATCCCTACGTCGTCTACTCGACGGCGCTGGCCTACGCGGGCAAGGGCGACAAGGCCAAGGCCCAGGAGCTCGCCGGGAAGGCCGCGAACGCGAACATCCTGCCCACCCTGCACTACGTGTTCATCCGGACGGACGCGAAAAAGATCGGGTGATCCCAGGGGTGACCGCCTGGCTTGCCGATCGCCAGACTCCCCGGGTCTTTGCCCTGCAGGATGCTGCAGCGGGGGGCGGACCCGGGGTGGCTTTCCCGATGTGATTCATTGAGTTAGCTCACCAAATGCAACCGGCTGCCCAGGGGTATGCCGGTTGCCCCCCTCCCTTCCCGGACTCTCTCACAACCGCCAGCAGGCGCGTCCCGCCTCGCCCACCCGGGCCAGGCAATCACCCGTTTTCGTGAGGCACCATGCGTACCCCCCGACTTCTTGGCACGCTCGCGCTTCTCCTCTCCCTCGGCGCGTCTCCTCTCGCCGCCCAGCATGCCCAGACCCGTGAGGGCTTCTGGATCGGCGCCGGCATGGGCTTCGGTTCCCTCGGCTGCGAAGGCTGCGGCGACCGCACCGGCGGCGCGAGCGGCTACCTCAAGCTCGGCGGCACTCTGAATCCCCACCTGCTGCTGGGCGTGGAGACGGACGGCTGGTACAAGAGCGAGAGTGGCGTCAGCCTGTCGCAGGGCAGCCTGGCCGGCGCGGCCTATTGGTATCCCTCGCTCACCAGTGGGTTCTTCGCCAAGGGCGGCGTCGGGTACGCCCGGCTGCATGCCGACGCCGGTATCGGCGGCTCGGCGTCGTCCAACGGCTTCGGGGTCCTGGCGGGTCTGGGCTATGACCTGCGGGTGGGCAGCAACACCTCGATCACCCCGGTCGCCAACTGGTTCCGTGGGAGCTTCGATGGTGGGTCGAGCGATGTGTTCCAGCTCGGAGTGGGCGTGACGCTCCACTAGGGCGGACACGGCGTGACAGCACACGGGGGCGGCTTCGGCCGCCCCCTTTTTTTGCCATCTTGACGGTCGAGGGACGCGCCCTATACTGGGGCCACCTCAGAAGCCCAGAAGCCCGACGGAGCAGTCCGAGTGGTCGCGCACGCGTCGGGGGGAGCCAATCGCGAAACCGGCTGAGCGACACGAACTTTCCCACGCGGAGGTATCGATGTACGCGACCATCCGGCGGTACACCCCCAAGGGCGGGACCCTCACCAAGTCCAAGATCCAGGAGCTGACCCATCGGGTCGAGCAGGGCTTCCTCCCCATCATGCAGGACATCCCGGGATTTCACTGCTTTTACGTGCTCGGCGCGGGCGAGAAGGAGCTTGTCAGCATCTCCATTTTCGAGAGCCAGAGCGGGGCCAAGGAGTCCACTCGGCGGGCCGCGGAATTCGTCCGCAACGACCCCCTGAAGGATCTGCTCGGCACCCCCGAGGTGGTCGAGGGCGATCTGCTGATCACCAAAGAGGCCGCCGTCGGCGCGCACTAGACCGAAACGGAGGTAACCGATGGATGTGACGCTCACGACATGCGAAGGCTCAACGGCGATCCTCCCCGCCGGCGCGCTTGACCAGCTCGCCTCGCGCCTGCCCGGCCGGCTGCACCTGCCGGCCTCGCCCGAGTTCGAGGAGGCGTGCACCATCTGGAACGCGATGATCGAGCGCCGGCCCGGGCTGGTCATCCGCTGCTCCAGCGCGGACGACGTCTCCCACGCCGTCCGCTTCGCGCGCGAGCACGATCTGGTCCTGGCCGTGCGCGGCGGGGGGCACAACATCGCCGGCAATGCGCTCTGCGACGGCGGGCTGATGCTCGACCTCTCGCCGATGAAAGCCGTCGAGGTGAACCCGTCGGCCCGCACCGCGCGGGTCGGGGGCGGTGCCACGCTGGCCGACTTCGACCGGGAGACTCAGGCGTTCGGCCTGGCGACTCCGCTGGGCGTCAACTCGACCACCGGCGTCGCGGGACTCACGCTGGGCGGCGGATTCGGCTGGCTGAGCCGCCGGTTCGGGCTCACCATCGACAATCTCCTGTCGGCCGAGGTCGTCCTCGCCAACGGAGAGGTGGTTCGCGCCAGCGCCAGCGAGTCGCCCGATCTCTTCTGGGCGCTTCGCGGCGGCGGTGGCAACTTCGGGGTGGTCACCTCGTTCGAGTTCCGGCTTCACCCGGTCGGACCGGAGGTGCTGGCGGGACTTATCATTCACCCGCTCGATGCGGCCAAGGACGTGCTCCGCTTCTATCGCGAGTTCCTCCCGACCACGCCGGACGAGTTCGTCTGCTGGCTCGTCATGCGGAAGGCCCCGCCGCTCCCCTTCCTGCCGGCCGAGTGGCACGGTAAGGAGATCCTGGCATTGGCGGTCTGTTACTCGGGCGCGATCAGCGAGGGCGAGCGGGTGGCCGCGCCGCTCCGGAAATTCGGGAAGCCCATCGCGGACGTCATCGCGCCGCAGCCCTATGCGGCGTGGCAGACGATCCTCGACCCGCTGCTCACGCCGGGACTCCGGAACTACTGGAAATCGCACGACTTCCAGGAGGTGAGCGAGGGACTCATCGACGCGCTGATCGCCCACGCGCGGAAGCTTCCGGATCCCAGCACCGAGATCGCCTTCGCCCAGCTGGGTGGAGCGGTGAGCCGGGTCCCGGCGGATGCGACCGCCTACTCTCACCGGGACGGGCAGTTCGTGATGAACGTGCATGGAAGGTGGGAGGACCCGGCCAAGGATGCCGTGTGCATCGGCTGGGCACGCGACCTCTTCCGGGCAACGGCGCCGTTCGCCACTGGGGCCGTGTACGTCAACTTCCTCACTGGCGAGGAGGGTGACCGGATCCGCGCGGCGTACGGCCGCAACTACGATCGGCTGGTCAAGCTCAAGAACCGCTACGATCCGGACAACCTCTTCCGGGTGAACCAGAACATCCGGCCGATGGTGCCGGCCTAGTTCAACCGCTTTCCGGTCTGTCCGTCGAACCAGTGGAGGCGCCGTCGGCCGCAGCGAAGGCCGACCGGCGCCTCCATCGCGATCGCCGGCTCGGGAAGCGCCCCCACGACTTCCATGGCGGCATCCCACAAGTCCCAATATTATTTGGTCAATTCAGAGCTGGGCAGCCTGCCCGACTCCGCAAGCTCCGCACGATCTCTCGTCCCCGCTGAGGTGCGATGACCTTGAGCATCCCCTCCCCGTCCGAGCGCTCGCTCCGTCTGACGCTGCTGGCGCCCGTGTCCGGCCTCATCGTGCCACTCGAAGAGGTGCCGGATCTCGCGTTCGCGCGACGGTTGGCGGGTGATGGCCTCGCGATCGATCCGCTCGACCAACGGCTCGTTGCCCCCTGCGATGCCCGGGTGGTCAACGTGCATCGTGCCGGCCACGCCCTGAGCCTGTCCGCGGCGGGGCTCGAGCTCCTCATTCACGTCGGGCTCGACACCGTGGCGCTGAACGGGAAAGGCTTCGAGCCGCGCGTCAAGGCGGGAGACCAGGTCCGCGCGGGCGACCTGCTGCTGACCTTCGACGCGGACTACGTGGCCAGACACGCCCGCAGTCTGATCACGCCGGTGCTGGTGTCGAGCATGGAGCGGGTCGCGGCGTTGCAGGGACGAACGGGCCGAGTGACCGCAGGACGGGATGCATTGCTGGAGGTGCGCCTCGCGGAGGCGGTGGCCGAAGCCGCGCCCGGCGCGCAGGGACACTTGGTGGAGTCGACTCCCATTCTGATCCTGAGCGAAGGGGGGCTGCATGCGCGGCCCGCCGCGGCGGTCGCGGCGGCGGCCCGCCGTTTCACCGCCGACGTTCGGCTGGTCAAGAACGGCCGGGAGGCGAACGCCCGCAGTGTGGTGTCCATCCTGACGCTCGAGGTGGGGCGTGACGATACCGTGACCGTCGTGGCCCGGGGCGAGGACGCCGGTTCCGCTATGGATGCCGTCGTGCAGGCACTCTCCTTGGCCTCCCGGGCAGCGCCTGGCGGCGAGGCGAAGCGGCCGCTGGTGGCTCCCGCCGTGAGGGCCGTTCCGGCCCGTCCGAGCGGCACCCCCGGCGGCTCACTGGCGGGCGTGCCCGCCTCGCCAGGCGTCGCGATCGGCCGGGTATTCCAGCTCCGACCCACCGATGAGGTCCTCCAGGAGCGGGCCGCCGATCCCAGCCACGAGCGCCGTGCGCTCGATGCCGCGATCGCCGGTGCCCACCGCCAGCTGGAGGCGCTGCGGCTCAGGCTCGCTACGGAGGGTGACGCGGACCGGGCCGCGATCTTCGCGGCCCATCAGGAGCTGCTCGAGGACCCTGCCGTGCTCGACGCGGCGGCCGACCGGATTCGGAACGGTGCGGCGGCGGCGTATGCCTGGCGGCAGGCCTACCTGGAGCAGGCGGACCGCCTGCTCGCGCTACGCAGCGAGCTGCTCGCCGGTCGCGCCGCCGACCTGCGCGACGTGGGCCGGCGCGTGCTCCATCTCCTGCTGGGTCGCGAGGGCACGCCCCCCGACATACCCCCGGAGTCGATCGTCGTAGCCGAGGATCTCGCTCCCTCCGATGCCGCGACGCTGGACCGCACTCGCGTGCGGGGTTTCTGTACCACGACAGGCAGCGCCACATCGCATGTGGCCATTCTGGCGCGGGGGCTGGGGGTTCCGGCGGTCGCCGGCATCGACCCGCGCGTGCTCGAGCTTCCATCGGGCGCACGCGTGGTGCTCGACGGCGACGCGGGCACCCTCCGGCTCGACCCGTCCCCCGCCGAGGAAGCGGAGATCGCTCGGCGCCAGGCATCCGCCGCACGGGTGCGCGCGGTGGAGCTCGCCGTCGCCGGCCAGCCGGCCGTCACCAGCGATGGCCATCGCGTGGAGGTCGCCGCCAACATCGGCGCGGTGGAGGAGGCGCACCGGGTGGCCGAGGTGGGGGGCGAAGCGGTCGGGCTGCTACGCTCCGAGTTCCTCTTTCTGGAGCGCCACACGGCGCCGACGGAAGACGAGCAGGCCGCCGCCTACGAGGCCATCATCCGAGAGGTCGGGCCCGAGCGCCTGGTGGTTGTTCGGACGCTCGACGTGGGAGGCGACAAACCGCTCCCCTATCTGCCGGTAGCCACCGAGGCAAACCCGTTCCTCGGCGAGCGTGGCATCCGCCTGCTGCTGAACCGGCCGGAGGTTTTCGCAGGGCATGTGCGGGCCATCCTTCGGGCATCACGCGCCGGCAAGGTGGCCTTGATGTTTCCCATGATCTCGACCATGGGCGAGTGGCGCGCCGCACGGGAGATAGTGGAGCTGCAGCGCCTCGCCCTGGGCGTACCGCCGCTGCCGATCGGCATCATGATCGAGACCGCGTCGGCCGCGCTGCTGGCCGACCGCTTTGCCCAGGAGGCGGATTTCTTTTCGATCGGCACCAACGACTTGACCCAGTACACCCTCGCCATGGACCGGACCAATCCGGGCCTCGCCTCGCAGGTGGACGCGCTGCATCCGTCGGTGCTGCGGCTGATCGACCGGAGCGTCGCAGGCGCACACGCGCACGGCCGATGGGTCGGCGTCTGCGGCGCGGCCGCTGGCGATCCCCAGGCGGTGCCCCTGCTGGTGGGGCTGGGCGTGGACGAGCTGAGCGCGGCCGTGCCCCTGGTTCCGGCGGTGAAGGCCCAGGTGCGCGGCCTGTCACTGAAGGAGTGTCGGGAGACGGCGCGGCTGGCGCTCGACGCGGCCGATGGTGCGGAAGTGCGGGCCCTGGTGGCCCGACGGCACCGGGGAACGCCGGCATGAACCTCGGGCGCACGACATTCGGCTGGCTGCAGAAGGTTGGCAAGTCGCTGATGCTGCCGGTCTCGGTGCTGCCGGTGGCGGGCATCCTGCTCGGCGTCGGGAGCGCCAAGTTCGCCTGGCTGCCCCCGGTGGTCTCCAACGTGATGGCGCAGGCGGGCGGTGCCGTGTTCGGCAACCTGCCGCTCATCTTCGCCATCGGTGTCGCGCTTGGCCTCACCGGCAACGACGGCGTGGCCGCGCTCGCCGCGGTCGTGGGGTTCGCGGTGATGGTGGCGACGATGGGGGTAATGGCCCCCCTGGTCGGCTACGAGCCGCGAGCCATCATGGGCATCCCGTCCATCGAGACCGGAGTGTTCGGCGGCATCCTGATCGGCGCCATCGCGGCGATGCTGTTCAACCGGTTCTACCGGGTCCAGCTCCCAGCGTATCTCGGCTTCTTCGCCGGCAAGCGGTCGGTGCCGATCCTCACGGCCTTTGCCGCGGTATTTGCCGGCATCGGCCTCAGCCTGGTCTGGCCGCCGATCGGCCGGGCCATCGACCACTTCTCTCACTGGGCGGCCGCCGGCAATCCGGCGCTCGCGTTCGCGCTGTACGGTGTGGTCGAGCGTTCGTTGATTCCGTTCGGCCTGCATCACATCTGGAATGTTCCCTTCTTCTTCGAGGTCGGCCAATATGTCGACCCCGCGACCGGCAAGATCATCCGCGGCGAGATCTACCGCTTCACGGCCGGCGACCCTACCGCGGGCAACCTCGCCGGCGGCTACCTGTTCAAGATGTGGGGCTTGCCCGCGGCCGCGCTGGCGATCTGGCGGACCGCGCGGCCCGAGAATCGCGCCAAGGTCGGCGGCATCATGGTCTCCGCCGCCCTGACCTCATTTCTTACCGGGATCACGGAGCCGATCGAGTTCTCCTTCCTGTTCGTGGCGCCGCTGCTCTACGCCCTGCATGCGCTGCTCGCCGGCCTGGCGTATTTCACCGCGATCGAGTTGGGGATCCGCCACAGCACCACCTTCTCGCACGGGCTGATCGACTACATCGTGCTCTTTCCGCACTCCTCACGCGGGCTGTGGTTTCTGGTGCTGGGCCCGCTTTGGGCGCTGATGTACTACACCCTGTTCCGCACGCTCATCGTTCGGTACAACCTCAAGACGCCGGGCCGGGAGGTCGAAGACGTCGCGGCAGCCGCCGCGGTGGATACCGGCGACTCGATGGCCGCCCGGCTGGTGGCGGCATTCGGCGGGGGCGCCAACATCAAGAGTCTGGACGCGTGCATCACCCGCCTCCGGGTGGAGCTGAACGACGTTTCACTGGCGAGCGCGGAGGCGCTGCGCGCCCTGGGGGCGGCCGGGGTCGTGCAGGTCGGCGGCGGAATGCAAGCGATCTTCGGCACCCGCTCGGAGAACCTGAAGACCGACATGGAGGAGTACCTGCGGTCCGGAGGCGTGCCAGTGGAGTCGCCCAGCGTGACCAGGCTCCCATCGGTGCCGCCCGCGGCGACCCCCGCCGAGGTGAGCCCCGCCGTTACCCCGGAGCATCGCGCGCTCGCGGCGAAGCTGATTACTGCGCTCGGCGGCCCGGAGAACATCGCGGTCGCAGAATCCTGCGCGCTCACCCGCGTGCGCGTCGAGCTCCGAGATCATCGACCGCTGGACGAGGCCGCCGTGGAGGCGACCGGAGCTGCCGGCGTGCTGCGGGTCTCCGACTCCGTGGTCCACCTGGTGTTGGGCGAGCGCGCGCCCGCGGTGGCCGCCGCGCTCGATGACGAGCTTCGAGTCCCGGCAGCTCTCGAACGATGACAGCGCACGGCCGCCTGCTCCTTGCCCTCATCCTGGGGTTCGCCGGTGCCGGCTGCCAGCGAACCACGCCGCCGGCCACGCCGGGGGTCGTCCCCGCGGCGGCGCCCGCCTCGCGATACGATCCGGCGCACGACCTCGGCCCGCTGTTTCACGACGTGCAGATGGCGGCGTTGTTCCCCGACTCCAAGACGTTCGTCGATGCCCGTGCTCTCCAGCCTCCCTCGGAGATCGCACGGCTCTACGCCGGCGAGCGCCGCCACCAGGGCTTCGACCTGCGCGCCTTCGTGGCCCAGCACTTCGAGCCACCCCGGGCGGCAGGTGTTGGCGTCGCGCTCGATAGCTCGAGCTCCATGGAACAGCACATCCAACGGCTATGGCCGACGCTCACCCGTCCCGCGGACCCTCCCCAGGCCTATTCATCGCTCATCCCGCTGCCCAATCCCTACGTGGTGCCGGGCGGACGGTTCCGCGAGGTTTACTACTGGGATTCGTACTTCACCATGCTGGGGTTGATCGAGAGCGGGCGGACGGATCTCGTGCGCAACATGCTCGACAACTTCGCCCACCTGGTCCGCACCGTCGGCCACATTCCGAACGGCAATCGGACCTACTATCTCGGCCGCAGCCAGCCGCCGTACTTCGGCGCCATGGTCGGCCTCTATGCGGAAGCGGCCGACAGTACCAAGGCGTTGAACTACCTCGACGCGCTGGAGGCGGAGTACGCGTTCTGGATGGAAGGCGGCAGTCGGCTGGTGCCCGGGACGGCCCACCGCCGAGTCGTCAGGCTGCGCGATGGATCGGTGCTCAACCGCTACTTCGATGACATTCCCGAGCCGCGGCCCGAGTCGTACCGCGAGGATTTCACCCTCGCTCAGTCCGTGCCCGAGGAACGGCGGACGGCCCTCTACCGTAACCTTCGCGCGTCGGCCGAGAGTGGCTGGGACTTCTCCAGCCGCTGGATGCGCGACCCGAAGGACCTCCGCACGCTCGAGACGACCGAGCTCGCGCCGGTGGACCTGAACAGCCTCCTGTACCACACCGAGCGGACCATTGCCGCGCTCAGGCGGCTGCGCGGGCGGGCCGGCGATGCCGGGGCGGCCGCGCGATTCGACCAGGCCGCCGAGGCCCGCCGTCGCTCGCTCCTGGCGGCGGCGTACGATCCGGAGAGCGGGTTCTTCTACGATGTCCGCTGGCGCACCGGGGAGCGGGTCACCGACCGGCCGACGCTCGCCGCCCTGGCCCCGCTCTACTTCGGCCTGGCGACTCCGGAGCAGGGTCGCACGGTGGCGGCGCGCCTCGAGCGCGACTTCCTCAAGCCGGGCGGGTTCGTCACCACGCTGGTTGCCTCCGGGCAGCAGTGGGACGCGCCGAACGGCTGGCCCCCACTGGAGTGGCTCGCCATCGAGGGAGTTCGGCGCTATGGCCGTGGCGACCTGGCCAATTTGGCGCGCGAGCGCTGGCTCAGCCTCAATCGCCGCACCTACCGTTCGGCCGGCAAGATGACGGAGAAGTACGACGTCGTGGACCTGAACCGGCCGGCCGGCGGCGGCGAGTATCCCACTCAGGACGGGTTCGGCTGGTCTAACGGCGTCGCCCTCGCCCTGGCGGCGGAGGAGTGCAGGGCGATGGTGCCGGCGGGCGCCCCTGACCACCGGTCAGACTGTGACTGAGGCATAGACCAGGCGTCCCTGGACGGCTCCGCCCCCTTGCGTGGGTGGCCGGAGATGTGTAAAAGTGTGGGTGCCGATCGGCGCGTGTCGCGTCGGCCGGAATCAGCGAGCCTGAGACATGCGGCGGATTGATTCGAGTGGTCGTGCCGCCCTCCGGGGGCACCCATGCATGTAGCACGAGATCGGGCCGTCCTGGCCCGGCCCGACGGTGCGTCACGCCCCCGCCGCTGTCCTCAGATTTTCCGCGTTTGTCCCTCCGCCATCATCCGCCCCGATACTCCCTGCCGTACGTGAGGTGCGCTCGATCGCGGAACCCCTGAGAGGATGGAGGCCACTATGAACTGGAGATCGTGTTCTCGTCTGTGCATATCCGTCAACCGCCTGGCAGCCATGGCGTGCATCGCGCTGCTGCTGCCCGGCCTGCGCCCGTCGGCCGCGGCCGCGCAGGGCGCGGCGCAAACCGGCTCCGTCGCCGGGAAGGTGACGGACGACAAAGGCGTAGCGGTCGCCGGGGCGCAGGTAGCCATCCAGGGCACGACGGTGGGCACCCAGTCGAGCGCGACCGGGGATTACGTGCTCGCGCGGGTTCCCGTCGGCAGCCAGGTCCTCCGGGTGCGAATGGTGGGTTTCCGCCCCGACTCGACCACCGTGACGGTGGCGGAAGGCGAGCGGGCCAGCCACGACTTCAGCTTGCAGCGGAATCCGCTGCAGCTGCAGACCCTGGTGGTGACGGGCACCCAGACCCCCCGGATGAACCTTGATGCCAGCGTTGCAGTCACCTCGCTCACCTCGCAGGACATCCAGCGCGCCGTGCCCAGGAGCACGACCGAAGCGCTTCGGTATGTTCCGGGCTTTACCCGGGTCGAGAGCTCCGGCGGCGAGGTCAACGAAAACATCTCGATACGAGGCATTCTGGGCGTCGAGTACGTGAACTTCCTGGAGGATGGGCTGCCGGTTTTTCCCACCATGCACACCTTCTTCATGAATGCCGACAACCTCTTTCGGATTGACGAGAACGTCGAGCGGATGGAGGTAGTGCGGGGCGGTGCGTCCGCCCTCTTCGGGTCCAACACGCCGGGTGCCATGATCAACTTGATCAACCACGCCGGTGGGGACGTATTTGATGGTACCTTGCGCGCAACGGGCGCCACTCAGGGGCTTGCTCGTTTCGACCTCAACGCCAATGGCCCGCTGGGCGATGCCTGGCGGTTCAACGTGGGTGGCTTCTACCGCTACGACCACGGCGTACGCGACCCCGGATTTCCCGGCGTCCGGGGCGGCCAGGTCAAAGGCAGCGTGACCCGACTCCTCTCGAACGGGTACGTGCGCCTGTCAGCCAAGTTCATCGACGACCGCAACCAGTTCATTCTCGACCTGCCATTCGTGAACCCGG
>JBJMOX010000086.1:0-5810 GCA_045803515.1 Gemmatimonadales bacterium
AGGAGGAGTCCATGACCAGCGCGGCCACGGCACGCGGCAAGGCCCGGAAATCCGAGGTCACCCGCTACCAGATGTACATCGACGGCAAGTTCGTCGACGCCAAAGCGGGCAAGACATTCGACGTGTACGACCCATCGACGGAAGGGGTCATCGCCACCTGTCCGGCGGGCGGCCCCGACGACATCGATCGCGCGGCGCGGGCGGCCGAGCGGGCGTTCCACCGGGGCTGGAAGGGCACCTCCGCCCAGGAGCGGGGCCGCATCCTCTTCCGCCTGGCAGAGCGGATCCGGGCCCGCCGATCCGAGCTGGCCGAGCTGGAGACGGTCAACTCCGGCAAGCCGATCGTCGAGTCCGAGTACGACATGGACGATACCGCCACTTGCTACGAGTACTACGGCGGCCTGGCCACCAAGATCAACGGTGAAGTACTCCCGGTGCCCGCGGATGCGGTGGCGTTCGCCTTGCGCGAGCCGGTGGGCGTGGCCGGCCAGATCATCCCCTGGAATTATCCGCTTCTCATGGCGGCGTGGAAGATCGCGCCCGCGCTCGCGGCAGGGTGCACGGTCGTCATCAAGCCGGCGGAGCAGACGCCGCTCAGCCTGCTCAAGCTGGCCGAAGACTTCGAGGGGGTCGGGCTGCCGCCCGGTGTAGTCAACGTGGTCACGGGTGACGGCCCGGGAGCGGGGGCTCCGATCATCGCCCACCCCCTGGTGCGGAAGATCGCCTTCACCGGGAGCGCCGAGGTTGGCAAGCTCATCATGCGGAACGCCGCCGATCAGCTCAAACGGGTCTCGCTCGAGCTGGGCGGCAAATCACCCAACATCTTCTTCAGCGACGCGGATTTCGAGAACGCGGTGGACGGCGCCCTGTTCGGCACGTTCATCAACCAGGGCGAGGTCTGCTCCGCCGGCAGCCGGGTCCTGGTCCAGAAGGATATCTACCGCAAGTTCGTCGACGCGGCGGCGGCGAAGGCCAAGACCATCAAGCTGGGCCGCGGCCTGGATCGGGAGACCAAGATGGGTCCCCTGGTGAGCGCGGAGCAGCGCGATCGCGTGGCGGGCTACCTCAAGGTCGGCCGGGGCGAGGCCAAGGTGGCGGCGGGCGGCGGCACACCGAAGGGCTTCGATAAGGGCTGGTACGTCGAGCCCACCATTTTCTACGACGTCGACAACTCCGCCAGGATCGCCCAGGAAGAGATCTTCGGGCCGGTCATGAGCGTGATCCCGTTCAAGGACGAGGCGGACGCCGTCCGGATCGCAAACGCGACGCCGTATGGATTGGCCGCCGCGGTCTGGACCCGGGACATCTTCAAGGCGTTCCGGGTGGTGAAATCGCTGGAAGCCGGGATCGTCTGGGTCAATCATATGCAGCCGACCTTCGTGGAAGCGCCGTGGGGCGGCTACAAGGCCTCGGGTTTCGGCCGGGAGCTGGGGCATTGGGGCGTCGAGGAGTACCTGGAGACCAAGCAGGTGTTCATCAACCTCGACGAGAAGCCGATCGGCTGGTACTGATCGAGGCGCTCCGGGCCGGGCCGTTGCTTCTCCGATAGTCCTGCCGTTTGTTTCGGCCATGCAAGCCGTCATCCTGTCGGCGAAAGAGATCGAGCTCGACGCCGCGATCCTCGAGGCCGCCATCACGGCGGCCCTCGGGGCGCTGTGCGGCTTCCTCTACCAGCGGTACAGGAAGCCGTATCTCGCCTGGTGGGCGGTGGCCTGGGGTCTCTACCTCCTGCGGGTCTGCGCCATCAGCAGCTTCCTGCTGAGCTCCCAGCGCATCTGGCTCTACTGGCATCAGGTCATCACCGGGTGGACCGCCCTCGCGCTCCTGGGCGCGGCTCTGGTCTTCTCTCAGCAGGTGCAGTGGCGCCGGTGGTACCTCGCCCTGGTGCTCTTCCCGCCGATCTGGTCCTACGTCGCCATCTATCGGCTGGACCACTTCCTCTGGGCGGCGGGGCCGGCGGTCCTGTTTCTCAGCCTGGCCACGCTCTGGACCGGCTGGGTCTTCGCCCGCTACCGGCGGCGGGTCGCCTCCAGCGGCGCGACCCTCCTCTCTACCGCCTTCCTGCTCTGGGGGCTGCACCACCTGGACTATCCATTCCTGCGAGCCCGTGGGAGCTGGGTGCCGTGGGGCTACTACGTCGATATCCTCCTGACCCTGGTCGTGGGAACCGGGATCCTGCTGCTCGTGCTGGACGATCTCCGGCGCGGATTGAGCGCTCTCTCGGCGCTCTCGGGAGATCTGCAGCACGCGGGCCGCGAGCAGGACGTTCTCTCCGCCCTCCTGGCCCGGCCGCTCACTCTGCCGACGGTGCGCGGGAGCGCGCTCTTTCTGTTGCAGGAGGGCAGGCCTCGGCTGGTGCGGGGCGCCGGGGTGTGCGAGCGGTGGACCGATCCCGCCGGGCCGGGCGACGGCGGCGCCGCGGCACTTGCGCGTGCGATCGAATCGGGGCTTCCGCAGGTCACCGGTCGATGGTCGGACGGCCGGACGACGTATCCCTTCGCCGCGGTGCTGCCCCTGCTGCAGCGGGAGCAGGTCATGGGTGCCCTCGTCCTGGTGGGCGACGCGCGGGATCCCTTCACCGCGCTGGATGACCGGTTTCTCGTCGCCCTGGGCCAGCAGGTGGGAGCCGCCTTGGAAAACGCCGACCTCTACGCCCGCCTGGAAGCCCGCACGGTCGAGCTGGCGCGGCTGTCCGCCCGGATGATCGAGCAGCAGGAGGAGGAGCGGCGCCGGCTCTCTCGCGAGCTGCACGACGAGACCGCCCAGGTGTTCTCCGCGGTCAAGATGGAGCTGGGAATCCTGCGGGAGGGCGTCGCTCCCGAGCAGGCCGCCCGGCTGGATCAGGCCCTCGCGCTGATCGATACCGGGATTCGAAGCATCCGGAGCGTCACCAACGACCTCCGCCCCTCGATCCTGGATGATCTCGGGCTCCTGCCGGCGCTCAGGTCCCTGGTCGCCGACTTCGCCGAACGCAGCGGCATCCGCACCGATCTGGCCGCGCCGGGCGCTCTGCCGCCCCTCTCCAAAGAGGCGGAGCTGACCCTGTTCCGGGCGCTCCAGGAGGCCCTGTCCAACGTGCTCCGCCACGCCGCTGCGCGGAGCGTGGAGATCGGGATCTCGGTGAATCCCACGGGTGTGCTGCTCGCGGTGCGGGACGACGGCCGGGGCCCGCCGGAGCTCGCTCCGGACCGGCTGGAACGGGCAGGACACATGGGTCTCGCTGGCATGAGGGAGCGGATCAATGCTCTCGGAGGGAGCGTTCGCTTCGGCAGAGCGCACGGCATGGGGCTCGGCGCCTCGCTGGAGGTGCTCGTGCCGGTCGGCCCGGGGGACACCATATGAGCGGGGGGACGGTGCGGGTTCTGGTCGCGGACGATCACGCCATCGTCCGCACCGGCATCCGCCACGTGCTCGAAGGCGAGCCGGGATTCGCTGTCGTGGCCGAAGCCTCCACCGGACCGGAAGCCCTGGCGCTGGCGCTGGAGCTCCGACCCGACGTGGCGGTGCTCGACATCTCCATGCCGGGACAGTCAGGTCTGGTTGTCGCAACCGAGCTGCGCCAGCAGTGCCCTGACACCCGGGTGCTCATCCTCAGCATGCACGACAACACGGAATACGTGCTGGAGAGCGTCCGCGCCGGCGCGCACGGCTATCTGCTCAAGGACACCGCCGCCACCGAGCTCAGAGGAGCCGTGCGGGCGGTCTATCAGGGCGAATCCTACTTCAGCCCGCCGATCGCGAGCCGCTTGAGCGCCGTGGTCCGGGGGGACCGTGCGGCGGACGCCACCCCCGCCGGACTGCTGGCCCAGCTTACCGGCCGGGAGCGTGACGTGCTCATCGGTGTGACGCGGGGCCTCACCAACAAGGAGATCGCGGCGGAGCTGGGCATCAGCCATCGCACGGTGGAGACTCATCGCGAGAGCCTGATGCGAAAGCTGAGCCTCAGAAGCGTGGCCGAGCTGACCCGCTTTGCCCTCGAGACAGGGGTGATCGGCGGATAGCCGGTCATTTATATTGGTGCCATGCCCAAGGTGAAAACCGGGATCGTCATGATGAACCTGGGAGGTCCCGCCACCCTCGACCAGGTCCAGCCCTTCCTGCTCGACCTGTTCGCCGACAGCGAGATCATCCAGCTCCCCTTTCAGCGCTGGCTCGGCCCCTACCTCGCTCGCCGGCGTACGCCCAAGGTGCAGCGACTCTACGCCAGTATCGGCGGCGGGTCACCGATTCTGCGGCACACCGAGGCCCAGGGACGCGGCATGATCGAGCGGCTCGATCGTCTGTCCCCGGAGACGGCCCCGCACGCCTTCTATGTGGCCTTCCGCTACGTCCAGCCCAAGAGTGACGACGCTCTCCGGGCAATGGCGGCGGACGGCGTGCAGCGGGCCGTGGCGTTCACCCAGTATCCCCAGTGGTCTTGCAGCACCACCGGCTCCAGCCTCAACGAGCTGTGGCGCGCCGCGGAGCGGACCGGCCTCCGCGACCGCTTCGAGTGGAGCCTCATCGACCGCTGGCCGGTGCACGACGGCTTCATCAGCGCCATGACCGAGACCGTGCGGGAGGGGCTGGAGCAGTTCGAGCCGGCGGACCGCGAGAAGGTGCTGCTCCTCTTCAGCGCGCACTCCCTCCCGCTTGCCGTGATCGACCGCGGCGACTCGTATCCGCAGGAGGTCGGCGCCGGCGTCCAGCGGGTGATCGAGCGGCTGGGTGCGCCCAATCCATACCTGCTCGCCTACCAATCCGACGTGGGTCCGGTGCGCTGGCTCGGGCCCCGGACGGAGCAGGTCATTCGCCAGTTGGGGGCCCGGGGCCAGAAGCATGTGCTGGTGGTCCCCATCGCATTCACCAGTGACCACATCGAGACGCTCTCCGAGCTCGACCGGGAGTATGGAGAAGTCGCCCACCGCTCGGGCATCACCCACTACAAGCGCGCCCCGGCCCTCAACGACCGCCCGGCATTTCTCGATGCGCTCGCCGACATTGTCCGTGAGCACCTGGCATCCGGCCAGCCCTATACGACGCAATACACCACGCGCTGCGCGGGCTGCGTCAATCCTCAGTGCCGGAATATCCTGAACCCGGCGAGCTCGATGTCGATGGTGGCGAACGAAACGGGCTGAATGGCGAGTAGACGACAGGGAGCTGCGGTCAGGCCTCCTCTCTGAGAGAGCGGCTCGCCGGGTACAGCACCCGCCGCACCAGCCGGTCGGCCATCTCCCGCACCACCTCGCGCTCCCGCTCGGAAAGCGCGTCCAGCTGCGCCAGGGCCCACGACACTTCCTGCTCCGCCATCTCCGCACCGACCCGGTGCAGCTCGGCCAGCCGCGGGGCGGCGGCGCGGGCGCGGAGGTTCTGCACCAATCGGTCGATCTCCTCCGTCAGGATCCGTTCGGCGTCGCTCAGGGCCGGCGAAGCCGTTTCGGCCGCGGGGCAGCGGAGACGCTGGAGATCGTCCAGGTCATAGAGCCGCACCCCGGCAACCGCGCGGACCGCGGGCTCGACGTTACGCGGAACCCCGAGATCGATGACGATGAGCGGCTCCCGCTCATGGAACTTCGCCGCCCGGGTCAGCTGCGGCGCCGAGATCACGGGCCGTGACGCCGCGGTGGCGACGACCAGCAGATCGGCATCCTGGAGCAGCTCGTCCAAGGCTTCCCAGGGCTGGGTCTCGGCCCGCCACACCGCCGCGAGTGCGCCCGCCCGGCCCGGGTTTCGATTCACCAAGAGGATCCGGTCCACCCCGTGCTGGTTCAGGGCGCGCAATACGCCGTCCGCTGCCTCACCCGCACCCAGCACTACAGCGCGGCACT
>JBJMOX010000001.1:0-16186 GCA_045803515.1 Gemmatimonadales bacterium
CCATGGCAGCTCGGTCGGAAGGTCGGCCCGCACCATCTGGAACACGTCGCCCTGGAGCACCGACTTAAGGAGCAGCGGGTGTGCGCTGTCGGCGAGCACCCAGAGATCCCAGGTCGTGCGACGCAGGCCGTCCGCTAAGTCGCCCCTGAGACGCAGCGCAGGCACCGTTGTCCGATTGCCGTTCACGAGCAGAGGGAATGGCTCGGTCTGCGGCGAGATCCGCGTCAGTCTGCCCTTGTAGCGCACCCGCAGCGGGGAGAGCATCGCGCCGAGGGGAGGCGAGCTCCCGGTCATGTCCCGGGCCTCGAGCGGCGTGACGATCATGCTGTACGGGGCGCTCCCGGCCCCTCGCAACTGCCGGTATATCGCCGAGGAGATCGAGATGGCGGTAAAGCCCGGGCGCACCTGCTCGTCTTTGCCGAAGATGTCGTCGAACCTGGGCGCACCGGCCAGGTCGCTCGCGCGCACGAAGCGCTTGCGGAATCCGGTGGTGGTGTCGCCTTGGCTGGTGATGGTCCGCTCGTGCCAGGCGTAGTGCACGCCGGCGGTGTCGGCGTTCGCGATCTCGAGGACGTCCTCGCGCTCGCCGAGGGGTGAGTGGAGGACCGAACCGAGGACGAGGCCGGTGATCAAGGGGATTCTGGGAGCAGGATCCTGGGCGACGGCTGCCGGGCCTTCCCGGGCGCTCAGGAGCGTGGCGCCGAGGAGCCACCGCAGGCCGACGGTTCGACGGAACCTCACGGCGTGTACGCCTGATTGGTGGCGCCACCCGGCAACCCGGCCACCGCGTAGAGCCGGCCGCTGATCGCGCCGCCCGCCATGAATGCGCGCGCCGCGAGCATCGGACTCACCGCGCGCCAAGTGTCGACACCCGGGTTATAGACCTCCACCGTCGCCAGTTTGTTGAGCGACGCGTCCTGCCCCCCTACCACGTAGAGCAGCCCGTTGATGACGACGCCCGTCGCCCATGCGCGAGCGGTCGGCATCGACGTACCCGGGCTCCACACATCGGTGGTCGGGTCGTAGACTTCCAGCCCCTTGGAGAGACCGGTCGGCGTGGCTCCTCCCGCCACGTACAGCTTGCCGTTGATGACGCCGGCTGCTGCAGCGGTGTGGAAGCCGAACGGCGCTGCGCGCGCGGTCCAGGTGTTCGTACCGGGATCGTATCGGTCGAGGCGCCTGACCTGTCCCACCCCGGCTGCGCCACCTGTCAGCACGTAGAGCTTGCCTCCGATGGCTCCGCTCACCCCTTCGCCTCCCGCCACGGGCATCGCCGCCTTCGTCGCCCACGTGTTGCTCGATGCGGTATAGGCGTACAGCGTGTTCTGGTAGGTGCCGTTGAGACCTCCGGGCACGTAGAGCACCCCGTTGATCACCGCCGCCCCGTCCGCCTCGGAGATCGCCTGCGGGATGGGAGCTCGCGTGGTCCAGCGGTCGGTCCCCGCAGCGTACGCCTCGGTGGTGGTGAGAGCTTCGGTCCCCGTCGCCGACGTGCCCCCGATGATGAAGAGCTGCTTGCCGATCACCGCCCCCACCGGGCTGAGACGTGCCGTTGGGACGGGCCGAACGGTGACCCAGACGTTGCCCGGCGTGTACACCTCGTTGCTTGCGACCTCGCCGCTGGCGGGCCTGAACCCGCCGACGGCGTACAGCTTGTTGTTCACCACCGCGCCCGCCAGGTAGCCGCGCCCCGCGGCAAGCCCGGCGACATAGCGCCAGGTGTCGCTCCCCGGGTCGTAGGCCTCGACACTGGCCAGATATGTGTCCACGGCAGTGTCGTACCCGCCGACGACGTAAAACAGGCCGTTGATGACGGCCCCGGCCGGACCCGTGCGCTCCTGGTTCATTGAGGACTTCGTCGTCCAGGAGTCCGTGGCCGGGTCGTAGACGTCCAGCCCGCCCGTCGTCTGCCCCTGGTTGTCGATACCGCCGGCAAGATAGAACTTCCCGCCGATCACGCCCCCCGCCGGGCTGGTATGCGGTCGTGGAGTCACCGCGAGCTTGGTCCAGCTATTGGTCGCCGGGTCATAACGCAGGAACGAGACGCCGCCCACTCCACCACAGCTGTTGTCCCAGCTGTAGACGTAGAGCCGGCCGCCGATGACGCCGCTGGCCCCGCAGACACCGGTGATGATCATCGGCGCCTTGGTGGCCCACGTATTGGTCGCGGGGTTATAGGCGTAGAGAGTGTTGGTCGCGCCGTTGCTGCCGAACCCTCCCGCGACGTAGAGAATGCCGTTGATCGTGCCGGTCCCGCTCAGGCCGCTCCGGCCCTGCGGCAACGGCGCCTTGGTGGTCCAGCTGTTCGTACTCGGGTTATACGCCTCGACCGTCCGGAGGTTCACGCCGTTCCGAGTGCCGCCGACGGCGTAGAGGACGCCGTTTACCGAGCCGGCGGCCAGGCTGTGGCGAGGGGTCGGCATGGCAGCCTTGACCGCCCAGACGTTGGTCGTGGCCGCCGCCGGCACGAGCGCGGTGGGTTCGGCGGTGACGGGGGGCTCCGGGCCCAGGGATTCAGGCCCGGCGCAGGCCGACGCAATGAGCAGCGCCAACGATGCGAGCGGCAGGATCAGAGCTCGATTCATGGTGTCCTCGGCGTGAGCAACGGCATCAGAGCCAGCGCGTGACCTCGTCCTTGTCGTGGACTGCCCATCGAGGCACCCCATTACGGACACTCCACACTTCCTTCCATCCGCACGCCGTCCGCGGTCTCGCCCGTGAAGGTCGCGCTGAGCTTGTCGGCCGCACGGCGAACGGTCGCCTGGCCCTTGCCGGTTTGCTTGCGGCCGAGCTCGGGGTTGTTGTCGAGCGCGGGCGGGATGGTGTAGACCTTGTAGTCGATCTCGGTGGCAGGCGTGCCCCACTTGGTGAACGTGACGCCGAGGGAGACCGCGTCGGGCTTCGGGTTCCGCATCCTCGGCGTGGTGAGCCAGAGGTGCGAGAGGTAGGGCGGGCCCTTGCGCCAGCCGTGCGGCGGGTCGGCCACGAACTCGGCGCCGAAGCCGCGGTCGTCGGAGCCGGAGTCGAAGGTCTTGCAGATGGGTGAGCCGCTCATCTCGTAGATGCCGGCATGGGGGCCGCCGGTGAGCGTAATGAGGGCTATGGGCGCCTGGGCATGAAGCCCAGGCACCAGCAGTAAGGGGGCGGCCAACAATCCAGCGACCCGGGCGACGGCACGCATGAGCTGATCTCCTGGCCAAGGCCGGTTAGGGGTGGATGTGCGGGAGTTGATGCTTCTATAACCCTCTTCCTGATACGCGTCGGCGATCGTCGGATACCCTCACCCTTCGCTTTCTCGAGCATTCGCACGCTTCGCCCAGGGTAAACTCCGCGAAGGAGTCATGAGCAGACGCATGCCCGCTTCCCTTCGCTCAGAGCGACTCCAGGTTCGCCGCGACACGCAATGGCCCGGACGTCAGCGGCAGTCGCGCACCAACTCGACCCTTCGGTTGCGCGCGCGGCCCTCGATCGTCGCGTTCGACTCACGCGGCCGGCTCGAGCCATAGCCGACCGCGCGCCAGGCGTGGGTGTCCACGCCGTGCAAGCTCGGCCAGTCGGGCGCGCACCGCTTCGGCGCGACGCTGGGACAGCGCCTGGTTGGCACTGGCGGTGCCGACGCTGTCGGTATGGCCCTCGAGGGTGAAGTTCCAGTCTGGATGCCCGGCGAGGGCGCGAGCGAGCTCCGCGAGCGCGCGATCCGAGATCGGGTCGATGGTCGCGGTGACGAAGGCGAAGTAGACGCCGGGCAGCTCCAGCCGGCAGCTCTCGTCGAGCGCCGTCTTCAACGGCCGGGGATCCAGCAGCCCACCGTCCTGTGCGGCCAGTCTGCCGGGCAGATCGGCCCGCACCATCTGGAAGACGTCCTCTCCAAACACGGACTTGAGCAGCAGCGGATGGGCGCTGTCGGCCAGGACCCAGAGGTCCCACTCCGCCCGCCGCAGCCCGTCGGCAAAGCTCCCCTTCAGGTGCATCGCCGGGAGCTCGGCTCGGCCGCCATTGACGAGCAGAGGGAATGGCTCGGGTCGGGGCGAGCAGACCGCTCAGGGCCGTCGCGCTCGCGGTCATGTCGCGCGATTTCAGCGGGGTCACGATCATGCTGAACGGAGCGGTCCCGGCGTCGCGCAGCTCCCGATACACCGCGGTCGAGAGCGAGAGGGCAGTAAAGCCCGGGCGCACCTGCTCATCCTTGCCGAAGACGTCGTCGAACCGTGGCGCGCCGGCCAGGTCATTCGCACGGACGAACCGCCTGCGGAAGCCGGTCGTGGTGTCGCCCTCGGGGGTGATCGTCCGCTCGTGCCAGGCGTAGTGGACGCCGCTGGTGTCGTCGCGCGCGATCTCGAGGACGTCCTCGCGCTCGCCGAGGGGCGAGTGGAGGACGGAGCCGAGTACCAGGCCGGTGACCAGGGGGATGCTCTCGACGTCCCCCTGGGCGGCGGCGGGCCGACCGGGCAGCGTTACTACGAGTTGAACAAGCACGAGCGCCAGCAGGTCTCGGCGATGGCCCCGACGAGCACGGAGTCTCCGGTCCCAAGCGGAGGCCGTCACGATTTGTTCTTGCAGAGCGCGACGTTCGGCTCGGTGTCTTCCCAATGGAAGATCGTCTGGTTGGCGTCGATCAGATCGGAGTCCAGCTTGGTGTTCAGACTCGACTTCCCGCGGATGAACGTATTCTTGAGCCAGTCGATGAATGTCGGCTCGAGCTTGAACCCGAGGCCGGTATTGACGGCCGCGTCGGCTGACGCCTGCCGGCACAAGACTATGCCCAAGTCCGAGCCGCGGGTGACGGTGGAGGAGAGCGTCAGCCCCACGTGGGGACCCACGAAGGCCTCAGGGATGCCAAAACCGAACACCACTCGAACGCTCCAACCAACGACGATGCCATTGACGCCCACCGAGACGCCCCTGAGCGAACTGAGAAGGCTCTGACGCACCTGGATCGTCGGACTGGAGGCGCTCGTGTTACCACCGCTTGTCTTGCTCGTGAGCGGACCCGAGATGGCGTAGGAGCCGTGGGCTGAGAGCGTGGAGTTCTTCGCGGTGAACGCAGTCTGCACCAGGAATTTCTGCCGCAGCGCGATCACGAACGGAGTTCCTGTGACCGGTAGCACGAGATCGACCGGGATCTCAAGTCGCTGGCTGATGTTGTCAGCCAGGCCCGACTTGCTGCCCGCGTCTATGTCGACATCGATCTGTTTAAGACCATCCAGCCGGGTGTCGCTCACCTCAACTTTGCCGTCCTTGACCACGGTGCTGGATTGCAGCTTAGGGTCGCTCCAACGGAGCGTGAGGGTGATGCCGAGCTCGAGGCCGCGGGACCAGCCGCTGCCCTCTTTGGTGTTGCCCCAGCCGCTACCGTCGGGCCTATGCGGTGGGCGCTTGAGCACCCAATTCGCGCTCGGCCCATAGGCGATCCGCACCACCATCCCCTGTGCCTGCGCTGAGGGCTCCACCAGGAATCTTCCCACGGCAATCTGTAAGCTGGTCCCGAACGTTGGTGCCGGCAGCGACTGTTGTGGGCCCTCGGCCACCGGCCGGCTCATCGCGACGAGTCTCACTGGTGGTAGAGACAGGGCCGACCCTCTCGCGTCAGCGTATCGAACGGGCGCGTCGTCCTGCCGCAAGGACGTGACGAGCGCCGGCAGCTCACGCACCGTGCCGGGGAGGTCGGGCGTGTGCACGAACGCGAAGTCTCGGAGATCAATCGGCTCATCGATCTTGATGGTGCCGTCCCGGATCACATCCGTGAGATCAACGGGTCCCAGGACAACGGCGACGTCCCTTCCGACCTGCTCCCGCCGGAGCACGCGGCCCACACCCCGGCTGGTCACGAACATCACCTTCCCCACCTGCACCTCACCGATGCCAGGCGCGTCGCCCCGAATGGTCCAGATGAGGCCGTCGGAGCTCACGGAGCGGACCGACGCGGGGCCGCCTCCGACTATCACCACATCGGGCTGATACCTCACCGATGGGTCCGTCTGGGGCCCGAGACCGTAGAGATACTGGGTCGCCGTGAATTTCCCGCCGCGATGCCGGGACGACGGATGGATCCGCCCACTCAGCCACGCCGACGCCCACCAGCCAAGGGCCGCCAGACTGACTACCCCGACCAGGATCGGAGCACCTCGACCTCTCATGATCGCCTCCTATGGCCTCCGGGCGATCCCGGCAGCCATCGCCTCGGCAGCCTGCTGCACCATTGGGCTGAGCACGTCCTCGCCGTCTGACTTGGCTTTCCGCTTTTCTGTCTTCCCGACCTCCACCCTGCCGTCGCTTCGCTCGCGCTCGCGAGCGAGTACAGTAGGCTCAGCGGCGGCCGTGTCGGTCGATGCGCGTATTGGGATCGGGCAGGTGCGCACCATCGGCCGCGAGGATCCGCCGTCTCATCGTCACTGTCCGCGCTTCCCCACCACCGCCACGATCGCCTCGGCCTGCTGCTGCGCCAGCGGCCCCAGTAGGTCTTCCCCGTCGGAGTTCGCCTTGCGCTTGTCCGCGTGCTCGGCCAGCACGGCCCCGCTCGCATCCTCGAGCCGATACTGCAAGGTCATCTCGTCCTTGGTGCGCACCGACGTCGCGTAATCGTAGGCGGCCGTGCCAGCCGCCCCGTAGGCGGCACCCGCCGCTACCCGCCCCGCTACCGACCCGGCCGATGCGCCTACGGTCCAGGCGCCCTGTTGGGCGGCGCTCCCCACCATCCGGCGCATGAACCCGCCGCCGTGCTTCTGCTCGTGCTTCATGGTCGTGAGCAGGAGGTATCGGCAGCCCGCCTGCCGCGCCTCTTCGCGCGCCTGGGACTGGAGGCGTGCGGTGAGTGGTGTGGCCCCGATGGAAGGGCCGGCGAGGAAGCTGGAGAAGGCTTCGCGGACCGCGCTCGCAGCGGTCGCGGCGCTGCCGACCGCGGCCTCGACCGTGGTGGGACCGAGGCAGATGCGGATCGTGTCGCCGTGCTCCCCAGCGTGTGCGGCGCTGAGCGGCAACAGCACGACGAGGTACATGACGCGGTGAGACATGGTGGGCTCCGGCAAGGGGTCTATCGATACACGCGAGGTTCTGCCCCCGATACCCTCATGCCCTTCCCTGAGGGCGTGCGGGCCGACACCCCGCGTTACCGATTGGGACCCGGACGCGACCCCTTTCCGGAGTGGAAGCTCGCGATCGAAGGCACCGACAGCATCGCGAGCGACCGGTTCAACCTGGAGCTGTCACAGCGCCGCGCCGCAGCGGTGAAGACGGCCCTGACCGGGAAGTACGCCATCGACGCGGGACGGCTCACGACCGCGGGCTATGGCGAGTCGCGCCCCGTGGACCGGAACGACACGCCGGAAGGCCGGGCGCGGAATCGGCGCGTGGAGCTGGTCCGGACGCGTTGATTGGCGAGCGGCCCACCCACCTAGGAAACGGAGCGAGCCATGAAGCTCAGACCGCGGATACCTGTCCCGCTGATCGTGACCCTCGGGGTTCTCCTGGCACGATCGCCGTTATTTGGCCAGTCCAGCGCGCCCAAGGACCCGGCTCACGCGTGCGAACTGGTGAGCAATGCGGAGGTGGAGCGGGTGACCGGCCGTCACCTGACGGAGCCTCCCGGGCGCCATCCCACGGTTCAACACACCGAGTCGGCGTGCGACTTCTGGAAAGCGGCGACCCAGATTGCGCTCATATCGATACCGCTGTCGCGCAAGACGGTGAACCGGATACTCGAGGGCAATGGCTTCGACCAGACGCAGCACGCACTCGCAGGGGTGGGCGACTCCGCTTCCATCTACTTCTCACGCAAAGGTCAGGAGCCCGAGGGTTTTCTGGTGGCCTATGTGGGACCCCGGACGCTGACCGTACGGGTCAAGATGAATCCCGGCCAGCAGCCCGAATCCGCTCAACCGTACGCAGCCGGCCTGGCCCGGATCGCGGCGGGAAGAGTCCGGTGAGCCGAGGGAGCGCAGGTTGCCCTTGAGCAACGGCCGATCGGACCGTAGACTCTCGGTGGAGGTGTTCCATCCTCGCCTTTCCGCCGATCGCCATGAGCGAGCTGCGCCCCGAGAGTCCTGCCGCCGTCACCGACTGGCTCCTCGAGCTGGGCCGGGGCGACAAGCCCGGCCTGGATCAGATGCTGCCCGTGCTCTACAACGAGCTGCACCGCCTGGCCGAGGCGTACCTGAGCCACGAGGACGCGGGACATACGCTCCAGCCCACCGCGCTGGTGCACGAAGCCTACCTGCGGCTCATCGACCAGCGGCGGGTAGACTGGCGGAATCGCGCGCAGTTCCTCGGCCTGGCGGCCGGCGTCATGCGCCGGATCCTGGTGGACCACGCCCGGGGCCGGGCCGCGCTCAAGCGGGGCTCCGGTGCGCAGCCGGTATCGCTCAGCCTGGTCGAGGCGCCGTCCGGCCGGCCCGACGTGGAACTGATCGCGCTGGAGCAGGCGTTGGAGCAGCTGGCGAAGTTGGACCCGCGCAAGGTGCAGGTAGTGGAGCTCAAGTTTTTCGGCGGGCTCACTGCCCGGGAGATCGCGGAGGTGCTGCAGATCTCGGACGCCACGGTCGAGCGGGAGTGGACCTTCGCCCGGGCCTGGCTGTACAAGGCGATCGAGGGAGCGCCGGAGGACTCGCGTTAGGGCAATGGGCCTGGAGGTTCGGCCGCTCGGCGCGCCTGCGCGACCACCGCCTGCAGCTCGGGATCGGCTCGCCCCCAAAGTTTGCTCAATCCGGAGAAAGCGGCGGCGGCCTTGTCCCGCTCGCCCCTCTCCTCATACAGCTCGCCCAACCGCTTCATCGTCCAGCCGAGCTCGATCGCATCGATCTCATAGCGAAAGAGCCAGGGCGTTGCGAGATAGCGCTCGTATGTGACACGAGCCGAATCCCGTTCGCCCACAGCCTCGTAGACGCGCGCCAAGTCCGGCAGCGGGCATATCGCGCAGAAATCAGTCTCCGCCGCCTGCCGAAGCTCGATCTCCGCCTCGTTCATCCGGCCTGCGGCAAACGCGATCGCGCCACGCGTCCAGCTCCGGTCGGCCGGGCGATGCCGGCCCAGCGCGCGATCGGTGCTGTCGGCTGATGCGAGCAGGGTGCGCGCGCGAGGAACGTCCCTCAAGGCCGCATAGAACCGGGCGAGCTCGTAATACGGCCGGTCGCCCGGGAGAACTTGCTCCAGCGGGTGACGAGCGAGCGCCGAATCCATCAGGGCCCGCGCAACGGCGGGTGCGCCCTGGAAGCGTAGCTGCAGGTACCCGAGCTGCTGCACACCGAAGAGATGGCGGCCCCAGGACCCCGCTGCGGCAGCCAGGGCGAGCTGGGTTCGCCAATGCCGCGCCGCCTCCGCCAGACGCCCTCGAGTCATGACGATCCCGGCCAGTGCCTCGAACCCGTCCACCAACTGGAGGGTGTCGCCGCGGTGAGCCGCGATACGGGCCTTTGCGAGCCGTTCCGCCTCGTCCCAGTGCTGACGAGCCGTAGCATCATTCACCTCCACAAACGGGAGACTACGATCCTTCGGGAACCGCTGCGCGATCAGGTCCAGCGTCCGCCGAGAGTCGGCGAACTTGCCCTGAAGCAGCTGTGCGCTGTGCAGCCCGTAGTAGATCACGGGGATGGTGGAATCGGCTCGAGTGGCGCGCCGGTAGACGCTCTCGGCCGTGGCGAACTTCCGCCAGTCACGGTAGGCCAGCGCCATGTTGCTCAGCGCCGCTGCGTCGTCGGGGTAGCGCTCGAGCAATCGACCATACCGAGCGACGGCCGTCCGATAGTCACCGGTGCCGTACGCAGACGAGGCGAGCTGGACCTCACGCTCGCGCAGCGAGAGCCGAGCCTGGTTCGCCATGGCATGCTGTCCTGCCGCGAAGGCGCGGCCCGGCTCTGCCAGGGCCCCGTACACCTTCGCCATCGCCTCGTATGCCGTCGCGAATCCGGTATCGATCGCTACCGCCTCCTCGTACGACCGGATGGCGGCGGTGCGATCGCCGGCCACAAAGAGCCGACTCCCTTCCGTGTACCGGCGGAGTGCCGGAAGCGAAGCGGTGGTCACCTCGGAGAGCGGCGGCATCTCGTTCAACGCCCGGAGCGATTCGCCGATCCGATGGCGCAGGCCCTTGCTGGCCCGGTCCACGGCTGCGATCAACTGGGAGGAGTCGCGGGCGGTCTCGCGCAGGCCGGTCAGCGCCTCACCCTGTTGCGCGCTGATCAGCTGCACCGACAGCGTGTAGCCAGCGCCGACCCGCGCCACGCTCCCGCTCACGAGCGCTTTGACGCCGTCGCGCACCGCGATCTCGCGGGCCAGGGAGTCGTCGAGGACCGCTTCGGGGGAGCGTTCCATGCGCATGAGGCTCGAGCGCACTTGGCGCGGGGTCATCACCTGCACCAGCGGCGACTGCGTGAGATCAGTCCGGAAGGCCTCGGTCAAGGCGCGGGCGAGCGTCGAATCCCGGGCCAGGTCCGTGAAGTCCGCGACCAGGAGGCGATCGCGGCGGGCGAGCGCGCCAGTCGACAGCAGCGAGCTGGCCATATCGTCCTGCGAGCGCCCCCGGAAAGCGATGAAGGTCCCAGCCAGAGCCACGGCCACGCAAGCTGCCAGCGCTGCGGCGAAGACCGAACTGCGGTTCCTCCGCAGAAATTTGCCGGTTCGGTACAGGACCCCGTCCGGCCGGGCCCGAACGGGGAGACCGTCCAGGTGGCGCCGGATGTCCTCCGCGAACAGCTCCACCGACCCATAGCGCCGCGCCGGCTCCTTGCGGAGAGCGGTGAGTACGATCTCGTCGAGATCGCGCCGAAGCAGGCGTCCCAGCTTGGCCGTGGTGCCGAGACTGCTGGCCGCCGCCCGGTCGGGGTTCAATCCCGCGCGACGAGGCACCGCGGTTGCCGCTGCTTCGGGTCGAGTCACCGCCAGGCTCGGCCGCTCGGGCTCCGTCGTTTGAACCGCCTCCGCGACGTCCGCAAGGGCTCGGCTTCGCAGCCGGTACGGCGAGCGACCGGTGAGCAGCTCATAGAGAACCACGCCGAGCGAGTAGATGTCGCTCGCCGTCGTGGCTGGACGCCCCTCCACCTGCTCGGGGCTGGCGTACTCGGGTGTCAACAGCCGAAAGCCGGTGACGGAAGCTGTTGCCTCATCCATGCCCGGATGAAGCACCTTGGCGATCCCGAAGTCGAGGAGCTTGGGTACACCCTCGGCCGTGATCAGGATGTTGACCGGTTTGATATCGCGGTGGACGATCAGGCGGGTATGGGCGTAGGCGACCGCCCCGCAGACCTGCAGAAAAAGCCGGAGACGCTCCGGAACCGTGAGCCGGTGGGCATCGGCGTACTCGTCAATCGGCTTTCCTTCGATGTACTCCATGACGAAGTACGGCCGCGCGTCATCCGTCGTGCCGCCATCCATCAATCGTGCGATGTTCGGGTGGTCGAGCGAGGCGAGAATCTGGCGCTCGGCACGAAATCGCTCGAGCACGAGATCGGTATCCATGCCGCGCTTGATGAGCTTGATCGCGACCTGCTGCTCATACTGGCCGTCAGCCCGGTGGGCGAGATACACGGTCCCCATGCCGCCCCGGCCGATCTCACGCTCCACGCGATAGGGCCCCAACCGCCAGCCTGCCACGGGCGCTCGAATGTCTTCTTCCAGCCATGCGCCAGCGCCCGCGAGCGCCGGGGCTTCGATGAATCCGGCCGCCCGTTCGTGCGCGGCGATCAGCTGCTGGACTTCGGCGCGCAGGACCGCGTCCTCCGCGCAGGCACTCTCCAGAAAGGTCGTGCGCTCCCCGCGCGGGAGCGCTGCCGCCGCGTGAAAGATCTCGTTCAGGCGTTCCCAACGCTGGGTCGCTGTGCCGGGGCCCCTATCGCGCTTGCTCATCCCGTCACTCGGAGGTAACAGAGTCGGTCGAGGGACCTTGAGATAGTACCGCCGATTGGGGCCCTCCTCAACCCAGCGCCGGGCGAGTCCCGGCCGGCGCGCGCGGACCGGGAGTGCGAGGGCGCGGCGCAACTGATGCGCGAGACGTCGCTCGACCCTTCAAACGCGGGCTATCTAGGGTATCTGGCCGGCGCCTACTCGGACCTGGCCGAGGTGTATGACTTGCTGGCGGCGCGCGGCGTCATAGCGATCCCCGCTCGACAGCGGATGGCTGAACTCGTAGGTCGTCGTGGTGGCGTCGCTTCCCACCGCGGCCGCGCCGTCGTCCGTGCCGCCCGCTGCCTCGTCACCCTCGGTGCCGGAGGAGCCGTTGAAGGTGCCGCGATGCGCGTCGAACAGGCCGCTCGCCGGCGGGACACCACTGGCCGGGGGCGAGCGCGGTGGGGCGGCCGGCGGTCGACGGCGACGTCGTATCGCTGCACGCGACGGCGCCGACGAGCACCAGCATGGCAGGGGCGAAGCACGCCCTGGGGCATAGGGAGATCATCGGGTCCTCCGAAGGGGAAGAGAGGGGCGTGCTCGTTACGGCGTGTACGCCTGGTTCACGTTGCCACCGCCCACGCCGACTACGGCATAGAGCTGGCCCTTGATGGCGCCCCCCGTCAGGAAGGAACGGCCAGTGAGCATCGGGCTCACGGTGCGCCAGCTGTCGTTGGCCGGATCGTATACCTCCACGGTCGCCAGCGTGCTGAGCGACGCGGTCTTCCCGCCCACTACATAGAGCACCCCATTCACCACCACGCCCGCCGCGGCCGAGCGCGCCGTGGGCATGGGCGCGAGGGGATTCCAGGTGTTGCTGGCCGGGTCGTAGACCTCGACCGCGTTGCTGTACCCGCTGGGCGTGGCGCCCCCGGCCACGTAGAGCTTGCCGTTGATCACGCCGCCCGCCGCCGCCACGTGATACCCGAGCGGGGCCGCCCGCGCGGTCCAGGTGTTGGTGGCCGGGTCGTAGCGGTCGAGCCGCTTGACGTAGCCCACTCCGGCGGCGGCGCCGGTCAGCACATAGACCTGGCCGCCGATCGCGCCGCTCACCCCGTCGCTCCCGGCCACCGGCACCGGGGCCTTGGTCGCCCAGCTGTTGCTCGAAGCGGTGTAGGCGTAGAGGGTGTTCTGGTAGGTGCTGCCGCGCAGCCCGCCGGCGATGTAGAGCACGCCATTGATCACCGCGGCCCCGTCGGCCTCGCTGACGGCCTGAGGTAGCGGGGCGCGGCTGGCCCACTTATTTGTGCTTGGGGTGTAGACCTCGTTCGTCGTGAGCGGCGCGAGGTTGCTGGTCGAGATGCCGCCCACGACATACAGCGTGCTGCCGATCACACCGGCCACCGCGCCGGCGCGCGCCGTCTTCACGGGTGACTTCGTGACCCAGACATCGCCGGGTGTATAGACCTCGTTGGCAGTGAGGACGTCGCGCGCATTCTCAGTGTTGCCCCCTACGACGTACAGCTTCCCGCCCAGCACTCCCGCAGCAGGGCTCGAGCGTGCGTTGTGCATCGGAACCTGCGTGCGCCAGGTGTCAGTCCCCGGATCATAGACGTCCACCCTGTTGAAGGTGACCGCCGCGTTATCTCCACCGGTGACGTAGAGGAGGCCGTTGATCACCGCGCCTGCGGCACCGCGCCGCCCTTCATCGGTGGGCATCGAGGCCCTCGGGGTCCAGCTGTTGGTTGCCGGATCATAGACCTCTAGCACGCTGTTGGGGTTTCCGGTGGACGGGTTGTAGCCCCCCGCCAGATAGAGCTTGCCATTGATTACACCGGCCGCGGGGAGGCTGTGATAGAAGGCCGGCGTAGCCCGACTGGTCCAGGTGTTCGACGCCGGATCGTAGCGCTCGAACGAGGCCGTTCCGGAGCAGAAGCTGTAGACATAGAGCTGGCCAGCGATGACCCCGCTTGCGCCGCAGCCTCCCGCGGCGGGCCTCGGAGCCTTGGTGGTCCACGCATTCTTGGAGGGGGTGTAGGCATAGAGCGTGGCGCCTGCGGGCACGTAGAGCACGCCGTTGATGGTGCCGGCGCCGTTCCCGAAGCTCAGGGCCTGAGGCAAGGGCGCTTTCGTGGTCCACGTGTTGGTGCTAGGGTTGTATGCCTCCACAGTGGTAAGTGCACTGTTTGTAGCGTCATGGCCGCCAACGGCGTAGAGCAGCCCGTTGACCACTCCGGCGGCGAGGCTGCTACGGGCCGTCGGCATCGGCGCCTTGCTCGCCCAGAAGTTGGTCGGGGCAACAGCGGCTTCCAGGGCGATCGGTGTGCGCTGGGCCTGCCCCGGTAGCTCCGGGGCGAACGAGTCGGGCTCGGCGCAGCCGGACAGGATGACGAGAAGGCAGGACGCCAGCAGCTCGAGCGCTGCCGGCCGGGGGAGTGGATGGCTGGTGCGTTGCATGGTGTCCTCACGGCGGGGGTGGCCTCCAATGAGCAACGCGCAATCGGGCCGTACACTCCCTCAGTCAGGCCGTTCCGGCCGAACCTCTCACCCGAGCCATGAGCCAGCCGCCCTTCGACAGCACCGCCCGGGTGGTAGCGGAGGAAGCGCAGGGCGTATGATGTGGAACCCAGAGGTCGAGACCCTCCCGCGGGAACGAATGGAGGCGCTGCAACTCGAGCGACTCCGCGCCATGCTGGCACGGGTGCTCGCGCGGGTCCCGCCATTGGGCGACCGGCTCCGTGCCGCCGGAATCACCTCGCCGGATGACATCCGTTCGCTCGCCGACCTGCGCCGCCTGCCCTTCACCAGGAAGACCGACCTCCGCGAGCACTACCCCTTCGGATTGTTCGCGGTCCCCGTGGCCCAGCTGGTCCGGATCCACGGTTCGAGTGGCACCCGGGGCAAGCCGACAATCGTCGGCTACACCCGCAACGATCTTGCGATGTGGTCGGAGGTGGTCGCGCGCTGCCTCGCGCTGGCCGGCGTTCGGCCCGGCATGGTGGTCCATAACGCGTATGGCTACGGTCTGTTTACGGGCGGACTCGGCCTCCACCAGGGCGCCGAACTGTCGGGCTGTACGGTGGTGCCGATCTCGGGCGGTTTAGTCCAGCGTCAGGCGACGCTGTTGCAGGATCTGCGGGGCCAGGTGCTCTGTTGCACCCCCTCGTATGCCCTGTGCATCGCCGAGGCGCTCGAGACGGCGCAGATCGACCGGCGGACACTCAACCTGGAGGTGGGCATCTTTGGCGCCGAGCCCTGGAGCGAGGAGTTACGGGGCGAGATCGAGCGCCGGTTGGGCGTTGCCGCCGTCAACATCTACGGACTGGCGGAGATCGTCGGACCAGGCGTGTCGGCCGAGTGCATCGAGGGACGGAACGGCTCACACATTCAGGAAGATCACTTCCTGCCCGAGATCGTCGATCCGGAGACCGATGAGCCGCTGCCACCGGGGCAGGAAGGTGAGTTGGTGCTGACGCCCGTCACCAAGGAAGCGCTCCCGCTCATCCGCTATCGCACCGGTGACATCTCGTCACTCGAGGTGACGCCGTGTGTCTGCGGTCGCACCACGGTGCGGATGAGCCGAATCAAAGGGCGGTACGACGACATGCTGATCATCCGCGGGGTGAACCTCTACCCGTCGGAGGTGGAGCGGATTCTGCTCAACGTCGGCGATGTCGCGCCGCACTACCAGCTGGTGGTGGATCGGCCGGGCACGCTCGATGAGCTGAGCCTGCTCTGCGAGCCGGCCCGGGAGGGTCTCGACCGCGGCCTGCTGCAATCCCGCCTCCAGCACGCCCTGCGCGAGCAGACCGGGCTCTCGATCGCCGTCCAGGTGCTCGAACGCGACCGCGTGCCCCGGAGCGAGGGCAAGGCGGTCCGGGTAGTGGACCGGCGTCCGCGGTAGCGACCCGGCCCTCCATGGGGCTCTCGACGGAAGGCTGACCAGAGGGCCATAGACCGCCGCCGCCGAAATCGGGGCCCTCTACCCCGCCCCTGAACGGTTCCCTCCCGAATTGCGATACCTCTGCACGACAGGTTCCGCTGCTCGCCCTCTGGTGCGAGCGAGCGCCGGGCCATATCGTAGGATTCGGCGCACCGGGCTTGAGGCCCCACTATGACAAAGGACGCCGGGGGAAGCTCCCCCGCGATCAGCCGCCGTGCACTGCTCGCCGGCACCGCCGCTACCGCCGGCGCCGCGTTGCTCGGTAGCCTGCCGGACGTGATCCGGGGGCAGGAGAGCCCGGCTACGCCCGCCGGTCCACCGAGCGAGCCCAGGGTACCCGGCCAGCCGACCTCCGCCACCAGCGTCCGGTCCAGCTTCGAGCATCCGGCGCGCACGCCCATCGGGCAGGTCACCGGTGCGTCCTTCAGCCCG
>JBJMOX010000010.1:0-9021 GCA_045803515.1 Gemmatimonadales bacterium
CGGCAGGAGCCAGCGAGCATTGGGTGCGTCCATTGTTCTCCCGTTTCGATGCCGGGCCCGGCATGGTGAATTCCGGGCATTGTCCTTCAAAGGTAGCGCGGTCCCGGTCACCGTTGTGTGATACCCGTGCGATCTCCTATCTTCGACTGACATCCCACATCTCGGACGGGAGGCCGCATGCGCCTACGGTGGCTGGCTCCGGTTCTGGCGGCAGCGGCCGTGCTCCTGCTGCTGCTCTCCGGGCCTACGGTGCGGCTCGGACTCTGGGACTTCGAGACCGGGTTCCGGCTGCTCCGTTGGGCCGCCTACCTCGGACTCGCCTCGATCGCGGCGGCACTGGCCGCGCTGCTGACCCGGACGGGGCGGCGGCCCGTCCTGCTTCAGGTGGCGGCGCTCCTCATCGGCGCGGGCGTCGCCTATGTGCCGTGGCACTGGCTGCAGCTGGCGCGCCGGGTGCCGCCCATCCATGACATCAGCACGGACCTGGAGCATCCGCCTGAGTTCGTGGCGGTTCTCCCCCTCAGAGCCGGTGCTCCGAATCCCGCCGCGTATGGCGGTCCCGAAGTCGCCTCGGCCCAGCGCGCGGGGTATCCCGATCTCACGTCCCTGGTGGTACACCTTGCCCCCGCTCCCGCGTTTGCGCGGGCCCTCGCGTCGGCCCGGGCGATGGGCTGGACCCTGGTGGCCGCCGACGCCTCGGCCGGGCGTATCGAGGCCACCGCCACCACGCCGTGGTTCGGGTTCAAGGACGACATCGTGATCCGGGTCGCGCCGGATCCGGCGGGGAGCCGGGTGGACGTGCGGTCGGTCTCGCGGGTGGGAGGAAGCGACGTGGGAACCAATGCCCGGCGGATCCGCGCCTACCTGGCGCGGCTCGCTGCCGGCAGGTGAGCCGGAATCACGCACACACTCCCTTCTCCGGAGGCGGCCGATGGCGTCACGCAAACGGTATCAGCTTGACCGAGTGACGGTACAGGTGGGCGAGTCGCGCGCCGCGAGCTGGACCTTCGCGGGCGAGGCGATCTCCGGAACCGAGCAGAGCTACGGCGTGACCGATGGCAACTTCGCCAACCGGAACGGATGGGAGTTCGTGGTCCGGGTGCCCAAGGCGAAGGGCCAGCGGGTGGAAGTGCGGCCCCGCACGACCCCCAATCTCAAGGTGTGGGCGGAGCTGACCGACCGCTCTCTCACATTCGCCCGAGCCACCAAGGGCGAGGCCCGTGGCAGATGGTACTGCCAGGTGGCCCTGGCCGACCCCAGTGGTGCCCGGACCAAGGACGTGGTCCGGGGCGAGGAACGGAACGACCTGCCCCCGTGGTTCGACGCGCTTCGCGGCCGGATGCGGCTCAAACAGAACGTCCGGCCGACCAAAGGGACCGACGGCCAGGCCCTGGTTGTGCTGGTGACCGCCGCCGATCACCCCGCGATGATCCGTCTCTTCTTTGCCATGAAAGTGTGGATCCTCAAGGAGGGGATCTCATTGGACTGAGTGCTCAACCGGGAGATGAAGCGATGCGGTGCGCCATGTCCTGCCTGCTGGTCGGAGCGCTCGCCTGCGGCGCCGCCAGTCCCGCGCGCGTGCCGGCCAAGGTGGCCCCCTGGCTCCGGGCCGATCCCCAGCGCTGCCTGCTGAGGCGCGACCTCCGGGAGGGAATGGAGGTCATGGCCCGCCGCTGCGCGGAGCTGTTCGTGCTGGACAACGGTTATACCGACGTGCCGGCCACCGACGATTCGACGCGCTGGGTCCAGGAAGTGGGCGATCGAGGCCCTTGGCGACGGGTACTCTCAACCCGGAGAGGGACCCTGGACGGGGTGGCGGCGACGGTCCAGTGCAGCGCGCGCAGCTGTACCGTGCTCTTCCGCGCCCACCGACCGGCCCTCGCCTGCGGCTACCGACCAGTCACCATGACCCAGGTGTTCACCCGACTCCAGCTCGAGCCTCAGGTCATCCAGGACGTCCGCTGCTACCAGCGGCGCAGCTGATCCCTCAGTTCGGGGCCCGCAGCCCCGGGGCCCATAGTCGCGGTTGGCCCCGATCACCGGTCCGCCGATTCTTCGCCAGGCCGAGAAGGAGGAGCACGTCGGATGCAGGCGATGGCATAGGGCATCTCCAAGGATCACGCAACTTGCTCGACGAAGTTTCTTGCGTTTTCGTGCGGCTGGTGAGATTGCCGCTGGTCGAGACGATCAGATTCGCATAGGGAATAAACCACAGCCTGGAGCCCGCGCGCACATCGTAGCCCCGGCCCCCCAGCCGCAGCTCACAGTTCACCCGGGCCGACGCGCCGCCGTCTAGAATCGGGCCGGGGACTGGGAAAGGAGAGGTAGTTCCCGGAGCCGTACTGCCTTGGCCGCGACCCCGGGAACCGGTACTGCGGGGATGTTGCATGAGATTGGATGCGGGACCGATGACAATGGTTGCGCGATCACGCGATCACGTTGGATAGAGCTAGATTTGGGCCATGCGAGAGGCCCGGCTGCGCCCGCAGTTCGCCCAGCTCTATCCCACGCTCACGCCGGGCGAGTGGAAGCCGGCGGCGCGGATCGCGGAGGCGGTGCTGGCGAATTTCCTTCTTCACGAGATGACCGACTCGCCCTCGCCCGACCGGCTGCTGCCGGAGGAGCACTTCGAGTTCCGCGGGGGCGCGGAGCCGGGCCGAGGGGATGTCCGTAAGCGGACCTGAGAGCATGCCTGATCTACGATATCCGATCGGCCCCTTCCGCTTCGACGGCCTCACCGACCGCGCGCGGGAAGAGTGCGTGACGCGCATCGCGGCGGCGCCGGCGCGGCTTCGCTCGGCGGTGGTCGGGCTCACCGCCGACCAGCTCGATACGCCCTACCGGCCCGGCGGCTGGACCGTCCGGCAGGTGGTCCACCACGTGCCGGACAGCCACCTCAACGCCTATACCCGGATGCGTCTGGCGCTCACCGAGCCCACCCCAACCATCAAGCCCTATGAGGAGGCGCGCTGGGCCGAGCTGCCCGATGCGCGGACCGCGCCGGTCGACATCTCGCTCGGCCTGCTGGACGCCCTGCACACCCGCTGGCTCCTCTTACTCGAGGAGTTGACCCCGGCCGATGGGGCGCGAACCTTCCGGCATCCGGAGCACGGCCGCGATTTCACCGTCGACGAGGTGATCGCGATGTACGCCTGGCATGGCGAGCACCACGTCGCCCATATCACCTCGCTGCGCGATCGCATGGACTGGTGAGAAGGCCCCGGGTGCATGCTGAACGGTGACCCCGGGACGCTCGGGCGCATCGGCGACGAGACCGTCCGCGCGCGCACCGGCAAAGGGTGGAGCCAGTGGTTCGCCATTCTCGACCGGGCAGGCGCCGGGTCGAAGAACCACAAGGAGATCGTCGCCCTGCTCACCTCGCGCTACGAGCTCGGCTCCTGGTGGCGCCAGACGATTACCGTCAGCTACGAGCAGCAGCGCGGCCTCAGGCGGCGCTACCAGAAGAGCGACGGCTTCGAGATCACCCGCAGCAAGATCGTCCCCGCGTCGTTGGTGGCCCTGTATCGCGCCTGGACGGATGGCCGCCAGCGGGCGCGCTGGCTTTCTGGGGCGCGCTTCCGGGTGAGCACGGCCACCCGGGGCAAGTCGCTCCGCCTGGTCTGGGAGGATGGGACCCGGGTAGACGTCGGTTTCGCCTCCAAGGGTCCCGGGAAGAGTCATGTGGGTGTACGGCATCGCAAGCTGCCGACGGCCGCGGAGGCCACCCGCGCCAAGCGATATTGGACCGAGCGGCTGGCGGTGCTGGTGGAGGTGCTGGCGCCGGAGCAGCCGTAGCCGAACCATTGCCGGACCACCGTCGGAGTTGGTATGCCCGAATCTGTACGCCCGCTGGACATGTCGCCCGAGGAGTTCCGCCGGACCGGCCGCGAGCTGGTCGATCGGATCGCGGACTTCCTCGGCTCCCTGCCGGGCCGGCCTCTCACCCCGGGCGAGACCCCGGCGGAGGTCCGGGCGCTGCTGGGCCGGCGACCGCTGCCGGCCACGGGGAGCGCGCCCGACCGGTTGCTTCGGGAGACAGCCGGCCTGCTGTTCGACCATTCGTTGTTCAGCGGTCATCCCCGCTTCATGGGATACATCACTTCATCCGCGGCGCCGATCGGCGCCTTGGCGGACCTGCTGGCCGCCGCGATCAATCCCAACGTCGGCGGTTGGGAGCTCTCGCCGATGGCCTCGGAGATCGAAGCCGAGGCAGTCCGCTGGGTCGCCGAGCTGGTGGGCTATCCCAGCGATTGCGGCGGTATTCTGGTCAGCGGTGGCAACATGGCCAACTTCGGCTGCTTCCTGGCCGGCCGGCGGGCCATGCTGGGCGAGGAGGTGCGCCAGGTCGGGCTGGCTGGAGTGTCGGCGGCGCGAGCCCGGGTCTACGTCTCCCAGGGCACCCACACCTGGATCCAGAAGGCGGCAGACCTCTTCGGGCTGGGCACCGACGCCATCCGCTGGATCCCCACCGACGAGCGCCAGCGCATGCTGCTGCCGCCCCTTCGGGAGCAACTCCGGCACGATCTTGCGGCCGGCGACCGGCCGTTCATGGTGGTGGGTGCCGCCGGCACCGTGAGTACCGGGGCCATCGACCCGCTGCGCGAGCTCGGGGCCATTGCCCAGGAGCACGGTCTCTGGTTCCACGTTGACGGGGCATACGGCGCGCCGGCCGCGCTGCTGCCCGACGCACCGGACGACCTCAAGGCGCTCGCCCTGGCCGATTCGCTGGCGGTGGATCCTCACAAGTGGCTCTACGCGCCGCTCGAGGCGGGGTGCGTGCTGGTCCGGGACGCGCACCGCCTGCGCGACGCGTTCGGATACGCCCCCGCCTACTACCACTTCGAGACCGAGGGCGAGGAGCCGCCGATCAATTATCACGAGCTTGGCCTGCAGAACTCGCGCGGCTTCCGGGCGCTCAAGGTCTGGCTCGGCATCCGCCAGGCTGGGCGCGAGGGATATGCTCGGATGATCGCCCACGACTGCCGGATGGCGGAGACGCTGTATCGCGCCGCCCAGGCCCATCCCGAGCTCGAGGCCGCGACGCTCGGACTCAGCATCGCCACCTTCCGCTACGTGCCGGCCGATCTCCAACCCGGTCAGCCGTCGGTCCAGGCGTATCTCAACGCGCTCAACGAGGCGCTCCTCGCCCGGCTCAAGACGGCAGGTGACCTGTTCGTGAGCAACGCCGTGCTCGACGGGACCTTTCTCCTCCGGGCCTGCATCGTCAACTTTCGCACATCGGAGGCCGACGCCCGTGCCATCCCCGAGATCGTCGCTCGGGAGGGTCGGGCGGTCGACGCCGAGCTGCGGCCCCGGTCGCTCCAGCCCGCGTGAACTCCTGACCCGGAGGAGGCTCCATCCGCAACGACATCGTTGCCCGCGCTGCGGTACTGCTGGTGTGCTCCAACGTGTTCATGACGTTCGCCTGGTACGCGCACCTCAAGAATCTGGCGGATCGGCCATGGTACGTCGCGGCCCTGGTGAGCTGGGGCATCGCGCTCTTCGAGTACCTGCTCCAGGTGCCCGCCAACCGGGTAGGCTATACCACGCTCTCCCTGGCCCAGCTCAAGATCCTGCAGGAAGTCATCACCCTGACCGTGTTCGTGCCCTTCGCGGTGGTCTACATGCGCCAGCCGCTCAAGCTGGACTATCTCTGGGCCGCGCTCTGCATCGTGGGCGCCGTCTACTTCGTCTTCCGCTCGCCGGCCACGCCCTGATCGGCCGAACCTGGCTGGCCCTGCTGTTGCTGGCGGCAGCGGGAAAGGCCGCGGCGCAGGCCCGTCCGGAGCGCGCGCGTGACATCGGCATTCCGCTCGACGGCAGCCCAGGACCGCTCGACGCCATCACCGACGTGGCGGGCGTCGCCGTCGGGCACGCCACCATCATCCGGGGTGAAGGCCGGCTCCGGGTCGGAGAGGGGCCGGTGCGGACCGGCGTCACCGTGCTCTTCCCTCGCGGCCGGGACGACCTCGCGCCGGTCTTCGCCGGCTGGTTCAGTCTCAACGGCAACGGAGAGATGACCGGCACGGCCTGGATCGACGATTACGGAATTCTGGCGTACCCCGTCGCCCTCACCAACACCAACAGCGTCGGCATCGTACGGGACGCGGTCATCGAGTGGGCCCGGGAGCGCCTGGGAGACGCGTTCTACTGCTGCCTGCCCGTGGTGGCCGAGACCTTCGACGGCGACCTCAACGACATCTTCGGCTTCCACGTCCATAAAGAGCACCTGCTCTCGGCGATTCAGGCGGCGGCTCCGGGACCGGTGGCCGAAGGAAGCGTCGGCGGCGGCACGGGGATGACCTGTCTCGGTTTCAAGGGCGGAATCGGTACGGCCAGTCGCCGGCTCTCAGCCAAGGAGGGGGCCTACACCGTCGGGGTGCTGGTGCAGTGCAACTTCGGCCTCCGGCGGCAGCTTCGGATCGCGGGGGTGCCGGTCGGGGAGGAGATTCCAGCTCCGGTGGCGTGCTACGCCACCAGCGAGCCGCTCGATTCGGCTCGCGCCAGGGAGCGCTGCACGACGGGGGCTTCGAGACAGAAGGAGCGCGGCTCGATCATCGTGCTCGTGGCCACCGACGCGCCGCTGCTGCCACACCAGCTCCGCCGGATTGCGCGCCGCGCGTCACTCGGCGTTGGACGCATGGGAAGCATCTCCGGGGCGGGCTCGGGCGATCTCTTCCTGGCATTTTCCACCGCGCCCACCGGGATCGCGGACAGCACGCGAGTGGCCACCGTCCGGATGGTGAGCGAAGATCGAGTCGACCCGCTCTACGAGGCCACGGTGCAGGCCACGGAGGAGGCGATCATCAACGCCATGCTGGCAGCGCGGACTATGACGGGCGCCGACTGGTACCAGGTGCCGGCACTGCCGCACGACCGGCTTCGGGCCGTGCTCGCGCGGCACGGGCGGCTGCGGGGCCACTGAGCCGGAGCTGTCATCCCGAGCGGAGCTGTCCTCGCAGGCGGAGCTGTCCTCATAGGCGTCGCCGTCATCCCGAGGAGCGCCAGCGACGAGGGATCTTGCTCGGGCGTGTCGGACCGACGCGATGGTCCGGGTCGGATGAGAAGATCCCTCGCTCCGCTCGGGATGACAGCAATGACAGCCCCTTGTGGGATGACAGCTCCGCTCGGGATCACCCCTGCGGACCCACCGTCCGCCCCGCCTCCCAGCTTCCCGCCGCCAGCGGATGGAATCCGCGCCAGATGGCGACGTACGGCTTCATCATGAGGGTGACGAACCGCTCTACCGCCAAGGGAAAGGGGAACCTGCGACGGAACTCGAGCGCGGTGACCCCCAGCATGGCGCGGAGATGCCGGCCGAAGCTCTGGGGCGACGAATACTCCAATCGGTAGGCGACGTCCGCGACCGAGAGGCCCGCGGTCTCGAACAGGTAGGCGGCATGCAGCAGCCGCACGGCGGCCAGATAATTCTTGGGTGACGGCAGTCCCGACCGCGCAAACCGCGACATCAGCGTGCTCGGCCGGACGCTGAGCTGCTCGGCCAGGCGGGTGACCGTGGGGACATCCGGGGCCAGCCGGATCATTGCCTCCAGGAAGAGACGCGCGTCGGGCGGCGCCTCGGCGACGCTGTCGAGAATCGGCCCCTGTATCCGCGCCACCGCGCGAGTGGCCGGCTGGCCGACCACCTGCCGAAGCCGACTCCAGCCGGCCGGCGAGGTGACGTCCACTACCTGGCGGACCCCCGAGGCACCCAACCGGAGGAGCATCTCGCTGGACCCCGAATCGTGCTGCGACAGGAGCGCCACCGTGGGTATACCGGGGAACTCCCGGACCAGATGCCCCAGCACCTCCATCTGATCGGGACCGCAGCGGTGCACCGAGACCAGCACCGCATCCACCGGCCGCTCGCGGACCGCTCGCATGGCATCGGGGATCGAATCCCGATGGAGCACCGCGAAGCAGCCGCTGCCTGCCGCATCCACCCGGGGGCGCTCCCCCGGAAGCAGGACTGCCGCGACGGTGGCGGCTGACTGGTCGACTGCGTATGGCACGAGATCCTCCGGCGATGTGGTGCACGAGGATGGGCCTCGCACGTCAACATGGACTCAACCCGAAGAGCCTCGAATCCCCGCGAAACGCAACCATATTTCCGGGGTGCGCATCCAACCGGACACTCGATCGGACCGTGTGCCGCGCGCGCCGACCGGGTATATTGCTGCTCCGGTCTCCCATGCCGGTTGGACCATGACGAACCCGACCCTCGATCTCTTCGCCGCGCTCCAGGCCGCCCTGGGGCCGCAATACCGACTCGAGCGTGAGCTGGGACGCGGGGGCATGGGAGCGGTCTTCCTGGCCACCGACGCCACGCTGGACCGCAGGGTCGCCATCAAGGTGGTGCACCCCGAGCTCACCGCCCATCCCTCGATCACCCGCCGCTTTCTGGCCGAAGCGCGCACCATCGCCCGGCTCCGGCATCCCAACGTCGTCGCGGTCCACACGGCGGGCAGCACCGACGGGCTCCTCTATTACGTGATGGATGAGGTCGCGGGCGAGAGCCTGCGCCAGCGGCTGATCCGCGAGTCCCGGCTGGATCCCGCGCTGGTGGGGCGGATCGTGGCCGATGTGGCGGCCGCCCTGGACGCCGCCTCGCGGGCCGGCATCGTGCACCGCGACGTCAAGCCGGAGAACGTGCTGCTGGAGGAGGCGAGCGGGCGCGCCATGCTCGCCGACTTCGGCATTGCCCGGGCGATGCTCGGCGATGCCTCAGGGCCGACTACGGGACAAGGCGTGGCGGTGGGGACACCGGCCTACATGAGCCCCGAGCAGGCCGCGGGTGAGGAGGTCGACGGACGCAGCGATCTCTATGCGCTCGGCGTGGTGGCCTACGAGATGCTCGCCGGACATCCGCCGTTTGAGGGCCCCAACCGGGTGGTCGTCTCCAAGCACATCGCCGAACGCCCGATCCCGATCGAGCGCGCGCGCCCGGACGTACCGCGGCGGCTGGCAGCCACCGTCATGAAAGCCCTGGAGAAGCACCCGGCCGACCGCTGGCAGACCGGC
>JBJMOX010000087.1:0-7079 GCA_045803515.1 Gemmatimonadales bacterium
AGAAGGGTAAAGAGGCCGAGGAGCATGAGGGCGAGCACGTGCAGGTCACCAGCCTGTCGATGGTGAGCGCAAAGTGCCAGTAATCACGGTGGTTCCTTAGGCTCCGAGCCAGCCGCAGACGCCCGCGCCCGCTCCAGCAGCAGCTCCCGCTCGCGCGCGTTCCGGGTGAGCGAGGCCGCGCGCTCGAACTCCACCCGCGCCTCCTCGGTGCGGCCCAGCTTGCGGAGGAGGTCGCCGCGGACGCTCGGCAGCAGGTGGTAGCCATCGAGCGATGCCTCCGACGTCAGCGCTTCCACCAGCTCGAGCCCCGCCGCGGGCCCGAACGCCATCGAGACCGCCACCGCACGATTGAGCTCCACCACGGGGGACGGCGCCAGCCGGGCGAGCGCATCGTAGAGTGCCGCGATGCGCACCCAGTCGGTCTCCTCCGCGGTCCGCGCCCGGGCATGGCAGGCGGCGATCGCGGCCTGCAACGCGTAGGGGCCGGATCCGCCGCCGAGCTCCTCGGCGCGCTGGAGCGCCGCGAGTCCGCGGTGAATGAGCAGCTGATCCCAGCGCGCGCGGTCTTGATCGAGTAGCAGGACGGGTTCTCCCGACGGACCGGTCCGTGCCCGCAGCCGCGACGCCTGGATCTCCATCAGAGACACCAGTCCGTGGACTTCCGGCTCCGCCGGAGCCAGCCCGGCCAGAATTCGGCCCAGCCGGAGCGCCTCTTCGCAGAGTTGAGGCCGCGTCCAGTCGTCACCTGCGGTGGCCGAATAGCCCTCGTTGAAAACGAGATAGATCACCTCGAGCACCGATGAGAGCCGCGTGGCGAGCTCGGCGCCGCGGGGCACCTCGAAGGGTACCCGCGCCTCGGCGAGGGTCCGCTTGGCCCGGACGATCCTCTGGGCGACGGTCGACACCGGCACCAGGTAGGCCCGGGCGATCTCTTCGGTCGTCAGTCCGCCGAGCAGGCGAAGAGTCAGCGCAACGCGCGCCTCACTGGAAAGCATTGGATGGCAGGCGGTGAAGATGAGGCGGAGGAGGTCGTCGCCGACGTCGTCATCGATCGCGGCGTCGAGGTCCGGCGCGGCCGCCTCCTGCCGGGCCTCGAGCTCGTGACCGAGCTCCTCGTGCTTCTGCGCGAGTCGCTTGCTGCGGCGGAAATGGTCGATCGCCCGATGCTTCGCCGTGGCCATGAGCCAGGCGCCCGGATTGTCCGGCACCCCGGTTTCCGGCCACCGCTCCAGCGCGGCCACCAGCGCGTCCTGCGCGAGATCCTCGGCGACGCCAACGTCGCCCACGATGCGCGCGACGCCGGCGATGAGCCTGGCCGACTCGATTCTCCAGACCGCGTCGATGGCGCGATGGGTAGCGGTAGCCGTCACGGCTACCAATCAGACCATCTTCCTCCCCGGGGGCAAGGCCGAGACGCGGCGGGACTACCGCCTCACGACTGCGTCCGCTGCCCCGAGCGTTCCTGCATCTCGGGAAACTTGGCGGCGGCCTCCTGGACGTCGGCGGGAAAGTCGGAGAACTCCTGGACCTGGCGTACCTCGATCACCTCGTTCTCCGAGGCGGGGCAGCGGGAGGCCCATTCCACCGCCTCCTCCTTCGACTTCACCTGGATCATCCAGTAGCCGCCGAGGACCTCCTTGGCCTCGGCGAAGGGTCCGTCGGTCACCTTGGGCTTCCCTGCGGGAAAGGAGACCCGGGCGCCCATCGAGGGCGGATGGAGCCCGTCGAGCGCCAGCAGCACGCCCGCCCGCTGCAGGGACTCGTTGTACTTCATCATCCTGGCGACGGCCTGGGCGTCGGGCACGGTGCCCGGCGCGGCCTTCTCGTACCCCTTGGGGATCATCAGCATCATGAATCGCATCGTCCTGGGATCCTTCCGGTTCGAGGTGTGAGCCGGCTCGGGCTTGGCAGGCGGGGTGTGATCGCCGACTCTACTCTGGCGACGGACGAGGGAGCGCCAGATCGACATTCGGGCTGGCCCGGGAGATGGCCTGGATGCCGGCCAGCGAGAGCTCCGCGACGTGGTCCGCGACGGCCTCTGGATCGCACGAGGGGCGGTTCCTCCGGTGGGTCGCGCGGAAGGGCGGCGGACGCCGCGGCGTTCAAACGGATGTATGATACGGTCGTTTGGCTAAAGGAGGAGAGGCATGAATTCTGGTATCGAGGCCCCGGGCTTCCGGCTGCCTGCTGAGGTGCGGATCGGTGCCGTGTCGCTTCAAGTCGCGGATCTGGACCGCTCACTCGGATTCTATGAGAAGGTCCTCGGCTTTCGCGTCCTTGCCAGGGACGATGCGCCCGGCGGACGCTCGGTGCGACTCGGTGCCGTGGGCGACGATCGCGTGCTCCTGGAGCTCAACGAGAAGCCCGGCGTCCGCCCGGTGCCCCGGCGGGGCCGCCTCGGCATCTACCACTTTGCCGTCCTCCTGCCCACGCGACAGGACCTCGGCCGGTTTCTGCGGCACGCCGCGGCGCTGGGCGTCCATGTCGGCTCGTCGGACCACCTGGTCAGCGAGGCGCTCTACCTGGTGGATCCTGACGGCATCTCGGTCGAGATCTACCGCGACCGCCCGCGCGGCGACTGGACCTACCGGAACGGCGAGGTAGTCGCCGCCATTCTGCCGCTCGACGGTGAGGCCCTCGTCGCGGCCGCGGACGGGCAGCCCTGGCGCGGGCTGCCTCGAGGCACGACGATCGGTCACATGCACTTCTATGTGGGGGACATTCCGCCGGCGGAGGCGTTCTATCATGCGGCGCTCGGGTTCGACAAGGTCGCCTGGTCCCTCCCCGGCATGCTGTTCGTCTCCGCCGGTGGCTATCACCATCATGTGGGGCTCAACACCTGGGCCGCGGGCTCCCCGGTGGCCACCGACGACGATGCCAGGCTGCTCTCCTGGGAGCTCGTGCTGCCCGAGTCGCTGACGGCCGAGGCGGCCGCGAAGAGCCTGCGGGGCGCGGGCTATGATGTCACCGCCGCCGATGGTGCGTTCGTGGCGCGGGATCCGTGGGGGATCACCGTCCGCCTTCGGAGCTAGGGAGCCGCCGGAGTAGAGCGTCCCGCAAGCAGGCGCTCGGTAAAATCGAGTCGCTCTTCCAGCTGGGCCACGCGGGATTCCAGTGCGTCCACGGTGGTGGCCTGGTCCTCGATTCGCTTCCCCACATCGGGTGAAACTTCCCTCCGCCCATACCCGGGCCCCGCCCAGCGATTCCACCTGCGCCGCCGGCTCGCGAGGTAGAAGAAAAGCAGGGGCACCAGCCAGAACATCCAGGGATATCTCCACATCGTCACTTCTCCTTGGCGCTCGCGTCCGAAGCCGCAGGCTGCCAGACCTGCTCGATGTCCTCGGCCGCCTTCTTGAGAATCTCGGCGACTCGCGAGAGTGCCGGGTCGTCGGGGCCGCGCCGCCAGGCTCGACGGAAGGTCGTGCCCGCGAGCCGGGCGAACGCCGCCTGGACTTCGCCCAGGCCGCCGCCGGTGAAATCGCGGATCGTCTCGCGCACCCGCTCCACGATCTGGTCCAGCACGTCCCGGTGCTCCTCCAGATAGCGCTCACCTTCGGGCGTGATCTGGTAGACCTTCTTGCCGGCGGTGTCCACCGCCTTGATGTAGCCCTCGTCTTCCAGCAGCTGCAGGGTGGGATAGACCGTCCCGGCCGACGGGGTGTAGCACCAGGACATCTGCTCCTCCAGCGCCTTGATCACCTCGTAGCCGTGCCGGGGCTTCTCCTTGAGCAGGCGAAGGATCACGAACTTGATCTCGCCCGACTCGAACATCTGCATGCGCCGGCGTGGTCCCCTGCCGCGTCCGCCCCAGGGTCCTCGCCAGCCGGCACCGAAGGGAAATCCGGGTCCAAACCCCCAGTCACCATGTCGATCGTGCATTGTTATCCTCCAGAGTATCTTGGGACATTGCGCACGATATATCGTAAGATAGAGCTGAAGCACTGTCAAGCGGGTTTTTGGCTCCGAAGATGAGGTGCAGGTCCCCGAACTCGTGCCAGAGATACCGCTCCCGAAGCGCGGCCTGGTAGGCCAGCTCCAGGTGGCCGCGCCCAGCGATCGCCTCCAGCATCGCCAAGTGGGAGGCGCGGGGCGCATGCAAGCCCGTCAGCATCGCATCGACCGCGAAGATGCCGCGGTCCGGCGTGACGACCAGGTCGGTCCATCCCTCACCAGGACGCACCCATCCGTCGGGAGAGGCGACGGTCTCGAGCGCGCGTACCACCGTCGTACCCACAGCGATTACCCGACCGCCCCTGGCGCGAGCCCGGTTCACCAGATCGGCGGTGGCCGGGGAGACGCGATACCGCTCAGGATAGGGCGGCTCATCGTCCTCCAGGCTGGCCACCCCGGTGTGGAGCACCAGAGGCGCGATCCGCACACCGCTCCGCTTGAGTCGCTCGAGGATCTCCACGGTGAACGCCCGGCCGGCCGACGGCATCTCCGCGCTCCCGGGCTCCGTGGCGAACACCGTCTGGTAATAGCTCAAGGGCCAGCGCCGGCGCACGTAGTCGTACCGGATCGGCGATCCGTGAGCGGTGAAGTGCGCCAACACGCCGGCGGGAGCGGTGAGCTCCGCGCACCAGAGGCGCACCCGCGCGTCCTGTTCGGTCGGGCGAGCGCCGCCGGGACGAAATGGTTCCCTCAGCATGGCATTGGCCCCGCCGGCAACCTCGACCCGCTCTCCCGCTCGTGCGGTGAAGAGTGGCGCGGTCCCGGTGGCCGTGAGACGGCGCAGCTCGATCACCCACCGCCCGTCAGGCAGCGGTGTCGAGAGGTGGAGCTCGATCCGCTCCCTGCCATCCGGCCCTTCGCGCCAGGCGTCGATGGCGGCGTTGATCGTCGCGCTGGTGTTGACGACCAGCACGTCGCCCGGCGCGAGGAACTCGGGGAAATCGCGGAATCGACCGTGGACGATACCGTCGCCCGCCACCGCGCTGACCATCAGCCGCACCGCGTCCCGCGCCAGGCCGCGCGACTCAGGCGGCTCCCCGGCCACGAGCGCATCGGGCAGCTCGAAATCGAGCGTCCCGGTCGGGCTGTCCGCCAGGGCCTGGAGCGGCAGGCTCATGCCGCCCCCGCGGCTGCCGGCTCGAGCTCGGCGGCCGAGTAGCGCCCGCTGGGGAGATCGGATTCGAGCAGCGCGATGAGGCCGGGCACCCGGGCATCGGGCAGGGGTCGGTCGCTGATGTCCTCGCCCGGAAATGCGGCCTGATGCATGTCGGTGCGCATATCGCCCGGATCGACCCAGTAGACCTTGAGCTCCGGATTCTCCACGGCGAGCACCGCCGAGAGTTGCTCCAGCGCCGCCTTGCTGGCGCCATAACCGCCCCAGCCTGGGTAGGCGACCTTCCCCGCGTCGCTGGTCACGTTGATCACCCGCGCGCCCGGCTTGAGCTGCTCACGGAGCGCCTGGATGATGCCGAGCGGCGCGAGCACATTGGCTCGGAATACCTGAGCCAGCGCCTCGAGCGGGTACTCGAGCAGTGTCGGTTGGGGACTAGGGCCCAAGGCCCCGGCATTATTCACCACGGCATCGAGCCCCGCGTGCCCCCGAGCCAGCACCGCCAGTGCGTCTCGGTGGGCCTGGTCGGTGACGTCTCCCGGGAGTGCCGCCACGTGCGTGATGCGGGCGAGCTCGTTTCGCACCGGACGAAGCCGCTCGGCATCGCGCGCGGTGATGATCAGGTTCCAGCGGCGGGCAGCGAGGCCGCGCGCCAGCGCCAGCCCCAGGCCGCGTGACGCGCCGGTCACCAGTGCGGTGCGTTCCTTCAAGTTATCCATGACATGTTCCTCGGTTCGTACCTGTTTCTTCAGGAACCGAAGAATCGCGGTCTCTGGTGCTCCACTGCATTGACCGACGGTGCAGGCTCGACATGGAAAACGGACAGGTAGGACACCTGTCCGTCAGTACAGGAGGCGGCTTCGGATTCCTTGGCCGGAAAATTCACCACGGAGACACGGAGTCCACGCACCAAGACCCATTACAGGGCGATCAACCCCATTTGTGCGGCCCGCATGACCGCCTCGGTCCGGTTCGCCGCTCCGAGCTTGGTGAAGAGGGAGCTCACGTGGAACTTGACCGTCCGCTCCGAGATGCCGAGCGCCGCCCCGATCTGCTTGTTCCCCAGGCCGTGGGCCATCTGTTGGAGCACGGACCGCTCGCGCGGGGTGAGCGGGGGAGTACCGGACATCCCGACCGCGGCTTCCCCGCGCACCCGGCGCAGAACGGCCGAGACGGCAACAGGCGCCAGCAGGGACCGGCCTGCGGCTACCGCCCGGACGGCCGCGAAGACGTCTTCGCGGGGGGCGCCCTTGAGCAGATACCCGGCGGCCCCCGCCTCGACCGCGGCGATGATCCGTTCATCGGTGTCGAACACGGTGAAGACGATCACGTGGGTGCGCTCGCCTCCTCCCGCAAGGCCGCGCAGCACTTCCACCCCATCCAGTCCCGGCATCTCCAGGTCCAGCAGCAGCACGTCCGGGCGGGTGGTGCGGACCAGGGCGAGTGCTTCGATGCCACTTGCCGCCTGGCCGACGACGGTGAAGTCGGACTGGGTCTCCAGCATTGCCACCAGCCCGTCACGGACCACGGGGTGGTCGTCGGCGACAGCCAGGCGAATCTGGTTGCGCACGGCCGCTGGTGGAGGGCCGGCGGTCACGACGTGGCCTGGTCGACGCTGGTCGGGTGGCCGAGCGGGACCACGACCTCGATCGCGGTGCCGCTGCCCGGGGAGGTCTCGATCGTGAGCGTGCCTCCAAGCAGCCGGGCCCGTTCACCCATGCCGATCACGCCGAACCGGTCCGGCGGCAGGGCGGTGGGATCGAAACCGATGCCATCGTCCTCCACCCGGAGACGCACCGCTTCGGGGCGCAAGCCCAGCCGAACGACTGCGCGCGCGGCCCCCGCGTGGCTCAGGATATTGGCAAGCGCCTGCTGGGCGATCCGGTAGAGCCCAAGCTCGACTGCCGGCGGCAGCTTTCCGGCCGTCCCATCGAACCCTTCGCTGGCAACCTCGACCCCAACTTCCGGCGCGGCCGCTCGCGCCTGGGCCGCGAGCTCCAGGAGGGCGCCGGGAAGC
>JBJMOX010000088.1:0-13107 GCA_045803515.1 Gemmatimonadales bacterium
GCCCCCGCCGGAGGCCTTCACCCGCTGGCGGGAGGCGACTCCGGCGGACTTCCACTTCGCCGTCAAGGCGAGCCGGGTCATCACCCATCTGCTGCGGCTCCGGGATGCCGCCGCTCCGCTGGCGCTCCTGCTGGAGCATGCGAGCGCCCTGGGAGACAAGCTCGGGCCCGTGCTGTTCCAGCTACCGCCGACCTTCCTCGCCGACATTCCCCGGCTCGACCGGTTTCTCTCCCTGCTGCCGGCCGGGCGCCGCTGGGTCATCGAATTTCGCCATCCGAGCTGGCAGACCGCTGCGGTATATGACCGCCTGGGCCGTTCCGGCGTCGCGCTCTGTATCCCGGTGGGCGGCAGGGTGCAACCCGACCTCGTCACCACTGCGCCCTTTGTCTACGTCCGCATGCACGCCGGCCGGGCGCCGGGAGGTGCCTTCAGTCCGGCCCAGCTCCGGAGCTGGGCCGCCCGGGTCCTTGCCCTCCAGCGAGCCGGAAAAGAAGTGTACGTCTACTTCAACAATGACCGGGAGGGCCATGCCGTGACGGACGGGCAGCGATTTCTCATGCTGCTCGGCCTCGATCGTTGACCGTACAGCAACGCCCACCGAGCAGGCTGCTCGGTGGGCGTCGGTGCGTCTGGAAGAATTTTCAGGGGTCAGCGCGCGCCAGCCGCGGCGGCCTGCGCCTGGTACAGCTCGAGGCGTCGCTTGGCGATGTCCTCATCTCTGGCCGCCAGATCCTTTGCCGCCTGGGCGCGTGATTGCTGGGCCTCGAGCGTCTTCCGCTCCAGCTCGTGGATCACCCCATCGTGGGTGAGCGTGGCGGCGGGATCGGTCCCCGCGACTTTCGCCCGCTCGGCGCGCCGGTTGGCGAGCTGGAGCTCGAGCTCGAGCCCGCTCTCGGAGACCTGCGCCAGCTTCTTGGCCGCCCTGGCCGCATCCATCTCCGAGTTGTGCAGCGCCGAGCGGCGCTCGAGGAAGTCCCGCTGCCGCTCGAGGACCTTTTTCTCGGCGGTGAGGGAGACCTTCTCCGCATCCTGCTTGCTCTTGTCGGCGAGCTTGATCCGCGAATCCACGGTGGAGATCTCCTGCTTCTTCACCTCGATCACGCCCCTGGTGCTCGCCTTCTTGCCCGTGGCCTGAAGCAGGTCCGCGTCGGCATCGCGCGCGGCCGCCCTGGCGGCTTCCAGCAGGGCCTGGATACGCTCAGGGCTCCGGGCAGGAAGCACGTCGACGAAGCCGAGCGCCGAAGCCAGCGACGGGGCGGCAGGCGCTGCCACCGCGGCTGCAGGGGTGGGGGTGGGGGTGGGGGTGGGCGCGGGCGCTGCCGCGGGCGCCGCTGGGGCGACGCTCGCAGCGGAGGTCGAGCCGACAGGGGCATATCCCTGGACTGAGCTGTCTGCGGAAGCGGGCGCGACCGCTGCCGGAGCCGTTTGCTGGGCACCGAGCGGGGAAACCACCGCGGCCAGCGCCGCACTGAGGATGAGTGGGACGTAACGTCGGGGTTGCACGGATACTCCCTTTGCCGAGGGTTGCCGGGGGCATGTCGCCGCCAACTTACCGCCGAAAAACCGGGAGCGTAATACCAGGTCGGCGGCTATCCGTCCACCCAGCGGGTGAGCTCCGCGGCAGGGCGGCGCCGGGTCGGTTCCGCGCTCTCGGTCGGAAATCCCAGAGACACGATGCCGACCACCCTGAACCCTTCGCTCAGCCCGACCAGCTCGGCCAGCTCGGGGAGCCGCATCACCCCACCGGTGCGGAGGTAGGTGCCCAAACCGAGCGACTGCGCCGCGATCATCAGGTTCTCCGTCGCCATCATGGCGGAGGCGTAGTCCTCCTCCCGGGTGAGCTCGTCCGGATTCACCGCGCACATCACTACGATGAACGCGGGTGTCTCCAGCGCCTCGCGCCGGACCTTCTCGGCACCGGCTTTCGCCTCGGCCGACTCGGGGTCGGCGTAGCGCTTGCTCCGATGTCGCGCGCGGATCTCGGCCAGGCGCGATCGCGCGGCGCCGGTGAGCACGGCGAAGCGCCAGGGTTGGGTGAGCTTGTGGTTGGGAGCATGCACCGCGCACTCGAGGAGGCGCTCGATGGTCTCGCGGGGCACCGGATCGGGCCGGAAGCGACGGACCGAGGTCCGCCGCTCAATAGCGCTTATGGCGTCCATCCCAGCAATCTATCCGGGATGGAGACTCCCGGCGGGAGGGAGCCGAACGACCGCGAAGACCGCGCCCTGAGGGTCCTGGAGTATGGCGAACCGGCCGACCTCGGGCACATCGGTGGGAGGCTGCACGACCTTCCCGCCGAGGGATACTGCGTTGGCGGAGGCCGTCTCGCAGTCATCCACCGAGAAGTACAGCAGCCAGTGCGGCATGGCCGATCCGTCCATGATGTCGATCGGCCGCATGCCACCGGTGAGCGTCTCGCCCCGGCGGCAGTAGGTGTAGGTCGAGCCGCCCATCGGATGGGACTCGCACTGCCATGCCAGCAGCCCCGCGTAGAACGCGACGGCGCAGTCCGGGTCGGAGGTGACGAGCTCGTTCCAGCACGGTGCCCCCGGCTCGCCGACGACGCCTGCTCCGACGTGCCGCCGCGGCTCCCAGAGCGCAACGACCGCGCCGGTCGGATCGCGGATCACCGCCATTCGCCCAACGTCCAGTACGTCGAAGGCTTCGTCTACCACGGTGCCGCCCAGCTCACGGACGCGCTGGGCAGTGGGCCCGGCAGCCTCGACCGACAGATAGGAAAGCCAATGCGGCGACAGCGCCTGGTCGGGCTGGGCGTCCTGCTGGTAGAGGGCGGCTACCCACCGCCCTCCGACCGAGAACATGGTGTAATAGGAGTCCGCGCCGGCCGGCCGGTCCTCGGCCTGCCAGCCGAACAGATCGGTGTAGAATCGCTTGGCGGCGCGGGCATCGGGCGTGCCCAGGTCGGCCCAGCAGAAAGTGCCTGGAGCGTACGTCTCCATCACGGTCATGCTTGTCCTCCGGTGCTGATCTGCCCGGCGGGATGGTGGAGCGAAGGGAGGCCGCGGCCAGCCCCTCCTAGACGACGGACCGGAGCGGACCGGGTTTCACCCTGACGAGGAGGACGAGGGCGACCAGGTCGTAGAGTCCGTGCGCGAGCATGGGGACGAACAGATTACCGGAGAGGAGCACGGCCGCGCCGAGATAGAGGCCGACGATCCCGGCCGCGATGGCGTACTCACGAGTGAGGAAATGGACGAGGCCGAAGGCAGCGGCCGTCGTGATCAGGGCCATCCAGCCCGGCACATGGTCGGCCAGGCTCGGCTGCAGCACCCCGCGGAACAACGCCTCCTCGCCCGCGCCGGCGAGGGCGGAGACCAGCACCAGCTCGGGAAAGGAGCACCCCTCGAACAGCGGGCGTACCTGCTGGTTCACCAGACGTATCAGGCGGACGATCGGGGGGAAGCTGGTGCGAAGGCACCAGGCGAGACCGAGACAGAGCGGGAGGGTCGCTGCGAGGCCCCATCCGACGCCGCTCGGATCGACCCGGATCTGGGACAGCGGGGAGTGTCCGGTCAGGCGCCCGACGCCGAGCGCCACCAGCAGGAGCGCGCCTTCGGCGATCACCGCCCCACGGATCACCGAGCGGCGCGCCGGGCGCGCGGGCGCCGCGGCTACTTCGCCCGCTCCAGGTACACGCCCTCCCGCGGATTCACCCGGACCCGTTCGCCCTCGCCGATGAACTCGGGAACCTGAATCGTCATCCCGTTGCTGAGCTTGGCCGGCTTGGTGCTGGCCGTCTTGGTGGCGGTCTTCATGGTCGGCGCCGTCTCCACTACTTCCAGCTCCGCCACCGAGGGCAGCAGGATGGCGATCGGCCGGCCGTTCAGCCATTCGGCCTGAAAGGTCATCCCCGAATCGAGCCACTGCCCCTGATCGCCGGTGACCTCGTTGTCCAGGGTATACTGCTCGTACGTCTCGGCGTCCATGACGTGGACGGCGTTCGCGTCCCGGTACATCACCTGGAGGTCCTTGGTATCGACCCGCGCCTCCTCCACGAACTCCGTGGCGCTGAGCCGGGTATCGAAGGTGTTGCCGGAGGTCAGATTTCTGAGCCGCACCTGGACGAACGCGCGCAGGTTGCCCGGCGTGCGATGCTGAAAGTCCATCACCCGGCACGGCTGTCCATCGATCATGAGCACGTGCCCGCGGCGAATATCGCTTGCCTTCATGGGTGGGAAGCTCCGTGTTCCTGCATGGCTGTCCTCGGACGAAGGCCGGTGGCCTCCGCGGAGGTGGAAAATACACCGTGGCCCTCTCGGCGGCAGGAGGGCGGGTGACCAAAATCACATCTCCTGTCCCCTGGTCCGGTGTAGCTTCGCCGCTGGGATCGGCGGGGGAGTTGGGTGACCGGGAACAGCAAAAATTCACCACGGAGACACGGAGCTCACGGAAGTGGGCTCCGTCCGCAAATGCCCGACACTCTGAAGCAGGACGAGTGAACGCCAGCCGACGGGCCGATGTCGATCGGCTCGCGCCCTGGCGCGACAACGTCGGGGAGCCCCTGTCGCTCGACCTCGCGCCCGGGAGGGAGGCGCGTCCACCGATCTCCACTCTCGTGGTGCTCAGCTGGAACGTCTGGATCGGCCGCGGGCGATTGAGCGACCTGGTGAGCAGGATCCGTCCCGGACCGGACGCGGCGCTGGTCGTTCTGCTCCAGGAAGCCTATCGCGCGGACCACTCGGTACCGGCCCGCTCCCGCGGCAGGGCCGGACGGGATCACCTGACCCGGGAGCGTCCCCAGGAAGACATCGCCGACGCGGCCCGCCGGCTCCGCCTCAACCTGCGCTACGTGCCCTCGATGCGGAATGGCGGTGAGCGGAGCGACCGGGGAAACGCGATCCTCTCGACCTTCCCGCTCGAGGCCACCACCGCGATCGAGCTGCCGCTTGTGCTCCAGCGGCGCGTCGCCGTGACGGCGTCCGCCTGCCTGGCCGGGCGGCGCATCCGCCTGGTCAGTGCCCATCTCGACCCGCGCGGTCCGCCCGGGCACAAGTGGCTGGGCGCGGCGGGCCGGGGACGGCAGACGCAGCATCTCCTCGATCACCTGGAGGATGACCTCGTGGTGCTGGGTGCCGATCTCAACCTCGGGAGAGGCCGCGCCGAGCGGAGCTGGCGCCTGCTCAAGGAGGCCGGGTTCACCTTCGGCGTGCCGCCGGTGCTTCCCGGGTGGCGCCACACCTTTCACGCCCTGCCCCGGCTGGTGCTCGACTACCTGCTGGTCCGCGACCGCGGCGGTGCCGTCGCCCGCGCGGACGTCGAGCGGCTGGACGAGGACCCCAGCGACCGCGGGCCGACGGTGTTCGGCTCGGATCATCATCCGCTGCTGGCCCGGATGGCACTCCGTCCCGCCGGCGCCGGGCTCCCGTGAGCGACTGGCCCGGTCTCGACCTCCCCTGGTGGGCCTGGGTGCTGCTGGCCAGCGGCCTGCTGTCGCTGGTTTCGGTGATCGGCGCGCTCTTCCTGCCCGACTGGCCCGAGCCGGACTATCACAAGGGTTTCGGGCTCGACACCGGCGCCGAGGATTTCGTGCAGGCGGCCGCCGCCTTCCTCAATCTCCCGGTGCTGCGCGGCGGACAGGCGACGCTGCTGGAGAACGGCGACGCATTCTATCCCGCCATGCTCGAGGCGATCCGCGGCGCCAGCGAGAGCGTCAACTTCGAGGTCTACATCTTCGTCCCCGACGAGATCGGGCGTCAGTTTCTCGAGGCCTTCAAGGAGCGGGCGCGCGCCGGTGTGGAGGTGCGTCTTCTGGTGGATGGGTTCGGCTCTCTCCGTCTGACGAAGCGCGACCGGGAGGAGCTGCGCGAAGCGGGGGTGAACGTCCAGCGATTCCGCCCGCTTGCGCTCCGCAACCTGGTGCGGATCTACCGGCGCACCCACCGCCGCGCCATCGTGGTCGACGGTCGGGTGGCATTCACCGGTGGTGCCGCCGTCTCGAAGAAGTGGATCGGCAACGTGAGGAACGCGCACGAGTGGCGGGACAGCATGACCCGGGTGACCGGCCCGCTGGTGAGCGGGATCCAGTCGGCCTTCGCCACCAACTGGGTCTACTGCACCGGCGAGGTCATCGCCGGCCCGCGGTTCTATCCCCGGTTCGAGTCGGCGGAGGGAGCATGCGGCGTGTCGGTGGTGAGCTCACCGTCGGACGCCCATCAGCCGATCCGGCTGCTCTTCTGGCTCAGCTTCATCAATGCGCGGCACCGGCTGTGGATCTCCAATTCGTATTTCATCCCGGACCGGCGGCTGCGGCAGGCCGTGGTCGAGCGGGCTCGGAACGGGGTGGACGTGCGGATACTGGTGCCGGGCAACCACACCGACGCGGTGCCGGTGCAGCTGGCCGGCCGCAGCTACTACCAGGAGCTGCTCGAGGCCGGCGTGCGGATCTTCGAGTTTCAGCCGTCGATGATGCACGCCAAGACGGTCGTGGTGGATGATGGCTGGTCGATCGTCGGCTCCGCCAACCTGGACGAGCGGAGCATGGAGCTCAACGAGGAGAACGTGCTCGCCATCGCCGACCAGGGGTTCGCCCAGGCCGTCGCCCGCGGGGTGGAATGCGATTTCGCCCGCTCCCGCGAGATCCGGCTGGAGGAGTGGCGCCGGCGCTCAACCCTTCGTCGGGGCCTGGAGACCATCGCCAAGTCCCTGATCGAGCAGTACTAGCCCCCAGCGATCGCCGCGACCACCGTGATCTCGTCGCCTTCCCGCACCGGGGTCGCGAAGCCGTCGCGGAAGCGGATGTCCTCGTCGTTGAGGTAGAACGTCACGAACGGGTAGGGACCGCCGGCCTCGTCCCTCAGGCGGGGCGCCAGGCGGGGAAAGCGCCCCGCGATCTCCGCCACCACGTCGCCCAGCGTCGTGCCACTTGCCTGAATTGTCGCCTGTCCGTCAGTCAGCCGGGCCAGAACGGTTGGGAGACTAAAAGTCACGGCCATGGAGAGCCTCCAGCTCGCGAATCTTGGGATTGATGATGGGCGCCTCGGGCAGGGTGCCCTCGAGCGCATCGATAGTCTTGAGCCCGTTACCGGTGATGCAGAGCACGACCTCGTCGTCCGGCCGGAACCGCCCCGCCTGCGCCAGCGCGAGCGCACCGGCCACGGTCACCCCACCGGCCGTCTCGGTGAACACTCCGGTCGACTCGGCCAGGAGCCTGATGCCTTTCACCAGATCGTCGTCCGAGACCCCGGCCACCCAGCCGCCGCTGGCGCGAATCGCCTGGGCGGCGAAGCGCCCGTCGGCCGGATTGCCGATGGCGAGCGAGCGGGCGATGGTGCGAGGGATCACCGGCTCGATCACTTCCCCACCCCGCTCCACCAGCTCGACGATCGGCGCGCAGCCGGTCGCCTGTGTGCCGTAGAGCCGCGGCGGGGGACCCGAGACCAGTCCCGCTTCGCCGAACTCCCGGAAGCCTTTCTCCAGCTTGGTCAGCAGCGATCCTCCCGCCATCGGGGCCACCACGGCGGTGGGCAGCCGCCAGCCGAGCTGTTCGGCGATCTCGAAGGCCATGGTCTTGGAGCCCTCGCCGTAGTAGCCCCGCAAGTTGATGTTCACCAGGCCCCAGCCGAAGCGATCGGCCGCCTGGGAGCAGAGCCGGTTCACGTCGTCGTACGTGCCGCGGACCCGCACCAGGTGCGGATGGTAGACCAGGGTCCCTACCACCTTGGCCAGCTCGAGGTCGTGCGGAATGAAGATCCAGGCAGGAAGCCCGGCCCGCGCGGCCTGGGCGGCGACGGCATTGGCCAGGTTGCCGGTGGAGGCGCAGCCAACCGTGTCCAGGCCGAGCGCATGCGCCGCGTTGAGGGCCGAAGCCACCACCCGATCCTTGAACGAGAGCGAGGGGTGGGAGACGGCATCGTTCTTCACCCAGACCCGCGCCACTCGGAGGAGACGCGCCAGGGGAGGGCTGTCGAGCAACGGGGTGAAGCCGGTGTCGAGCGAGTGGACCGGCTCGCCCTCGAAGGGGAGCCACTCACGATAGCGCCAGAGCGATGGAGCCCGGGCCGCGATCTGAGCCGCGCCGGGGAGCGCGCGCCCGGATGGGTACGCCGGCTCGAGCGGCCCCAGACATTCCTCGCAGGTGGCCGAGGCGCTGCCCGGATACGTCGTGTGACAGAGCTTGCAGGCCAGCGGAAGGACCCGGAGGCCCCGGCCCGATGCTGCTGCCGGTTTGCCGGGAGTGAAGGACGGCCGGTCGAGTGTGCTTGTCATGAGGCTGATCTCCGCCTCACGCTCCGTGGTCTCGGCACGGGCCCGAAAAGAAGAAGCGCCCGGTGCCAAAAAGACACTCGGGACGCGAGGCTTTTTAGCATTTGTTTTACGTGGCTGCAATAGGCCGCAAATGACCACGAGTTTCAGTTGTCGATCGCACAATACGCGATCGGGGCTTGGGGCGCAAGACCGAGGACCGGGGAGGTGAGGAGCGCGGCGTGGACGGAACAGTCATCCCGAGCGGAGCAATGACCAAAAAGGTGAAACCAGGCAGCGAAGTTCGGGTGGCGCTCATCGGCTTCGGTTACGCAGGCCGCGTGATCCACGCGCCTCTGATTTCGGCGACGCCCGGACTCAGGCTGGCCGTCATCGCTTCGCGCCAGGGGAACCAGGCGGCATCGGCGTACGCCGGAGCCGACGTCATCGCTGATCCGCTGGTTGCCATCCGACACGCTGACGTCGATCTGGTCGTGATCGCGACGCCCAACGAGACCCACGCCCGCCTTGCCGAGGCAGCCCTACGCGCCGGCAAGCATGTGGTGGTCGACAAGCCGTTCACCCTTACCCTCACGGAGGCCCGTGGGCTCGCGGCCAGGTCGGTCGAGACCGGACGCGTCCTCTCCGTGTTCCAGAATCGTCGCTGGGACAGTGACTTTCTAGGGATTGCCCGGGAGCTCGCCGCGGGGCGGATCGGCGAGGTCGCCGAGGTCAGGTCGGAGATCAGCCGGTACCGTCCGGAGATCCGAGACCGCTGGAGGGAGCGTGCAGGTCCGGGAGCGGGCATCTGGTACGATCTCGCTCCGCATCTGATAGACCAGTCCCTTGTTCTGTTCGGTCCTCCTGAGACCGTCCAGGCGGACCTTCAGGTCCAGCGCATGGGTGGATCGACCATCGACTGGTTTCAGACTGTGCTCGGCTATGGCCGGAAGCGGGTCCTCCTGGAGTCCAGCATGTTGGCAGCAGCCCCTGCGACGCGTTTCCTCGTGCGAGGCACCAAGGGGACCCTCCTCAAACGCCAGGGTGACCCGCAGGAAGAGCAACTGGTCTCCGGCCAGAATCCCGCCGCCCCCGAATGGGGCCGCGACCCGGATCCGCTGATCTTCGTTCCCGGAGAGGTGAGGACGCCGACCGAGATCGCCACACCAGCAGGTAATTATCTCCGCTATTACATGGCAATCCGGGAGTCCGTCCGAGAAGAAGGACCGTCCCCGGTGACACCGCAGCAGGCAACCACCGTGATGGCAATCATCGAGGCCGGCATCCAGTCCTCGGACGAGGGGCGGGTGGTACACCCGGAGTTCACCGACGCCGAACGATCGGGATGGGAACCGGTCGCCTGATCACCAATCCTGGGCCCCGGTCGCCCCCGACTTGGGCAGTCTCCCTTCATGGCTGGTGAGCTGCTGACGCTGCACCGTCTCCAACAACTGCCGCGCCTGGTCCTGGTTCAACTCCTTCGCCGTCTCTCCTTCGGCCGCTCCGAAGCCGCCCCCAGCCATCGCCCCGACGGCCGCCTCCGGATTCCCCTCGTACCCCGGGTTGTTCATGTTCCCCCGCCCGTAGTCCGCGTTGCGGCCGCGTCCCGGTGAGCCGCCCGAGGTTCGGTCATCGGTGAGCCGCTTGACCGCGAGCTCCAGGTTCCACTTCGCCGCCACATCCGAGGGGTCGAGCTGCAGCGCTTCCTCATACGCCCGGATCGCCTCGCGCAGTGGCTCGGGATGCCCTGGCGCCTCCTCCGCGGCCCGCACCAGTGAGTTGCCCAGATTGTACACGCTCCGCTGCCGCAGTTCCTTGGACGCTGCCGCCAGGCGGTAGCGCCTGGCGGCGTCTTCGTAGCGGCGCAGCCGGTAGAGTGCGTTCCCGGAGTTGTATGCCCGGGCCGGTGTGCTGTCGGCGGCGAGCGCCCGATCGAAGGCCGCCGCCGCTCCCGCGAAGTCGCCCGCCTCGTAGCGTTGCTCGCCGCGGCGCGCCTCGAGAACGCCGCGACCGCACCCGGCCGTGCCGACCGAGAGCAGCACCAGGGCCGCGGCCGCGGCCCGGTTCAGGACTGATGCAGCACGCTGCCGGCGGGGACGTGCTCGAAGTCCCAGCTCGCCCAGTAGAGCGAGCACCGCCAGGGCGAGCGGCCACTGGAAGCGATCGGCGCGCTCCCGCGACTGGCGCGCGGAGAGCGTGCGCGACTCGAGCCTCCCCAGCGCGGCGGTGAGCGCGCGCCGCTGCGCGGGCTGGTCCCATCGGGCAAAGGCGCCGCCGGTCGCCTCCGCCGCCCGCCTGAGCTCCCCCTCCTCCATCCGGGACACGGCGATCCGCCCGATGTGATCCCGGTGGAAGCGCTCGGGCGCCTCCGAGCTGTCCGCCGGCACCGGTCCACCTGCGCGGGTGCCGATGGCGAGGGCGAACACCGGAATCTGTGCCTTACGGAGCGCCGCGAGGGCGTCGTCCAGATCGCCTTCGCCGCTCTCACCGTCGGACACGATCAGCACGGCACGGTGTCCGCGCTCGCCTTCGTGCTCGAACACCCTGGCGGCGGTACTGAGGGCGGTAGGGATGTCGGTCGCCGGATCACCCAGATCGTCGGGCGTGGCGGCATCGAGGAAGAGCCGGAGCGCGGCATGATCCGAGGTGAGCGGCAGCTGCAGGAACGCGCTCCCGCCGAAGACCAGGAATCCGACCCGGTCGCCCGGGTTGGCGGAGATCGTCTCCCACGCCGCCCGCTTGGCTACCGCCAGGCGCGAGGGCGACACGTCCTGCACCGTCATCGATCGCGAGAGGTCGAGCGCCAGCAGGACGTCGCGTCCCTGCCGGGCCAGCTCCGCGCGCTTCTCGCCCAGCTCAGGCCGGGCCAGCGCCAGGAGGCCGAACGCGAGGGCCGCCACCTGGAGTCCGCCGCGCAGGGCCAGGGTCCGATCGTCGGCCATGACCGAGCCGAGAGCCAGCAAGGCGGGATCTCCGAAGCTTCGAAGGGCGGACCGCCGCTCCCGCTCGCGCCGCATCACCAGCCACACGGCTGCGGGCACGAGCACGATCAGCAGGAGCAGTCCGACCGGTGCGGCGATGCTCATCGCGCCCTCATGGCACACCCCGGAAACGGGTGGCGCCGAGCAGCAGGTCGGCCGCGAGTAGGAGCAGCGCGGGCGACAGCAGCCAGGGATAGAGCTCGCGATAGTCCCGGGTCTCGCTGATCCGGACGTCGTGGCGCTCCAGGGGATCGATCTTCGCCAGGATCCGGGACAGCGTCTCGGGATCGGTGGCCCGGAAGTACTCCCCGCCGCTCCGGCTCGCGATCCGCTGCAGCACCCGCTCGTCGGCACTGGTGAGCCGGTCGGGGGTGCGGCCCCACCGCCAGATGAACTGCCTATCGGGACGAGTGGTGTCGGCGGCGCTCACGCCGATCGTGTGGATCCGGACGCCGATGGCGCGTGCCGCCTCCGCCGCCACATAGGGCGACGGCTGACCGGTGTTGTTGGCACCATCGGTGATGAGGACGATGACGCTCGCCTTGGGTGGCAGGTCCTTGAGCTGGTTGAGGCAGGTGGCGAGCGCGGTCCCGATGGCGGTGCCGTCGGGCAGCATCCCGATATCGACGCGGGTCAGGGTCTTTCCCAGGAGATCGATGTCCGGGGTCAGTGGCGCCTGGAGAAACGAGCGGCCCGCGAAGATCACCAGGCCGAGCAGGTCGCCCTCGCGCTGGGCGACGAACTCACTCAGGACCCGCCGCGCCACCTGCAGCCGGTTCCCGGGCTTGAAGTCGCTCGCCTTCATGCTGCTCGAGATGTCCAGTGCGAGCATGATGTTCCGCGCCCGACTGCGGATCTCCCGCACCTCGTGGGGAAGCTGGGGGCGCGCCAGTGCCAGGACCAGCAGGGCGAGCGCCGCGACCCGGAGCACCAGGGGGAGCTGCTGCAGCCGCACCTGCCGGCTGGCCGGACGGTCGTCCAGAAACGCCATGCCGGAGAACCCGATCCGCTCCACCGGCGGCCGGCGGCGGCCGAGCCAGAGCCAGGTGGCGTACCCCACCGGGAACAGGAGCAGGAGCAGGAACCCGGGATCAGCGAACCGCATCGAGCTCCTCCGCGCGCGACCCGGCGTCGTGCCACCGGGTGAGCAGCTCGCGCGCCCGTTGCAGGAACGCCTCCGCGTCCCCGGCGCTCGGCCGGACGCGGGCGAACTTGACCAGGTCGGCCTCGTCCAGCACATCCTCGCAGCGCCGGCGCAGCCCGCGCTCGACCAGGTGCGGCGGCAGCGCCCAGAGGAGCTCGGAGGTGGTGCGCTCCCCGGCCGGCAACGATTCGGCTGCCTCGAGGTACTCCCTGAGCGCGTCGGTCACCGCATCGTAGTGCTGTGCCACGCGGCCCTGCGCCGGCCAGCCCGAGCGTTGGATCTCACCGAGTCGCACCAACGCGACGCGGTAGGGATCCGGCGGGGGTGGCGGGACCGGCTTCGGCTCCATGGCCGGCGGAGCCACCGCCCGCGCCCTCCGCCGAAGGCGCCGAACCAGCCAGACCGCGGCCACCGCGAGCCCAGCCGCGATGCTCCACCACAGCAGGCCGGAGACCGGGGAACGGGCCAGCTCCCGAATGTCGCGCAGCGACGGATTGCCGGCGTCGAGCACCGGCGCGATCTCGACGAAGGCGCTGTCGCTCAACACCAGCCCGTGCTCGATCCCTTTCACGGCCCGCATGAACGGGAGCGAGAAGACCGGCACCGCCTGCGGCCCGGGACGGTAGAAGGCGAGGCGTGCCACTCCCACGAAGATCCGGTCGGGCCGGCGCGGCAGTTTCTCGACGGAAAGGAGACGCACCCCATCCGGCAACGGGCCGGCGGGCCGGGGGATCGTGTCGAACAGGAGATCGCGATCGTCGAGCCGCAGCCGGAAGCGCA
>JBJMOX010000011.1:0-17318 GCA_045803515.1 Gemmatimonadales bacterium
GGTGGACCAGCTCAATTCGTTCGCCTCCGAGGTGACCCGCGTGGCCCGCGAGGTGGGCACCGAGGGCAAGCTCGGCGGGCAGGCCTACGTGAAGGGCGTCGCCGGCACTTGGAAGGACCTGACCGACAACGTCAACTCGATGGCGTCGAACCTCACCGGTCAGGTCCGCAACATCGCCGAGGTCGCCACCGCGGTGGCCCGTGGCGACTTGTCCCGCAAGATCACCGTCGACGTTCGCGGCGAGATCCTTCAGCTGAAGCAGACCATCAACACGATGGTGGACCAGCTGAACGGGTTCGCGTCGGAGGTGTCGCGTGTGGCGCGCGAGGTCGGCACGGAAGGCAAGCTGGGTGGGCAGGCGCAGGTGGTGGGCGTCGCCGGCGTCTGGAAGGACTTGACCGACAACGTGAACTGGATGGCCAACAACCTGACCAGCCAAGTCCGCGGCATCGCCAAGGTGGTGACGGCCGTGGCCAACGGCGACCTCAAGCAGGAGCTCCGGGTGGAGGTGAAGGGCGAGATCGCCACCCTGGCGGACACGATCAACAGCATGACCAACACGCTGGCCACCTTCGCCGACCAGGTCACCAACGTGGCCCGCGAGGTGGGCGTCGAAGGGAAGCTCGGCGGCCAGGCCCGCGTGCCGGGCGCCGCCGGCGTGTGGCGCGACCTCACGGCCAACGTGAACCAGCTCGCCGCCAACCTGACCACGCAGGTGCGCGCCATCGCCGACGTGGCGACGGCGGTGACCAAGGGCGACCTGACGCGGTCGATCGCGGTCGAGGCGCTGGGCGAGGTGGCGGAGCTCAAGGACAACATCAACGAGATGATCCGCAACCTCCGCGACTCCACCCGCAAGAACATGGAGCAGGACTGGCTCAAGACCAACCTGGCCAAGTTCAGCCGCATGCTGCAGGGCCAGCGCGACCTGGCGGCGGTGTCGCAGCTCATCCTCTCCGACCTGGCCCCGCTGGTCACGGCCCATCACGGCGTCTTCTACGTGGTCGACAGCGGGGGCGAGACCCCGGCGCTCAAGCTGCTGGCGAGCTACGCCTACAAGGATCGCGCGCAGGCCGCCACCGATTTCAAGATGGGCGAGGGGCTGGTGGGCCAATGCGCCCAGGACCGGCGCATGCTCACGGTGAGCCAGGTGCCGCACGACTACATCCAGGTGAGCTCCGGACTGGGCGAGGCGCCGCCGCGAAGCCTGGTGGTGCTCCCGGTGCTGTTCGAGGGCGAGACCAAGGCGGTGCTCGAGCTCGCCACCTTCGACGAGTTCGACGAGATCCGCCTTACCTTCCTGGAACAGCTCGCCGAGAGCATCGGCATCGTGCTCAACACCATCGCGGCGAACATGCGGACCGAGGAGCTGCTGAAGCAGAGCCAGGCGCTCACCGAGAGCCTGCAGGCCCAGCAGGAGGCGCTCACCGAGACCAACAAGCGGCTGGAGCAGCAGACCCGCTCGCTGCAGAAATCCGAGGAACTCCTGCGCAAGCAGCAGGACGAGCTGCAGTCCACCAACGCCGAGCTGGAGGTCAAGGCCCACCTGCTGGCCGGCCAGAAGGCCGAGGTGGAGTGGAAGAACAAGGAGGTGGAGCAGGCCAAGGTGGCGCTGGAGGAGAAGGCCGAGCAGCTGGCCCTCATCTCCAAGTACAAGTCGGAGTTCCTGGCCAACATGTCGCACGAGCTCCGGACCCCGCTCAACAGCCTGCTCATCCTCTCCCAGATCCTGAGCGAGAATGCCGATGGGAACCTCAGCACCAAGCAGGTCGGCTTCGCCCAGACGATCCACAGCTCGGGGTCCGACCTGCTCGACCTGATCAACGACATCCTGGATCTCTCCAAGATCGAGTCCGGCACCATGGCAGTGGACATCGCCGCGGTGTCGTTCGGCGAAGTGCGGAAGTTCGTCGAGAGCACTTTCCGGCAGATGGCGGATCTCAAGGGCCTGCATTTCGACGTCGACATCGACCCTGCCCTTCCCCCCGCGCTGCAGACCGATACCAAGCGCCTGCAGCAGGTGCTCAAGAACCTGCTGTCGAACGCGTTCAAGTTCACCGAGCGGGGCACCGTCACGCTCAAGGCCTCGCTGGCGACGGGAGGCTGGAACGCGGAGCAGGAGCTGCTCAACGCCGCCAACGTGGTGGTGGCGTTCAGTGTGAGCGACACCGGGATCGGGATTCCCAAGGAAAAGCACGGCGTCATCTTCGAGGCGTTCCAGCAGGGCGACACCGGCACCAGCCGGAAGTACGGCGGCACCGGACTCGGCCTCTCGATCAGCCGGCAGATCACCCGGCTGCTCGGCGGCGAGATCCGGATCGAGAGCACGCCGGGCGAGGGCAGCACCTTCACCCTGTACCTGCCGCTCATCTACCCGACGCAGCCGGCCTCCGCGCCGGCGGCCGGCTCCGATGGCGCTGGCGAGGGCGCCGAGTCCGGCGGCGAGACGACCAGGCTGTCCACTCCCAGCCCGCGCGTCATGCTGGCGCCGGTGGTCGAGCGCGGCGTCGCGGACGACCGGGGCATCCTCGAGGAGGGCGACCGCATCCTCCTCATCGCCGAGGACGACCTCAACTTCGCGCAGATCCTGCTCGATCTGGCGCGCGACCAGGGGTGGAAGGGCCTGGTCGCGCACCGGGCCGACCGCACGCTCGCGCTGGCCCGCGAATATCAGCCTACGGCGGTCACCCTCGACCTCCGGCTCCCGGACGCGGACGGCTGGACCATTCTCGACCGGCTGAAGCACGATCCGGCCACCCGCCACATTCCGGTGCACATCATCTCGGTGGACGAGAACTGGCAACGCGGGCTCCGGCTCGGCGCCATCGACTTCCTGACCAAGCCGGCCACCAAGGAGTCGCTGAGCCAGGCGCTCACCAACCTGCAGGAATTCATCGAGCGGCCGGTGAAGCGCCTGCTGGTGGTGGAGGACGACGCGACGGCGCAGCGGAGCATCATCGAGCTCATCGGGGCCGGCGACGTGCAGACCACGGCGGTCGGCAGCGGCGAGGCGGCGCTGGAGGCGCTGCAGGCCGGGCGCTACGACTGCATGGTGCTCGACCTGGGCCTGCCCGACATGACCGGCTTCCAGCTCATCACCCGGGTCAAGAGCGAGATCGGGCTCCGGAAGCTGCCGACCATCGTGTACACCGGGAAGCAGCTCACCTCCCGGGAGGAGGCGGAGCTCGGCCGGATGGCGGAGTCGGTGGTGATCAAGGGCGCCCGCTCGCCGGAGCGGCTGCTGGACGAGACCGCGCTGTTCCTCCACCGGGTCACCGCGGACCTGCCCGAGGGCAAGCGGCGGATGCTGGAGCAGCTCCACCGGACCGATCCCACCCTCACCGGCCGGACCGTGCTGATCGTCGACGACGACGTGCGCAACATCTTCGCCCTGACCACCTTCCTGGAGCGGAGCGAGATGAACGTGGTGTATGCCGAAAGCGGCCGGGAGGGCATCGGCCGGCTGCAGGAGACGGAGGTGGACGTGGTGCTCATGGACGTGATGATGCCGGAGATGGACGGCTACGAGACCATGCGAGCCATCCGCGAGATGTCCACGTACCGGCACCTTCCGATCATCGCCGTGACCGCCAAGGCCATGAAGGGCGACCGGGAGAAGTGCATCGAGGCCGGCGCGTCCGACTACATCGCCAAGCCGGTGGACATGGACCAGCTCCTCTCGCTGCTCAGGGTATGGCTGTACCGATGACCGAGGGAGGGCCGGAGACCATGTCCGCGGCTCCGCCGGTCTCGCTCCCCGCCGCCGCCGCCGACCGGGTCAACATCCTCCTGGTCGACGACCAGCCGGCCAACGTCCTGGCGCTCGAGGCCATGCTGCAGGGCCTGGGTCAGAACCTGATCACGGCCGGCTCGGGTCGCGAGGCGCTGAAACTGCTCCTGACCCACGAGTTCGCGGTGATCCTGCTGGACGTCAAGATGCCGGAGATGGACGGCTTCGAGACGGCCACGCTCATCCGGCAGCGGGACAAGTCGCGACACACACCGATCATCTTTCTCACCGCCGCGGACAAGAGCCAGACCCAGGCGATGCGGGGGTACGCCGTAGGCGCGGTCGACTACCTGGTGAAGCCGGTGGTGCCGGAGTTCGTACGCTCCAAGGTGGCGGTCTTCGTGGAGCTGGCCAAGAAATCCGAACAGCTCAGGCGGCAGGCGCAGCTGCTGCAGGCCAGCGAGCTGGAGGCGCGCGACCTCGCCGAGGCGCGGGCGGAGCTGGTGCGGGACCTGGAGCACAAGAACCGCGAGCTGGAGAGCTTCAGCTACGCGGTGTCGCACGATCTCCGGGCGCCGCTCCGGCGGATCGAGAGCTTCAGCCGCGCGGTCCAGGAGAGCCAGGGTGATCGCCTCGACGATGCCGGTCGGCATTATCTCGACCGGGTCCGCGAGGCGAGCCAGCAGATGTCCCGGCTGATCGACGACGTGCTCTACCTGGCGCGCGTCACCCGCGCCGACATGCGGGAGCAGGAGGTGGACTTGAGCGGGCTGGTGACGCTCCTGCTCGACCGGATGCGCGAGGCGGAGCCGGACCGGCAGGTGGAGGTGAAGATCCGCCCCGGCATTACGGTCGCCGCCGACGGCCAGCTGCTCCGCATCGCGGTGACCAACCTGCTGGAGAACGCCTGGAAGTTCACGGCTAGGACACCGGCCGCAAGGATCGAGTTCGGGGTGACCAACGCGGGAGGGGAGCCGGCCTACTTCGTCCGGGACAATGGTGCCGGATTCGACATGGCGTACGCCAGCCGGCTGTTCGGCCCGTTCCAGCGGCTGCATCGGGCCAGCGAGTTTCCGGGAACCGGGATCGGGCTGGCCACCGTGCAGCGGATCATCCATCGCCACGGCGGGCGGGTCTGGGCGGAGGGGATGCTGGGGCAGGGGGCGACGTTTCAATTCACCATCGGGCGGGTGCGGGCGTAGGCACCAGACGCACGCCCATCCATTGCCGAGATCGGGTCTGCCCGTAGGTTAGGGAATCGAGTCCCTGCCCTCCGGATCGGGGTTCCTGCCATGTGCCGCTGTTTCCCTCAGGGCGTGCTCCTGTGAAGGACATCTCCGCCGCGCTCGGCGCGACTCTCGCAGGCCGGTACCGGGTCGAGCGGGAGCTCGGGCGTGGGGGGATGGCCACGGTCTTCCTGGCGGAGCGGGCGGACGACCGGGAGGCGGTCGCGATCAAGGTCCTGCATCCCCAGTTCGCGGCAGCGCTGGGACCCGAACGATTCAACCGTGAAATCGAGATCCTCACCAAGTTGCGACATCCGCAAATCGTCCCGATACTCGACTCGGACGAGGCTGGGGCGCTGCTGTACCTGGTGATGCCCTACGTCCATGGGGAAACTCTGCGGTCGCGGCTGGAGCGGGAGGGCCAGCTGCCGATGGCGGCGGTGCTCTCGATCGCGAGGGATGTTGCGGCTGCGGTCGATTACGCGCACGGTCAGAACGTCCTGCACCGCGACATCAAGCCCGAGAACATCCTGCTTGAGGAAGATCGCGCAATGGTCTGCGACTTCGGTCTGGCGCGCGCCATCGATCGAGCCGCGCTGGAGCCGCTCTCATCGAGCGGGCTGGTGATCGGCACGCCGGCTTACATGAGCCCGGAGCAGGCGATGGGGGAGGAGGACCTGCGCCCCGCGTGCGACATCTATGCGCTGGGGTGCGTGGTGTACGAGATGGTGACTGGCGACCGGCCATTCAACGGGCCAACGGCACAAGCTGTCATCGCGCGGCAACTGAGCGAGCAGCCGCGGCCAATCCGCACGGTAAGGCCGAGCATCCCGGTCGGTATGGATCGGGCGATCCTTACCGCCCTGTCGAAGGAGCCGGAGAGGCGGCCGGTGAGCGCCGGAGCGTTGTGCAGGCAACTCGAGAGCTAACCGGGACGAGCGCTCAACCCGTACAGGAGTTTCTCCTCTCTGGCGGGGACCGGGACCACGCTCTATTGTAGGTGATCCCCCTCAGGAGCCGATTGGCTCGTGGACGCTGCTGATCGCCTGCGCACCGCGCTGGCCGACCGATACGCTATTCAGGGCGAGATCGGCCGAGGGGGAATGGCGGTCGTGTATCTCGCCCGCGACCTGCGGCACGACCGCAACGTCGCCGTCAAGGTGCTCAAGCCCGAATTCGCGAGCGCGGTGTCTGGTGAGCGATTCCTTCGGGAAATCCAGATCGAAGCACAATTGAAGCATCCCTATATCCTGCCCCTCTTCGACTCGGGAGATGCGGACGGGGTCCTCTACTATGTCATGCCGCATGTCGAAGGTCCGTCACTGCGGGCGAGGCTGAACCAGGAAACGCAGCTTCCGTTGGATGAGGCCCTGCGGATCACGGGCGAGGTGGCGGAAGCCTTGTCGTACGCGCACTCGCGGGGCCTGGTGCACTGCGACGTGAAGCCCGGGAACATTCTACTGGATGCTGGCCATGCCCTCCTGGCCGATTTCGGCATCGCACGGGTGCTCACCACCCTCGGCGGCAAGACGCTCACGTCGTCCGGCCTGATCGTCGGCACCCCGGAGTACATGAGCCCGGAGCAGGGATCGTATGGCGGCAAGGTCGACGGCCGCAGCGATATCTACGCGCTTGGGTGTGTGCTCTACGAAATGCTCTCGGGGGAGCCGCCGTTTACCGGTCCGACCGCGCAATCAGTCATTGCCCGACACATGTACGATCAGCCGCGCTCGCTTCGGGTGGTGCGCTCCACCATTCCCGCTCACATCGAGACAGCCATTCAGGCTGCCCTGGCGAAGGTCCCGGCGGATCGGTTTGGGTCAGCAGAGCAGTTCGTCGCCGCGCTGGGCCCGGATGCTGAGGTCGCCACGGCCGTGCGGCCGGCGCTCCGCCGGTCTCGGCAGAAAGCGCGCAGGATGGTCGGCGCCCTCGGCGGGGTCGCGATCGTGTCGGGCGTGGTCATCTGGCGTTTTGCCGTCCCGACGGCGGAGCCCCTCGACCCCAACAAGCTGGTCCTCTTTCCCTTGACCGAGCGTATGTTGGCCGGTTCGGACAGCGGCGCCGGGTATGACGTCGCCATCATGCTCAGCGCGGCCCTGGAGCACGCGCAACCGCTCAAGTGGATCGATGGGGCCCAGCGGCTCGGCCCGCTGGCGGCCGCCAATCGGGGGCTGGTGCCGACAAGCGTGCTGCGGGACGCTGCGCGCGCCCAGCGTGCCGGCTACTACATCGACGGGGCGGTACTGGGGGGCGCACACGACTCGACCACGGTCGTTCTCCGCCTGCATGACGCGAAAGGCGACTCGGTGGTCGCGCAGGAAAGCGCGAGCGCCCCGCGGGACAGTGCGTCGGCCGTGCAGCTGGGGCTTAGAGCGGCGACGAGACTCTTGCCGGCGCTTCTCGATCCGGGTCGCTCGATCGACCTCAGTGCCCTGAGTGCCCGAAAGGCGAGTGCGACGGCACTCTGGATTCAGGGGGAGCACGAATACCGGCGCTCCCGTTTCCGCAATGCGTTGGCGTTGTACCGGCGGGCCGTGGGAGAAGATTCGGCGATGGCTTTCGCCGCGCTCAAGGGAGCCCAGGCGGCGAGCTGGGAGAATCTGGGGCCCGATGCGCTGGAGCTTGTCGCAGTCGCGCTGGCCCGGGATTCACTCCTCCCCTCCAAGCAGCGGGCATTCGCGCGGGGATTGCAGGCGTACCTCGACGGCGGCGCCGACACCGCGATGGCGTGGTTGACGAAGGCGATCGCCGAAGACCCCGAATGGGCCGAAGGCCATATGTTGCTCGGCGAGGTGTACTATCATCTGCTGCCCGCCATTCCGCTCCCGCTCGATTCCTTGGCGCACAGCGAATTCTCCAAGGCGGCGCGGGATGACAGGGGCTTCGCTCCTCCGCTCTTCCATCTGGCCGAGATCGCCGTACGTCGAGGCGAGCTGCCCGAGGCGGCCGAGCTGATCCAACGCTTTCGCCGATTCGACCCGGACAGCTCGCGGGGACATCAACTGGCCATCATGCAGAATTGCGCTCGAGACGGCCCTGCCGCCGTGGCCTGGGAGCATGAAGTGTCGAGGAACCCGATGGATGTGCTGCAGGCGGCGCGCTCGCTGTCAGTGGCCGGCGCGCAGGAGGCGTGTGCCGAGCGAGGATTCGAGGCCCTGCTGTCGGATTCGACCCGAGAGGACCTGCACTGGGGGGCATTCATCGGGCTGCACGGGATAGTGATGTCTCAGAATCGTCAGGGCGAGGTTGGTCCGATGATCGACGCGGCCGTCGCGTCCGGCTTGGGCCGCGCGTCCGCCATGTATCTGGTCGACGCCTTAGTCGGAGCGCCGGTGGACGCGAAGGCGGAGGTGGTCGCCTCCGGCTGGCGCCGCCAGTACGGCGAGCACTATGAGGGGATCAGCGTTGCTACCCGGTGGCTGCTCGTCGCGTGGCATGCCCACCGGGGCGACACGCTCCGCTTGAAGGGGTTGAGGGCCGCCTTCCTCGCCGATACCCAATCGGCATCGTTACCGGTCCGGGAGGCACTCGAGGGGCACCTGGCACTGGCTCGCGGGGACACCGAAACCGCCGCCCAAACCTTCCGCACGCTGCGGGTCAACGTCCCGGCCGAGGCGCTCGAATGGGGGTTGGCGGAGCCCATGGCCGTGGAGCATCTCGTGATGGCTCGATTCGCCCTGGCGCGCGGCAACTTCGCCGAGGCCCACCGCATTGCCGGCGTTTTCGATCATCCCGCGCCGATCGCCTATTTGCCATACTTGCCCGCGGCCCTCGAGATCCGGCGTCGTGCCGCGCAGGGCATGGGCCGACCGGATCTCGTCCGACGCTATCAGGAGCGACTTCGGCGGTTGCGCATTTCCGGCGGGATCGCCTCGATGCACTGAGCTCGGTACCGGTGATGCGGCGGGACGCGCGAGGTGAGCCATAACAGTGGCCGGTCGAAGGGGATTGGATCCAACGTTCTCCGAAGGAGGCGGATATGACACTCACTCGCGGCAGGGCTGGAGCGGTGCTGATCGGCTGCACGATCCTGACAGGCTGTCAAGCCAAGGACAGCGAGGTCAGGACCTACATTCGGGACGAGTTGCGTCCGTACCTGGATTCGATGGCCTATCAACTCTGTCACGTCAAGTCGGCGGCCGCCCCGGCAGTCCCGGGGAGGATCATCTGTCCCGGCCCGCCGGACGGGTACAAGCCTCCGCCACCAGACGGCAAGCCATGAACCGAGGACGGCCCTGCGTGCGCCTGCCGTTGCTCGGCCTCGTGGCACTACTCGGAGGTGGAGCTGGCGGCTGTTCCCAGCCCTGCAACTGCGACGCTACCGAGAGCGCCGCCGGCACCGCCAAGGTCGTCTCGCTCGAGACCGAGCTCGAGGGAGTGCAGATCACCCCGCCAAAGCTGCCGCAGACCGATCGCAAGTTCCTGCTCTACGGCTGGTACCGTGATGCCGCCGGCACCATCGTGGCGGGCCGGTTCCCCTCGATGCGCTGGAGCTTCAAACCCACCGCGGAGGGCAGCGCGGACGACTTCGGCAAGGTGACGGTCACGACGTTCCCGACGACAGGCTCGACGACGGCCACGGCTGAGGCGCAGAAGGCCGACGACGCGACCCTGACGGACCAGGTCACCCTGACCCGCTGGGCCAACGAGGCGGCCGCGACCTCGAAGGGCGACGTGGTCGAGGCAGAGCACCGGCCCGGCGACCCTCCCAACGTGGTGCTGCTGGAGGAGCAGTCCTCCGGAACGTGCCATTGGGGGGCCGCCCGGGCGTTTGTGGGCGGCGCCGAGGTAGGCGAACAAACCCAGGACCCCTGCAGCCTGTCGCTGCTCTCATCCAGTCACGCAATGCTGTTCCAGCGAGCCTTCTCGCCCTCGTTGGCCGGCACCGGCGCACGCGCGCAGCTGAGCCTAGGCCCGCCGCGGCAACTCGAGCTGCGCGTATTCATCGCGGTCACAGGACGCACGCCCTCCATCCTGTCGGGCATGCAGCTGACGAGCACTCCTCAACTGATTGCCGACGTGGCGGCGGACGCAGAGGCGCAGGCGAAGGTTGATGTCGACTTGGCTAGCTCGGTGTTCGAGCTCAACCGGGTGGGGATCCAGCTCAAGGCGACATACAAGACGTTGTCACCCACCACACCGGACCTCTCGAAGCTGGTGGGGGCCCATCCGTTCGACTGCGCTGCGCCGAGGTCCTTACCCAAGAATCCTCTCAAGACCGACTATGCCTACGAGGAGAACGCCGTCAGCGTCTACTACGTCGACTGGATCGACTTTCCCACCGATCCGCTGCACCCCGGCAGTCGAGGAATTCAATGCCACTACTGGTTCACCGGAACCCCCGGACCGGTGGTGTATGTCTCTTATACTCGGCACTCCCCCATTACTCTGGCGCACGAGCTCGGTCATGTGCTGGGACTCAACGACGAGGGAGACGCGCTCGGCACCATCAATGTGATGCACAATCTCGCGCCGGATGGCCCTCTCGGGGCCAACGCGCGAAACCATCTGAGCGTTGGACAGGTGGTCCGCATGAACATCTGGAACGATTCCTGGATCACGACCGGGACTACGGTCCCCCCCACGCGGGCGTGCGATGCGCTGGCCCCCTGCCCCCCGACGGCCCTCGATGTGCACTGATCCGATGGTCGCGCTCCGCCCTCGACCCCGATCGTGGATCCTCGGTGCCGGGTGCATCCTCCTCTGGGCCTGCACAGCCGGCGAGGCGGATCGAGCCGTGGTGCGGCGCTGGCTTCTCTGCGAGGAATGCGTCCACGGCGAGCTCGACTCGCTGCGCTCCCCCTCACGTCGCGATCGCGTGGTGCCGATGCTGGCCAAGGCGATTCGAGGGTTGTCGGTGGGTCAGAGAGCCAACCTGCGACGGCAGCTCGAGGAGACCTACCAGCAGCTCGCCAACCGGGCGACCGCGCAGCATCGCGCACTGCCGGTGACGCACGAAGGGTATATCGGTCACTTTCTCAGTAATTATGAAGCAGTCTATCAGTCACGCGCCGTGTCCGGCCTTGCGGCCATCGGAACGCCCGAGGCTCAGGAGGCACTCCGGGAGGCCGCCGAGGAGGCGAGAGACGGAGCATTGATCGTACGCGGAGACGTACTCGAAGAGCTGAGCACAGCGATCAGCAACACGGTCCCTGGTGGCACTGTCGCGTGGGCCTCCATCAGCGCGGGCCCGCTTCACACCTGCGGCATTCGAACCGACGGCCGCTCGTATTGCTGGGGCCGAAACGACAAGGGCCAATTGGGTGATGGAACTATCGACATCCGGCTCAGGCCGACATTGGTGGCCGGCAATCTCACCTTCAGCTCGATCGCGACCGGGTCAGGTGGCGGTGACCACACGTGCGGCCTGGCCGCCGACTCGGTTTACTGCTGGGGCAGCAACGGGCGCGGCCAGCTCGGAAATGGCACGACCACGCCTCGGAAGGTTCCAACCCTGGTTGCCGGTGACATCGCCTTCAGCGGCGTGACCGTAGGAGGCGACCATACGTGCGCCTGGACCGCAGCGCACCAGGCCTACTGCTGGGGAGACAACCACGCGGGGCAAGTGGGCGACGGCACCACTGCAGACCGGCACCAGCCGGTTGCCTCGACTCACGGCATGCGACTTCGTTCGATGCGGGCCGGGACATTCCACACCTGCGCCGACTCGCTGAACGGGCGGCTCTACTGCTGGGGAGCGAACGGCGAAGGCCAGCTTGGAGACGGCTCGACCATCGATCGGCCGGCTCCCACCCCAGCTGCGACATCACTGCGATTCAAGTCGATCAGCATGGGCGGGCTCCACGGATGTGGGCTGATCCGGGGAGGATCGGCGTCCGTCGACGGACTGGCCTACTGTACTGGGCAGAACCAGGACGGGCGTCTGGGCGACGGATCGCTCATTGGCCGGGACTCGCTGGTGCCGGTCAAGGGTGACCACCGTTTTCTGACGATCAGCGCCGGCGAGGGCCACACTTGCGGGATCGTCTCGGGAACGCGGGAGTTGCGTTGCTGGGGAGACAACTCGTACGGCCAACTGGGAGATGGAACCAGCAACCCGCGCCAGGTTCCGACAAAGGTCCTCGGATCGCAGAGCTATGCTGTGGTCAGCGCAGGTGCAGGCCACACTTGCGCCATTACCACGCTGGGAACGGCGTATTGCTGGGGACGTAACACCGATGGCCAGGTCGGCGACAGCACCAACACCGATCGAGCCATTCCCACGGAGGTGATGACTCCGTAGTCACCTCAACAGGGCTAGAGGATATACCGCCTGAGATCATCATCGTTGATGATCTTCGCCAGCCGCTCCCGCACCGTGTCCGCGTCGAACACGATCTTCTTCTCCGGGTAGTCCGGCAGCTCGAACAGCACCTCCTCCATCAGCGCCGACATCACGGTGTGCAGCCGGCGCGCGCCGATGTTCTCCATCCGGTCGTTGGCCATGAACGCCACCCGCGCCACCTCGGCGATTCCGCCGGCGGTGAAGTCCAGCTCCGCCCCCTCCGCCGCCACCAGCGCCTGGTACTGCTTGGTCAGCGCGTTTTCCGGCTCGGTCATGATCCGGATGAAGTCCTGCTCGGTGAGCGGCTGCAGCTCCACCCGGATGGGAAACCGGCCCTGCAGCTCGGGGATGAGGTCGGAGGGCTTGGAGACGTGGAACGCCCCGGCCGCGATGAACAGGATGTGATCGCTCCGCACGTAGCCATAGCGGGTCTGGACCGTGGAGCCTTCCACGATCGGTAGGAGGTCGCGCTGGACCCCCTCGCGCGAGACGTCCGGCCCGCCCGCCTGGCCCCGGTCCCCCGCGATCTTGTCGATCTCGTCGATGAAGATGATCCCGTGGTTCTCCACCCGGTCGAGCGCCTCGTTCACCACGTCGTCCATGTCGACCAGCTTCTTGAGCTCCTCGTCGATCATGACCCGCCGGGCCTCGGGCACCTTGACCGTGCGGCGCTTTTTCCGCTTGGGCAGCATCTCCTGCAGCATCTCGGTGAAGTTGATGTCGGGGCCTTCCATGCCCTGGGGCGGTTGGATCAGATCCATCATCGGGAAGCTCTGGGGCACCACCTCGATCTCCACCTCCCGGTCGTCCAGCCGGCCATCGGCCAGCATCTCGCGCAGCTTCTCGCGGGAGCGCTGCCGCCGCTCCTCCTCCGGAGTGGCGGCGCGCTCGGGGCGGGCCTGGCCGCTGGAGCCGACCACGAACACCGGGCTCGCCGTGGTGGCCGCGCCCTCGGACTTCATCGGCGCGGGCGCGGATGGGAGCAGCAGGTCGAGCAACCGCTCGTCCGCCCGCTGCTCGGCCTGAGGATAGACCTCGTCCTCCCGCTCGGAGCGCACCATGTTGATGGCGGCATCCACCAGGTCGCGGACCATCGACTCGGCGTCGCGGCCGACGTAGCCCACCTCGGTGAACTTGGACGCCTCGACCTTGATGAACGGCGCGCCGCTCAGGCGGGCGAGCCGCCGCGCGACCTCGGTCTTCCCCACTCCGGTGGGGCCGATCATGATGATGTTGTACGGGGTGATCTCGTCCCGGATGTCATCCGGCGCCTGAGCCCGGCGCCAGCGGTTCCGCACCGCGATGGCCACGGCTTTCTTGGCGGCCTCCTGTCCCACGATGTAGCGGTCCAGCTCCGCCACGATCTGCCGCGGTGGCATCTCCTCCAGCCAGGGGATGGGCGCGGCGGGCTCGCCGGTCTCGGGAAGGGTCACGTCGGTAGCGATGTCGGTCATATCACTTCTCGCCCGGCAGCTCCAGAATGGTGATGTTCCGGTTGGTGAAGACGCAGATGTCGGCCGCGATCTCGAGCGAGCGCTGCACGATGTCACGGGCGCTGAGCCCGCCGACGGGCAGGAGCGCCCGCGCGGCGGCCAGCGCGAAGTTCCCGCCCGATCCCACGGCCACAATGCCGTCGTCGGGCTCGATCAGCTCGCCCGAGCCGCTCAGGAGAAAGGCGTGCTCCAGGTCGGCCACCACCAGCAGCGCCTCCAGCCGCCGGAGGACCCGGTCGCTTCGCCAGTCCTTGGCCAGCTCGACCGCCGCGCGCGGGAGATTGGCCGGGTAGCGGTCCAGCTTCTCCTCGAACTTCTCGTACAGGGTGAGCGCGTCGGCCACCGAGCCGGCGAAGCCGGCCAGCACCTTGCCGCCCTTCAGGGCGCGCACCTTGGTCGACTTCGCCTTCATGACCGTGTCGCCGATGCTGACCTGGCCATCGCCGCCCAGGGCGACGCGGCCGTCCCGGCGGACGGCGAGGATGGTGGTGCCGTGGAACTGGGTCACTGGACCGATACTCCGAGTGGGTTCCGATCTGTCATCCCGAGCGAAGCGAGGGATCTACTTCACCATCCCGGACGGTCGCGGCGGTCCGGGATCGCGGCCAAGATCCCTCGCTTCGCTCGGGATGACAGATCGCGACATGCCCCTACGCCCGCGGATGCGCCTGGTTGTACACCTTCTTCAGCCGCTCGACGCTGGTGTGGGTGTACACCTGGGTGGTGCTGAGCGACGCGTGACCCAGCAGCTCCTGCACGGCGCGGAGGTCGGCGCCGGCATCGAGCATGTGGGTGGCGAAGGTGTGACGCAGCGAGTGGACCCGAAGGCTGTCGCCTCCGACCGCGTCGAACATGGCGTGAACCAGCCGTTGGACGCCGCGCGGTCCCAGCCGCTTGCCTCGTCCGCTCACGAATACCGCCCGCCGATCGCTGCCTGGCCGCGCCACCGCGGCCTCCCGGTGGTTAAGATAGCGGCGCAGCGCCGACACTGCCCGCGACCCCACCGGCACGATCCGCTCCTTCCGGCCCTTGCCCCGCACCTTGGCCTGGTCGGAGAGGAGATCGAGATCCTCCAGATTCATCCCGCTCAACTCGGAGAGCCGGATGCCGGTGGAGTAGAACAGCTCCAGGATCGCCAGATCGCGGGTCGGGCCGAACTCGTCGCCGGCCGCTCGTGCCTCGGCCCACTCGAAGAGGCGAGCGGTCTGCTCCCGGTCCAGGTAAGTCGGCAGCCGCTTGTCCAGCTTGGGCACCTTGGCCGCGCGGGCGACACCGTTGGAGACGCCGTGGTTCTCCTGGAGAAAACGGTAGAAGCTGCGGACCGCCGAGAGCGAGCGCGCGGCGCTGCGCTTGGCCAGCCCCTGCCGCTGCAGCTCGCCGAGAAACCCGCGGAGCCCCAGCCGGTCGACGGTACTCCAGGCCCAGGCGCCGGCGTAGTGCCGGTCGCAGAATGCCGTGAACGCCTCGAGGTCGCGGCCGTACGCCTTGACCGTGTGGGGCGACTGGCCGCGCTCCTTCTCGAGGTGGGTCAGGAACTCGGAGATCTCGGTGCGGGCGGTCATGGTCGTGGGTTTAGGTGTCGGCTTCACCACGGAAACACGGAAGACACGGAAAACAGCCACGGAAAACAACAACATGTTCTTTTGTTTTTTTCCGTGTGTTTCCGTGTCGTTTTCCGTGTCTTCCGTGTTTCCGTGGTGAATCGGGAGCTCAGGCGATTCACCGGATCTGCTCCAGGAAACCCTCGAAGTCCGCCTGCGCCCGCTCCACCAGCAGCTCCTTCTTGCGATCCTTCTTCACCTTCGCCGGCAGCGGATCGAGCAGACCGAAGTTGGCGTTCATCGGCTGGAAGTGCCGGGGATCGGCCTCCCGGAGATAGCGATACAGGCCACCAAGCATCGTGGTCGGCGGCGGCACGGCCGCGGGCCGGCCGGCAAGCCGCCGCGCCAGGTTGATGCCCGCCAGGAGCCCGGTCCCGAGCGACTCGGTGTAGCCCTCCACGCCGGTGAGCTGGCCCGCGAAGAAGAGTGTGTTGTCGTCGCACGCGGTGAGCGCGGGGCCGAGGCAGGCCGGACTGTTGAGGTAGGAGTTCCGGTGGATGCTGCCGAACCGCAGGTACTCCGCCGATTCCAGACCTGGGATCATCCGGAACACCCGCTGCTGCTCGGGGATCCTGAGCCGGGTCTGGAAGCCGACCAGGTTCCACATCTGCCCCGCGCGGTCCTCGCGGCGGAGCTGAACCACCGCGTGGGGCTCCCGCCCGGTGCGCGGGTCAGGCAGGCCGACCGGCTTCATGGGGCCGAAACGGAGCGTCTCCCGGCCGCGCCGCGCCATCTCCTCCACCGGCAGACACCCCTCGAAGTAGGGGACCGCGTCGAAGTCGTGCCCCTGGTGCTGGTCGGCCTCGAGCAGAGCGTCGAGGAAGCGCTCGTACGCCGCCGCATCCATGGGGGCGTTGAGATAATCGTCGCCCTCGCCTTTGCCGTAGCGGGAGAGGGCGTAGAGCCGCTCGTGATCCAGCGAGTCGTCGGCCACCACGGGGGCGATCGCGTCGTAGAAGGCGAGCGCCGCCGAGCCGAGCCGCGCCGCCAATGCCTGGCTCAGCCGCTGGGACGTGAGCGGGCCGGTGGCGACCACTCCGGGCGAAGGGAGCGCGCGTACTTCCTCGCGTGCCAGGGTGATGTTGGGATGGGCCGTGACCCGGTCGTGCACGGCGCGGGAGAAGAGCTCGCGGTCGACCGCGAGGGCCGAGCCTCCCGGCACTCGCGCCTCGTCGGCGCAGGGCAGGAGCAGGCTGCCGAGCGCACGCAGCTCGGCTTTGAGGAGGCCGTGCGCGTTGCCGAGCTCGACCGACTTGAAAGAGTTGCTGCAGACCAGCTCGGCCAGTCGATCGGTGTGATGGGCCGGCGTCGGCACCACCGGCCGCATCTCGCAGAGAGTCACCCGGACGCCCCGCTCGGCCAGCGCCCAGGCCGCCTCCGAGCCGGCGAGCCCTCCGCCGACAACGGTGGCGTTCACGCCAGCGCCACCTCCTCGGGCTCGGCGACGATCATCTTGTGGCCGCACTTGAGGCAGGTCCGGGTCTCGCCCTCGGTCTTGCTGACCTTCTTCTCCATGCCGATCCAGCCGCATTCAGGGCAGGTGTCCGGCACCGGCTTGTTCCAGGTGGAGAAATCGCACGCCGGGTAGCGCACGCAGCCCCAGAACGACTTGCCGCGCTTGGTGCGCCGCTCGGCCAGGTCGCCCTCGATGCACTTGGGGCACTTGATCCCGAGCGGAATGGCCCGGGTGCCCTTGCATGCGGGATAGGTGGTGCACGCCAGGAACTCGCCGAAGCGGCCGGTCTTGATGACCATGGGCGAGCCGCAGAGGTGACACTTCTCGTCGGTCGGCCGGTCGGGCGCCCGGCCCTTCCGGAGCGATTTCACGTAGTCGCAGGTGTCCTTGTACTTGACGCAGGCCAGGTAGGGCCCGAACCGGCCGGTCTTGAGCTCGATCGGAGAGCCGCACTTGGGACAGCGTTCCTTGGCCAGCTCCTCGGGCACGAGGCCGTGCGCGTCGGCCACCAGGGCGTTCAGGTCCAC